>NZ_JBHXNI010000002.1:543194-596370 GCF_042721735.1 Achromobacter sp. NPDC058515
TCTGACACCCCCGAAACGCCGCCGCAAGCCGAAGCCCGTCTCTCACGGGTGTCAGACACCGATGCTTGCGAGACACCCGTAGGTGTCTGACACCCCCGAAACGCCGCAGCAAGCTGAAGCCCGTCTCTCACGGGTGTCTGACACCCATGCTTGCGAGACACCCGTAGGTGTCTGACACCCCCCGAAACGCCGCCGCAAGCCGAAGCCCGTCTCTCACGGGTGTCAGACACCGATGCTTGCGAGACACCCGTAGGTGTCTGACACCCATGCTTGCGCCCGCCCACGCCCATGGAGATAACCCTGCCGCCGGGAACGTAGTGGCGGTTCGCGCCATCCAATGATCAGGTGCGCGCGAAAGCAAGTCAGGCAGACACGCTGAAACGCTGCGCACCCGCTCGCGATGTTGCGGCAGTGCATTGCTTTCCAATGTCCCCACTTCTTTCGGAGAATACCCATGCTGAACTACGCCATCGTGGTATTTGGGGTCGGCGCCTTGGGCGGCCTGGTGCTTGCCGCGCATGTGCTGCGCAACAAGTTCGCCCCCTGGGCGCTGTCGGTGCTGCACGCGCTGCTGGGCGCGGCGGGCCTGATTCTGCTGATCACCCTGCTCGTGCAAGGCAATGCGCCGCAGCAAGTGATGATCGGCTTCGTCCTGTTGCTGCTGGCTGCGCTGGGCGGGTTCTTTCTGGCCTCGTTCCATATGCGCAAGAAGCTGCCGCCCAAGGCAGTGGTGGTGATACACGCAGCCGTCGCCGCCGCGGGCTTTCTGACCCTGGCCAGCGTGCTGCTGTGATGTCGCGCCACCCCCTGCATCCGGCGCTCGTGCACTTTCCCATCGCCTGCTGGTCGCTGGCGGTGGCGGCGGACTACGCCGGACTCTGGTTCGGCGAGGCCGCCTGGCGCTGGTCAGGCGGGCTGCTCGCCGTGGGCTGCATCATGGCGCTCGCGGCCATGCTCGCCGGCCTGATCGAGTTACCCCGCGTGCCCCAAGGTTCAGCATTGCGGGTGGCTTACTGGCACATGGGCGCGATGCTGCTGGCCAGCGTGCTGTTCAGCCTGCGCCTGTTGCTGCGGCTGGAAGAGATGCGCCCGCTGGAGCCCGACGCGGTGTCCTTGCTGCTGGATGCCGCCGGCCTGATCTGCCTGGCCGCGGGCGGCTGGCTTGGCGGCACACTGGTCTATCACTACGGCGTCGGGCGCGCCCGCGACTAGGCCTGGAGGCGACATGCTCAACACCCGACATCAGGCGCCGGCGCCCATTTCGCCGCAAACCGCCGAGGCCGAACTCGTGTCGCGCGCGGCGCTGGGGGAAGAAGCGGCTTTCGAGGCGATCATGCGGCGCAACAACCGGCTGCTGTTCCGCACCGCGCGCAGCATCCTCAAGAGCGACACGGAGGCCGAGGATGCCCTCCAGGAAGCCTACCTGCGCGCCTGGCGCGCGCTGGGGGGCTTTCGTTCCGACGCCAGGCTCTCGACCTGGCTGGTGCGCATCGTCGTCAACGAGGCGCTGGGGCGCCTGAGGCGGCGGGACGCGCAAGTCATTCCCCTGGATGCCGCCATGAACGCCATCGACCCCGACACTCAAGCGTCGCTGACCGACAATCCCGACAACCGGCCCGAGCATTCCGCCATGCGCGCCCAGATGCGCGCGCTGCTGGAAGCCCGCATCGATCTGCTGCCCGAGGACTTCCGCACCGTCTTCATGTTGCGGGCGGTCGAGGAAATGAGCGTGAAAGAGGTGGCCCAGGCGCTGGACATTCCCGAGTCCACCGTGCGGACCCGGTTCTTCCGCGCCCGCAGCCTGCTGCGCGAGGGCCTGGCCAGCCAGATCGATGTCGCGCTGGCCGACGCCTTCTCGTTCGACGGCGAACGTTGCGACCGCATCGTCGCGGGCGTCAGGCAGCGGTTGCGTCCACCGCCGCCAGAATCTTCCCGAACAACTCGTCCGCGTGGGCCGAATTGAGCCAGCGCACGATCACCACCATCTTGCGTTCGGGTTCGACCCAGGTGAACGAGCTGCCCGCCCCCACGCCGAAGAAGCTGGAGGCCGGCACGCTGGGAAACACGCGGCCTTCGTGGTTCAGCCAGATCAGGTAGCCGTAGTACGGCGCGATCGCGCAGGGCGTGCGCATGGCTTGTATCCACTCGCGCGAGAGCACCTGGCGGCCGTTGGCCTGGCCGTCGTTCAGCAGCATCTGCCCGATCAGCGCCTGGTCCCGGGCGCTGATGGACATGCCGCCGCCCCAGTGCGAACCGCCCGGCACGGACGGCATGCGCTGGCCGTCGATCTCGACCCACGCCTCGTCGTAGCCCACCCATTGCCAGTTTTCGCTTGCGCCGATGGGGCGCGTGACGGCTTCGCGGAACACCTCGGGCAGCGGCTTGCGGAACAGGTGCAGCAGCGCATAGGACAGCTGGTTGATCCGCACGTCGTTGTATTCCCAGTACGTGCCGGGAGACTGCAAGGGGCGCGCGTCGCCCTTCTTGCCGTCGGGCGGCACGCCGAAGGTCACGGCGCGATAGCGGTCGGCCTGGTCCGACACGCCGAAGCGCTCGCCTTCCCATTCGCTGGTTTGCTGCAGGAGGTGGCGCCAGGTGATGCCGGCGTTCTGGCCTTCGTCAAACCCGATGCCCGGCACGCGCTTGCCGACGGGCTCGTCCACGTCGGGCAGCAGGCCGCGGTCATGGGCCACGCCGGCCAGGATGGCCAGGTACAGCTTGGCGACGCTGAAGGTCAGGTCGGCCCGCTCGGGCTCGCCCCAGGACGCGACCGTCTTGCCGTCGACCACCACCACGCCCGACACCGGGCCGCGGTCATGGATAGGCCCAAGCAGCCGGTTCCAGGGCGGCGGATCGTTCAGGTGCACGCCGAAGTTGCCCTTGACGCTGCGGTCCCAGGCGGATTCGTGGTCGTTGGCGAATTGGATCGCCTGCTGCATAAGCGTGTTCATGGTTTCCCTCGTGGTTGTCTGGTGTCAGGCCGCCGCGCTTGCGGGCGCGCGGGCCAGAAATTCCATGGCGGCCTGCAGCCCGCCCGGGCGGTGCGGAACGCCGGCCGCGGCCAGCCCCAACTCCACGCCGGCCAGGGCGCCGCATAGCGTCAGGTCGTTGAAGTGGCCCAGGTGGCCGATGCGGAAGACCCGGTCGGCCAGCTTGCCCAGGCCCTGCCCCAGCGACATGTCGAAACGGTCCAGGATGATCTTGCGCAGCGCGTCGGCGCTGTGCCCGTCGGGCATCAGCACGGCGGTCAGCGCGGGGCTGTGCGCGGCCGGGTCCAGGCTCAGCAGCTCCAGCCCCCAGCCTGCCACCGCCAGCCGGGCCGCCCGCGCATGGCGCTCGTGGCGCGCGAACACCCGGGGCAGGCCTTCCGCCTGCAGCATGGCCAGCGCCTCGTGCAGGCCATACAGAAGATTGGTCGACGGCGTGTACGGAAAATAGCCCTTGGCGTTGGGGCCCAGCATCTCGCGCCAGTCCCAGTACGAACGCGGCAGGCGCGCCGTCTCGGCGGCGGCCAGCGCGCGCGGGCCGACCGCGTTGAACGACAGGCCCGGCGGCAGCATCAGGCCCTTCTGCGAGCCCGCCACCGTCACGTCCACGCCCCATTCGTCGTGGCGGTAGTCGATGGAACCGAGCGACGAGATCGTATCCACCATCAGCAGCGCCGGATGCGCGGCGCGGTCGATCGCCGCGCGCACGGCGGCGATGTCGCTGGTGACGCCGGTGGAGGTTTCGTTGTGCACCACGCAAACGGCCTTGATGCGGCGCTGCGCGTCCTCGGCCAGGCGGGCGCCGATCGCGGCCGCGTCCACGGGGCGGCGCCAGTCGCCTTCCAGGTAATCCACTTCCAGGCCCAGGCGCCCCGCCAGCTTGCGCCACAGGCTGGCGAAATGCCCGGTTTCCACCATCAGCACGCGGTCGCCCGGCGACAGCGTGTTGACCAGCGCCGCTTCCCAGGCGCCGGTGCCCGAGGCCGGAAAGATCACCACGGGGGCCTCGGTCTGGAAGACCTGCCTGATGCCCGACAGCACCGCCAGCCCCAGCGCGCCGAACTCCGGCCCGCGGTGATCGATGGTGGGCAGGTCGATGGCGCGCAGCACGCGGTCGGGCACGTTGGTGGGCCCGGGAATCTGCAGGAAGTGCCGGCCGGACAGGTGTGTGTTCAGGGAAAGCATGCGTAGCCCCAAAGTGGAATTTTTTTGTATACCAATGAGAGATGCGCGGCGGATAAACGGCGTATGCCGGGCATGCGGACTTGCGGCATGCGTCACTCTATCCCATTGTTTTTACGTCGATAACCTAGGGTATACACCCATCATTCAAGCCTGCGCGACAGGTTTATAGTCTGGCAAAACAAGGGGAATTTTTGTATACCAATGAGCAGCGATCCTAGCCTGATGCCGGATCTCGCCGCGGCCCGCGCCGCCGCCGATCCCGCGCCGCAGCCGGCGGTGCGCGCCGCCGGCGCCAGCGCCGGCCGCACGCTGCCGGACACGGTGGCCGGGCAGCTGCGCGAGCGCATCATCCAGGGGGAATTCCCGCCCGGTTCGCGCCTGAACGAACGCATGCTTTGCGACCTGCTGGGCGTGTCCCGCACCCCGCTGCGCGAGGCCTTCCGCGTGCTGGCCGCCGAAGGGCTGGTGCAGATCGAACCCAACCGCGGCGCGCAGGTGGTGGCGCTGTCGGAGGCGAACATCCGCGAGGCCTTCGAGGTCATCGGCGGCCTGGAATCCATGTCCTGCCGCATGGCCTGCGAACGCGCCACGGACCAGGAGGTCGCCGAGATCCGCGCGCTCACGTACGAAATGATGGCCAGCCATGCCCGCCATGACCTGCCGGCCTATTTCCGGACGAACCGCGAGATCCACGAACGCATCAGCCTGGCCGCGCACAACAGCCTGCTCAAGCAGCTTTACGACGCGCAGAACGCGCGGATCCAGAACCTGCGCTTTGTCTCGAACGAGAACCGCCAGAAATGGGATCTGGCGATGCGCGAACACATAGAAATGGCCGAGGCCCTGGACGCGCGCGATGCGGACCGGCTCGCAGCCATCATGCGGCAGCACCTGCAGCGCAAATGCGAGGCGGCGCTGAAAAGCCGGAGCGAGACGATAGATACGCAACACACGTAGTGTCCTTCCAGAGGAGCCTTCACCATGGCTGATTGTCGCTTCACACCCGTCTCACCCGCGTTGTCCTCCCGCCGCATCACTCCGCTCAAGGCCCTGGCCGCCGCCCTGCTGGCCTGCGCCACGCTGGCTGCCCAGCCGGCGCTGGCCGGCAAGAAGGACGACACCCTGCGCATGGCTTACGACCAGGCGCCGGAAAGCGTGGATCCCTACTTCAACAACGTCCGCATCGGCGTCATCATCGCCGCCAACGTGTGGGACACCCTGCTCTACCGCGACCCGGTCACCAACGAGTACAAGGGGCAGCTCGCCAAGAGCTGGAAGCAGGTCGACGACAAGACCATGGAATTCGAGCTGCGCGAAGGCGTGAAATTCCATAACGGCGAGGAGTTCGACGCCGACTCGGTGGTCTACACGCTGAACTTCGTGGCTGACCCGAAGAACAAGGCCGTCACGCAGCAGAACGTGGCGTGGATCGACAAGGTCGAGAAGATCGACAAGTACAAAGTGCGCCTGACCACCAAGGAGCCCTTCCCCGGCGCCAAGGAATACCTGTCCACCACGGCCGCCATCCACCCGGCCAAGTACTACCAGGAAGTCGGCCCCAAGGGCATGAACGCCAAGCCGGTGGGCTCGGGCCCGTACAAGGTGGCGGACTACCAGCCCGGCAAGTCCATCACGCTGGAGCGCAATGCCGACTACTTCAAGGATTCGCCCAAGGCGCAGCCCAAGATCGGGAAGGTCGTGATCCGCTTCATCCCCGACCGCCAGACCCAGATGGCCGAGGTCATCTCGGGCGGCGAGGACCTGATCATGAGCGTGCCGAAGGACCAGGCCGAACAGCTGGGCACGATGCCGCAGCTGCAGATGATCGCCGGCAACACCATGCGCATCGTCTTCATGCAGATGAACATCCTGGAAGGCACGCCGGCGCCGCAGCTCAAGGATGAACGGGTGCGCAAAGCCATCATCCACGCCATCGACCGCGACGCCATGCTGAAGAACATCGTGGGCGAAGGCGGCGGGCTCATCAACACCATCTGCACGCCGTCGCAGGCGGGCTGCACGCAGGAAGGCGCCCCGACATACAAGTACGACCCGGCCCTGGCCAAGAAGCTGCTGGCCGAAGCCGGCTACCCCAACGGCTTCGACATCGACATCGTGGCCTACCGCGAGCGCAACCAGACCGAAGCCATCATCAATTACCTGCAGGCAGTGGGCATCCGCGCCAAGCTGAACTTCCTGCAGTACGCCGCCATGCGCGACATGATCCGCGGCAACAAGGCCTCGCTCACCCACCAGACCTGGGCCTCCAACCTGGTCAACGACGTGTCGGCGTCCACGCCCGTGTACTTCGCCTTCGGCAACGACGACATCACCCGCGACCCGCAGGTGCGCGACCTCCTCAACAAGGGCGACCACACCATCGAAACCGGCGCGCGCAATGCGGCCTACAAGCAGGCGCTGGACCAGATCGCGCAGAAGGCCTATGCCGTGCCGCTGTGGACGCTGCCCGCCTACTACGTCGCCACCAAGGACGTGAACTTCAAGCCCTACTCGGACGAGCTGGTCCGCTTCTGGGACATGAGCTGGAAGTAAGGCGCGGTTCGCGCCGGGCCGGCATCGCGCCGGCCCGGCGTTGCTGAACATAGAGGAAGTCCTATGCTTTATTTCACGATCAGGCGCCTGGGCCTGGCGGCGCTGGTGGCGCTGACCGTATCCGTCCTGGCGTTCCTGCTGCTGCACCTGTCCGGCGATCCGGCGCTGGCCCTGGCCGGCGAAGGCGCGCGCCAGGCCGACATCGACATGATCCGCAAGACCTACGGGCTGGACCGGCCGCTGGCGGTGCAGTATGCCGACTGGCTCTGGCACATCCTGCAGGGCGATTTCGGCACCTCCGTGTACTTCAAGACCGAGGCGGGCCCGCTGATCCTGTCCAAGCTCGCGACCACCCTGCAGCTCGGCATGGGCGCGCTGGCCTTCGCGCTGGCCATCTCCATTCCGCTGGGCGTGCTGGCCGCGATCTACAAGGGCAGCGTCATCGACCGCGCCTGCCTGGCCATCGCGGTGCTGGGCCAGGCGCTGCCGAATTTCTTCTTCGCGCTGATCCTGATCATGCTGTTCTCGATCTCGCTGCGCATCCTGCCCGTGTCCGGCAGCGGCACCTGGCAGCACTTCGTGATGCCGGCCATCGCGCTGGGCTACTACGTGGCGCCCGCCTTCATGCGGCTGATCCGCGCCGGCATGATCGAGGTGCTGGGCGCCGACTACATCCGCACCGCGCGAGCCAAGGGCCTGCCGGCGCGCACGATCATCTTCAAGCACGCGCTGCGCAACGCCATCGTGCCGGTGGTGGCGCTGGCCGCCGTGCAGCTGGGCTACCTGCTGGGGGGCTCGGTCGTGATCGAGACCATCTTCGCGCTGGACGGGCTGGGCTACCTGGCCTACCAGAGCATCACGTACAAGGACTATCCGGTGATGCAGCTCATCGTGCTGCTGCTGTCCGTGCTGTACGTGCTGCTGACGCTTGCCGCCGATATCGCCAACGCGTGGCTCGACCCGCGCATCCGGGTGTCCTGACATGACCACGCCTACCCTCACCCCTTCCGTGCCCGGCGCGCCCACTCCCGCCCCGCTGGAGCTGTCCGCCGCCACGCTGCGCTGGCGCCGGCTGCGCCGCAACAAGGCGCTGCTGGCCGGCGGCGGCATCCTGTTCGTGATCGTGCTGATCGCGCTGTTCGCCCCGTGGATCTCGCCGCACGATCCCTATTTCCAGGACCTGGCCTACCGCACGGCGCCTCCCGTCTGGTACGACAAGGGCACGTGGCTGCATCCGCTGGGCACCGACCAGCTCGGGCGAGACTACCTGTCGCGGCTGTTCTACGGCGCGCGGATCTCGCTGCTGATCGGCATCAGCGTGGCGCTGATATCCGGCCTGATCGGCACCGCCATGGGCATGGCCGCCGGCTACTTCGGCGGCAAGGTCGACATGGCCGTATCGTTCCTGATCACCACCCGCCTGTCCATGCCCGTGATCCTGGTGGCGCTGGCCACCGTGGCCATCGTGGGCGGCTCGCTGTGGGTCGTGATCCTGGTGCTGGGCCTGCTCAAGTGGGACCGCTACGCCGTGGTGATGCGCAGCGCCACGCAGCAGGTGCGCTCGCTGGAATACGTGGCCGCGGCGCAGGCCGCGGGCGCGTCCACCTGGCGCATCGTCTGGGGCGAGGTGCTGCCCAACGTGGCGCCGCAGCTGATTGTCATCGCCACCCTGGAAGCCGCCAGCGCCATCCTGCTGGAAGCCTCGCTGTCGTTCCTGGGCCTGGGCGTGCAGCCGCCGCTGCCGTCGTGGGGCCTGATGATCTCGGAGGCCAAGGCCTACATGTTCTTCTCGTTCTGGCTGATCGCCATTCCCGGATCGGCGCTGGCGCTGCTGATCTTCGCGATCAACCTGGCCGGCGACGGACTGCACCAACTCCTGACGCCTGAAGAGAGGGCCTGAGCATGAACGGCACGGATATCGTCCTGGACGTACAGGGACTGACAGTCGACATCGCCACGCCGCGCGGCGCCCTGCACGCGGTGCGCGACGTGTCCTTCCAGGTCAGGCGCGGCGAAACGCTGTGCCTGGTGGGGGAATCGGGCTGCGGCAAATCCATGACCTCGCTGGCCATCATGGGCCTCCTGCCCAAGGCGGCGCAGCGCAGCACGCGCCGGCTGGCGGTGCTGGGCGAAGACCTCTCCAAGGCCCGCGGGCGGCGCATCAACGCCCTGCGCGGCAGCAAGATGGCGATGATCTTCCAGGAGCCGATGACGGCGCTGAATCCCGCCTACGCCATCGGAGAACAGCTGACGGAACACTACATCCACCATCGCCGCGCCAGCAGGCAACAGGCCCGCGACCGCGCGGTGGAACTGCTGGAGAAGGTCGGCATCGCCTCGGCCGGCCAGCGGCTGACGCAGTATCCGCACCAGCTGTCGGGCGGCCTGCGCCAGCGGGTGATGATCGCCATGGCGCTCATGTGCGGCCCGGAGCTGCTGATCGCCGACGAGCCCAGCACCGCGCTGGACGTCACCATCCAGGCGCAGATCCTGCGGCTGCTGGCCGACCTGCAGGCCGAGCTGGGCATCGCCATGGTGCTGATCACCCATGACCTGGGCGTGGTCGCGCGCATCGCGCGGCAGGTGGCGGTGATGTATGCCGGCCAGATCGTGGAAGAAGGCCCCGTGGCCGACATCTTCGCCACGCCGCGCCACCCGTACACGCAGGGGCTGCTGGGCTGTATCCCGGTGCCGGGCCGCACGGCGCCCGGCGAACACCTGGGCACCATACCTGGCGTGGTGCCCTCGCTGGTGGGCGACCTGCGCGGCTGCGCCTTCATCGACCGCTGCGCCTATGCGCAGCCGCAATGCCGGCAGGCGGTGCCCGTCCATGGCCAGCCGCCCGGCCAGCAATGGCGCTGCATCCGCCAGGCGCAAGGAGTCCCCGCATGAGCGCACTTCTGCAAGCCGAGGCCGTCAGCCGCCAGTTCTCCATCCGCTCGGGCATGTTCCGCCCGCGCACCACGCTGCACGCCGTCAACGGCGTGGACCTGTCGGTGGACCGCGGCGCGGTGCTGGGCATCGTGGGCGAGTCGGGCTGCGGCAAGTCCACCCTGGCGCGCATGCTGCTGGGCCTGACCCCGCCCACCGGCGGCGCCATCCGGCTGGACGGGCAGGACATCCGCCAGATGGACCGGCGCGCCCTGGCCCGCCGCGTGCAGCCCATTTTCCAGGACCCGTATTCGTCGCTGAACCCGCGCCGCTCCATCGCGTCCATCGTGTCGCTGCCGCTGGAGGTGCACGGCATCGCCAACCCCAAGCTGCACAAGGCCATCGAGATGCTGGAGCGCGTGGGCCTGCCGCCGCGGCTGGCCCACAACACGCCCGGCCAGCTCTCCGGCGGCCAGCGGCAGCGCGTGGCCATCGCGCGGGCGCTGGTGATGAATCCCGAGATCGTCATCTGCGACGAGCCCACCTCGGCGCTCGACGTCTCGGTTCAGGCGCAGATCATGAACCTGCTGATGGACCTGCGCCGCGAGTTCAACCTGACCTATGTCTTCATCAGCCACAACCTGGCGGTGGTGGAGCATATCGCCACCCATGTGTCGGTGATGTACCTGGGCCGCGTGGTGGAATCGGCGCCCACCGCCCGGCTGTTCCACGACCCGCGCCATCCCTACACGCAGGCGCTGCTGGCGTCGGTGCTGACGCCCGAGCCCGGCCTGGGCATACCCGACATGGGCCTGGGGCTGTCGTTTCCCGACCCGCTGCGCCCGCCTCCCGGCTGCCCGTTCCACCCGCGCTGCCAGCATGCCATGGCGCAGTGCAAGACCGAACGGCCCGCGCTGGCCCTGCGCGACCAATCCGTGGCGGCCTGCCACCTCTACCCGCCCGCCCCCTCTTCTTCCAATGGAGCCCGACAACAATGACCCGCGCCCACGCCATCGCCCAAGCGGAACAGTGTTTTGATTCCGGCGCGTTCCGCGCCCTGCTGGCGCGCCGCCTGGCGCTGCCCACGGAAAGCCAGAACCCCGAGCGCGCCGCCGTGCTGGCGGATTACCTGGAGTCCGAGATCCGCCCGGCCTTCGAGGCCCTGGGCTTCGCCTGCCGCACGCTGACCCATCCCAAGGCGCTGGCGCCCTTCCTGTACGCCGAACGCATCGAAGACGCCGCGCTGCCGACCGTGCTGGGCTATGGGCATGGCGACGTCATCCGCGGGCTGGAGCGGGAATGGAAGGAAGGCCTGTCGCCGTGGGCGCTGACCGAGTCCGAAGGCCGCTGGTATGGCCGCGGCATCGCCGACAACAAGGGCCAGCACACCGTCAACATGGAAGCCATGCGCCTGGTGCTGGAGACGCGCGGCAAGCTGGGCTTTAACGCCAAGTACCTGATAGAAATGGGCGAGGAAACCGGCTCCATGGGGCTGCGCGAACTGTGCGCGGAGCACCGCGAGCTGCTGGCGGCCGACCTGCTGATCGCCTCGGACGGGCCCCGGCTGAGCGCCGGTCGCCCCACCGTGTTCCTGGGCGCGCGCGGCAGCCTGAACTTCGACCTGAGCATCGAGGCGCGCGCGGGCGGCCACCACTCCGGCAACTGGGGCGGCCTGATCTCCAACCCCGGCATCAAGCTTGCCCATGCGATCTCCACGCTCGTGTCGCCCACCGGCCAGATCCGCATCCCCGAATGGGTGCCCGCCGAACTGCCCGGCGCCGTGCGGCGGGCCCTGGCCGACTGCCAGGTGGACGGAGGCGCGGACGGCCCCGACATCGAGCCGGACTGGGGCGAACCCGGCCTGTCGCCCGCCGAGCGCGTGTTCGGCTGGTGTTCCTTCGAAGTGCTGGCCTACAAGACCGGCAACCCGGAAACGCCCGTCAACGCCATCCCGCCGCGCGCCTGGGCGCGCTGCCAGCTGCGCTTCGTGGTGGGCGTGGACCCCGACGACCTGATTCCCGCCTTGCGCCGCCACCTGGACCGCCAGGGCTTTCCGATGGTCGAGATCGCGCTGACGCGCGAGTCCATGTTCCGCGCCACGCGCATCGATCCCGACGACGCCTGGGTGCGCTGGACCGTGGATTCGCTGGAACGCACGTCCGGCGAGAAGACCGCGCTGCTGCCCAACCTGGGCGGCTCCCTGCCCAACGACATCTTCACCGACGTGCTGGGCCTGCGCACGATCTGGGTGCCGCATTCCTACCCGGGGTGCTCGCAGCACGCGCCCAACGAGCACCTGCCGCCGGAACTGCTGCGCCAGGGGCTGTGCCTGATGACCGGCCTGTACTGGGACATGGGCGCGGGCGACACGCCTGCGATCAGAAGCCCCGAATGACCGGACGGGCGCGAACCGCTATGTGCGCGGCGCCTCAGCACCGGCCTCCTCGCGCGCCTCAAGTTCGTTGCCCAACACCTCGGCCGAATCCTCTCCGGCGGTTTCCGGCTTCAGGCGGCGGCGCGTGTGCCCGGCGGCGCGGGCATTCTCGCCCTCGTCGCGGGGTTCGGCCTGCAAGGCCACATTGGCCGGCGGCGCGTAGCCCCGCTTGTCCTGCCCGAAATACACCACCGTGTGCGGATACGGCAGCTCGATGCCGGCGGCGTCGAAGTGCTTCTTCAGCAGCCGGTTGTAGCCGCGCTGCACGGCCCACTGCATGCCTGGCGTGGTTTTGATCAGGATCCGGATGGTCACGCCCTTGTCGTTGACCGCCGTGACGCCGGCAACCGTCATTTCTTCCAGGATCTCGGGCCCCAGCACCGTGTCGGTCATCAGCTCCGCGAAGGCGGCGCGCAGATGCTCGATCGCATCGTCCACGCTTTCCCGGTGCGCGATGGTGTATTCGCCCAGGTGGTACGAGAAGTCGCGCATGTGGTTTGCCACCACGTCCACCGACGAGAACGGCACCAGGTGATAGCCGCCGTCCAGCGTGCGGATGCCCACCGAGCGTATCGTCATCTTCTCGACGGTGCCGAACACGCCCGCGACCTGCACCACGTCGTTCTCGTTCATGCCGTTCTCGAGCTGGATGAAGACACCGGTGATGATGTCCTGCACCAGCTTCTGCGCCCCGAAGCCGATAGCCAGGCCCACCACGCCGGCGCCGGCGATCAGCGGCCCCACGTCGATGCCGATCTGCGACAGCAGCACCATCGCCGTCATCGTCACGATGACGATCAGCGCGGCATTGCGGAACAGCGCCAGCAGCGTGCGCTCGCGCGCGGTGGGCATGCCGCGCTCTTCGCTCTGGCTGAGGCGGTGTTCGATGATGCTGGCGATCACGGTCCAGGCCAGCGTCGCGATGAGCAGCACGATGACTATGTTCAGCACCATCCTGATGGCGGCCCCGCCGGCATCCGAGGCCAGCCAGCGCGACAGGTCAAAGGCGTGCCACGCATCGAGGATCAGCAGGACCATGACAATGCGGATGATCCAGCCGATCAGTTTCAGGGTGGCCGGCACGTAGGCGTTGACTCGCGCCTCCAGCAGCGGCAGGCGCCGCCGCAGGTCTTCCGACAGGCGGATGGGCTTGGCCAGCACGGCGTTCAGCAGCAGGATCAGCAGGCTGCCCACGCCCATGACCAGCAGGGTTTGCGCCGTGGCGCGGGCCATGAAGGGCAGCGCATTGGTCGGGTCGACCTGGCTGACGACCAGCAGGATCGTGAAGTAGCCGATGCCCAGCACGTGCCACACGCGCGACAGGAAGCGCAGCCGCGAGCCCAGGAACGTGGCCGCGCCGGCCGCGCGGCGGTCCAGGCGTTCGCGCACCGGCTGGCGGTTCTGCCAGATGACGCGCACGGCATACACATACACCCCCAGCATGATGATCATGCTGGCCAGCCGGCCCAGCGCCGGCGACAGCGACGCCGCTATCACGGGACCGACCAGCAGCGTGCCGTAGCCAGCCGCCCCGGCAACGCGCACCAGCCATGCGTTCCAGTACCTGGCCAGCTCGTCGGACATGGGCAAGAGGCGCAGGTGGGGATGCCGCACGGCGAACACCGTGCGGATCAGCACCTTGACGATCTCCACCGCCACGAAGGCCTGCAGGAACACGGCCGCCAGCGAGTCCAGCGCGCCGCGCCCGGGCGTGCTCCAGAGGGCCGCGGCGGCGCCCGCCATGGCTGCGAGCAGCACGACGCCCACATCGATGGCCAGCGCCCCCACGATGCCCCCCGCGCGCCGATACAGCACGCGCATGGAGGCGGGCACACCGCGTTTCGGCGGCACCGCGGGTTCGCAGCCCTGCTCCGCCACCCAGCGGTCGATGCGCGTGTAGATGCGCATGGCGATCATGCGCAGCAGGATGAAGGCAATGATCGTGGCCGCGGCGGCCAGCGCCAGCGGCAGCAAGGCCCTGCCCGCGGTGCCGCTGGCCATCCTCAGGCTGCCTCCCGAGGCCAGCGCGCGCATATCGTCCACGCCCTGCCCCATTTCGGCGGCCACGCCGGTCAGGAAACGCTGCACGCCGTCGGCGATGCGTTCCTGCAGGCCGGGCTGCGCCGGCTGCGCTGCCGCAGGCGACGGGGCCGGCTTGGCCCCGGACGCCTGTGTGCGCAAGGCGTCCACCAGGGCCTTGCGGACTTCGGGATTGTCCAGCAGGTCGGCCAGCGCGGCCGGGCTCAGCGCCGGGGACGCGGCGGCCGGCTCCTGCGGTTGCAGCGGGGACGCGGCCACGGCCTGGGCTTGCCAGACGAACGACAGGCAACTCAGCATCGCCGCCAGCACCAAGGCCGCCAGCCAGGGTCTCTCCCGCCGGCGCCGCCAGAGACTGGCGGCATGGTTGCGGGGCGGGACGAAAATGGATGCTGTCGTTGCTGATCGAACCACTAATGAATCTCCTTTGTGATCCCGGAAAAAAAGGCGGTGCGCGATCACGGCCGCAACGCCGCTGCTGACCACATGATAAAGCCCCGCGGAGCCGCCCCCCCCCAATCCCGGCGCGCGGGCTTCCGGCCCGCGGCCCGAAGCCATATCGCCGGAAGAAATAAACAAGACGCGAATAAATCGTTGTCCGGCGCACCGCGAGTGATTAGAGTCCAACGCCGCCAAGCAAGCGCGCGCCGCATTCCGCCCGCGCGCCACAACCACGAGTCCGCTCCATGTCTTTCCGATTCCAAGCTGCACGCCGCAATACCCTGCTCGCCCTTGCTCTGGCCGTCGCCGGCATGGGCGCGGCCCAAGCCGAACAACGCGTCATCCGCATCGTGGTGCCCTACGGCACCGGCGCGGTCCAGGACACGATCGCCCGCGCCATCGGCGATGAACTGGGCAAGGCGCTCAACGCCTCCATCGTGATCGAGAACCGCGCGGGCGCCGGCGGCACGGTGGGCACGGCCCAGGTGGCCCGCTCCCAGCCGGACGGCAATACGCTGGTGCTGGCCGCGGCCAGCCACCACATCGCCGGGTACCTGTACAAGAACCTGAGCTACGACCCCTACAAGGACTTCACCGGCGTCGCCTACATCGGCAACACCGGCTACATCATCCTGGCGTCCGCCGCCCTGAACGCCAAGAACACCGCCGAGTTCGTCCAGGCGGTCAAGGCCAAGCCGGGCGCTTACGATTACGCCTCGGCCGGCAACGGCAGCGCCTCGCACCTGGGCATGGCCTCGTTCCTGACCGCCGCGGGCGCGCAGATGCAGCACATTCCCATGAAGTCCACGGGCGACGCCGTGACCGAACTGCTGGCCGGCCGCGTCCAGGCCGTGACCGCCGCCACCATCGGCGTGACGGCGTACCGCAACGATCCGCGCGTGACCTTCCTGGCCTACACCGGCAAGAGCCGCTCGCGCTTTGCGCCGGACCTGCCCACCGTCGCCGAAAGCGGCCTGCCGGGCTACGCCTTCGACTCCTGGCTGGGCCTGTTGGCCCCGGCCGGCATCGCCGCCGCCGACCGCGACCAGATCAACGCCGCCGTCAACAAGGTGCTGGCCGATCCCAAGGTGCAGGCGCGCCTGGCATCGCTGGGCGTCGAAGCCGAAGCCAAGTCCGCCGCGCAGTTCCAGGATCTGCTGAAGGCGGATTGGGAGGCGGCTGGAAAGGTGGTCGCGGCGTCTGGGGCGCGCGTGGAATAGTCCAGTCTTGGGCCGCCCGGCGAAAAAAAAGCCCCGGCTAAGGGGCTGTTCGTTGTCGTATGCCTTCCAGCAGCAGGTTTGTGATGAATTCCGATAACGCTTGCTGCTGCGCAGCATCGGGAGTCTGGCGGGTGAAGCGCTCGATGATGCCCATGAGCGATTGCGCGAACCAGTCCGCGGAGATCTCCGGCCGGAACAGGCCGGCCTGCTGCTCGGCGCGGACGTTGTCGGCGATCATCGCCACCAGCTCGTCCTTCAGGGCCTCGGCGGCGTCGACCTGGAAGAAGCCGATGCGCGTCAGGTTGGGATCTTCCTGCAGGATGGCGAGCAGCCCGCCCACGCCCTGGCGGATGCGGCTTGCCAGTTCGGATACCTTCAGGTCGTCGGGCAGGCGCGCCTGGCTGATGGCTTGGCGCAGGCGCTGGGAAAACATGCCGACCAGTTCGTCGTAGGCGGCCTGCTTGCTGGTGAAGTACTGATAGAAGACAGGCTGGGTCACGCCGGCCCGGGCGACGATGTCGCTGATGCGGGTGTGCTGAAACCCGCGCTCCGCGAACTCCGCCGCGGCGACCTCCAAAAGCTGTAACCGTGTGCGTTCACCTTTGGTGAGACGCTTGTCTTGCGATGATGAAGTGGGTAGTGCCGTAATCATCGCGAGAAGGTACTACCGATCCACGCTTTTCGCCACTATTTCCACGACCAATTTGTCGCGCTCGGGGCAGCCGCAGGGGCGCGGCAGCCGGATGCCCCGGGAAATCGCCGCGATCCTGAAATCAGTTGAAATCCCCGTATCGGTTGAGACAACTTATTGCGGCGACCGAGCAGTAAAGTAAGGCTATCGCCCGGGCCATTGCAATGTGCCGGCTTCGGGCGGCCTAGGAGCAAGATCATGAAGCGGTTTTCAGGCCGGGTGGCCATTGCGGCGTTGGCGCTGGCGGTAGCCGGCGCGCCGGCGATGGCTGGCGGGCGTGGCGGTAATTGGGGCGGCGGGCACGGCGGCGGATACCATCATCATCATGGCGGCGGCGGCAGCAGCTCCACCGGCTGGTGGGTGGGCGGGGCCTTCGCGCTGGCCACGGTGGGCCTGCTGCTGGCGGCGAACTCCGGTCCGTCCTATGTGCAGACCGGCGTGTACTCGTCGGGCGTGGGCTACACCAGTCCGCCTTTCTATGCCGCGCCGGTTTACGGCGCGCCCGTCTACCAGGCTGCCCCGATGTACGAAGCGCCGCCCGAGGCCTACGCGGCGCCGCAGCCGCAATACGCGCCGGTGCAGTATGAGCCGGCGCCGCCCGTCGACATGGCCCAGGCCGGCGCCGCCACCGACTGCCAGCGCTGGGCCATGAACCAGAGCGGCTACGACCCGGCCACCATCTCGCGATGGACCACCCAGGTCACGGTGGACACCTACAACCGCATGCTGGATTCCTGCATGGCCAGCCGCGGCTACCGCGCCAACTGACGCCGCAATCCCGGGTATTCCCGATTGCCCCCGCGCGCCGGCCTGCACACACTGCATGCCGGCGCGCCGCATTGGCCCGCCGCAATAACGCGCCGGCCATGACGCCGGGCTTCAAGGGGAAACCATGTTCAAGTTCAAGCGGATCGCCGGGCTGTTCGCGGTCGGCGCCGCATGCGCATTTTCCGCCGCCGTGCAGGCCCAGGCCGACGCCAAGGCGCAAGCCATGACCATCGTCGTGCCCTATGGCGCGGGCGGCATCGTCGACAACACGGCCCGGGCGTTCGCGCAGAAGCTGGCGGTGGAGCTGGCCCGCCCCGTCGTGGTTGAGAACCGGGGCGGCGCGGGCGGCATGATAGGCATGAACACCGTGGCCCGCGCCCAGGACGAGAACACCCTGGCGTTTACCGCCGTCAGCCCCGTCACGCTGTCTCC
This sequence comes from Achromobacter sp. NPDC058515, assembly GCF_042721735.1. Lineage (NCBI taxonomy): Bacteria > Pseudomonadati > Pseudomonadota > Betaproteobacteria > Burkholderiales > Alcaligenaceae > Achromobacter > Achromobacter sp. NPDC058515. The sequence continues at coordinate 560,814 of NZ_JBHXNI010000002.1, forward strand.
CCACGTGATGAAAACGCTGTACGACCCCTTGAAGGACCTGGCGCCGGTGGCGGCCGTGATGTATTCGCCGGTGTATCTGGTGGGCGGGCCCAAGTTCACGGGCAAGACCTTCAAGGACATGCTGGAGCAGGCCAAGTCCGATCCCGGCGGCCTGTCGCTGGCGACCGCGGGCGTGGGATCTCTGGGGCATCTGATGCTGGAGCAGATCAACGGCCAGGCGGACGTGCGCATCCCGCACGTGCCCTACAAGGGCATGGCGCAGATGGTGCCGGACGCGCTGGGCGGCCAGTTCACGCTGATGCTGGTCAATGCCTCCGGCCCCGTCAACACCCTGATCGACGAGGGCAAGCTCAAGCTGCTGGCGGTGGGTTCGCCGGCCCGGCTGCCGGGCCGCCCCGGCGCGCCGACGCTGGCCGAACTGGGCTATCCCATGGCCAACATGACGTCCACCTTCGGCTTCTTCGCGCCGGCCGCCACCAGCCCGGATTTCCGCGCCCGCATGAACGCCGTCATCAACAAGGTGGCCGCCATGCCCGATATCAATAAGCCCCTGACCGACGCCCTGAACATCATGTCTTCCGGCACGGTTGAGCAGTTCACGGCCCAGGTGCAAAAGGAATACGCCGACAACGGCAGGATCGTGAAGCAGGCGAACATCCGCGGCGAATGACCGCCGCGCCGGCGGGCGGGCGGTTCAGCGCCGCCAGCCTCGCCAGGCGTACAGCAGGCCCACGATCAGCAGCATGCCTGCCGGCAGCACCCAGACAAATCCCGCGTCCGTGTAGACCACCTGGTCGACGGGGTCGTAGTAGCGGCCCAGTTCATTGAAGTCCCACTTCAGGTACTGCGCGTACCAGGCGTAGAAGAAGAAGGCCGACAAGGCCAGGCTCGCCGCCGCCGCCATGCGCGCCAGGCCCCTGCTGCGGCCGGCGCGCGCGGCAGCCTTGCAGGCCAGCACCGCGCATCCGGCCAAGCCCAGCAGCGCCAGCCAATCGCCCGCGTCAGCGCCCATTGCCGTCCTCCAGGTCCGCCAGGCACGCGCCGGCCTCGGTCCATTGCTTTTCGCTGAAGACTTGCAGGCCGGCGCGCCGCAGCAGTTCCGCCGTCACGCCCACGCCGGGCCGGCGGCGTCCGGCGAAATGGCCGTCGTACACATAGCCGCTGCCGCAGGACGGGCTGCCCTCCTTCAGCACGGCCATGCGGATGCCGCGCCCTTGCGTCGCCGCCAGCGCCTCCCGGGCGCCGCGCACGAACGGCGCCGTGACATCCTCGCCCGTCGTCGCGACGACGCGCGCGTGGCCGGCCAGCACGGCGGCCGCGTCCTTGCCGGGCTCGATCTCGGCCGGCGGCCGGGGAACGGGCATGCCGCCCGCCACTTCCGGACAGACGGCGACGACCCGGCCTTCGTCCAGCCAGCGGGCGAGCACGGCATCGCCATTGGGCACGCCGCGCCCGTCGTAGCGCACGGGCTTGCCCAACAGGCAGGAACTGACCAAAACGTATTGCATGCGTAGTCCGGCAGGAAGGGCTGTGGCGCGCGCTGGGCGCCGCAAGACCCGGATTCGAAGCGTGGAATGATAGAACACCCGCGCCGGACGCCCCGGGGAACGGCCCCGCCGCCTCAGGCCGCGCCCGCGCCCTCTTCCTGCATCCAGGCCCGCAGCGCCGGGTCGCGCACTTGCAGCACCTCGAAGAGGCCCAGCGCCCGCAAGGCGGGCAAGGCCTCCCGGATATCCCGGCGCGCGGCCGCCACGGCCTCGGCCGATGCTTGCGGGTCGCTGCAGGCGCGCGCATTCGCGAGGAACGCCCCGACCGTCCCCTTGCGCACCGCCACGCCGTTGAAATCGCCCTGGTCCCTGCCGTCCGGCAAGACGTCCTCTGCTCGCATGCTTTGCTCCTGGTTGTTGGACACTGGCGTTACGATAGACGCGCCATGCCGGCAAGTCTGCGTTGTTTGGGTCATTCAATACCGTGTTTCAGCCACTTTTGCCTTCCGCCCTGGCCCAGCCCCTGCTGGCGCCTGAACGCGCCCGGTCGCGGGGCGGCCCCCGGCTGATCGCGGTGCGCCGCCATGATGGCGCGCTGCGCCATACCGCCATGCATCGGCATGCGCGCGGCCAGTTGCTGGGCGCGTACCAAGGCTTGCTGACCGTCTACGCCGGCGACCGGCAATGGGTGGTGCCGTCCGTGCATGCCGTCTGGATTCCGCCCGACCAGTCGCATGGATTGCGCTCGCACGGCCCCTATGCCGGCTACAGCGCGTACCTGAGCCCCGCCGCCTGCGCTGGGCTGCCGCGCACGCCCTGCGTGCTGCAGGCCTCGGCATTGCTGCTGGCGGCCGTCGAGCGGGCGACCGCCTGGCCGGACAACGCCGCCGACGCGGCGCGCAGCCGCATCGTCGAGCTGATCCGCGACGAGATCCGCACCCTGCCGCGCGCCGGGGCGGCGCTGGTCCTGCCCCGAGAGTCCCGGCTGCAGCGGCTGGCGCTGGCGCTGTCGGATGCGCCCGCGGACACGCGATCCTTGAATGCGTGGGCCGCCGCCATCGGCATGGCGCCGCGCACGCTGGCCCGCCGCTTCCTGGCGGAAACCGGCCTGAGCGTGGGCGCATGGCGCAAGCAGGCCCGCCTGATGCGGGCGCAGGAAATGCTGGCGGGCGGCGCCGCCGTGACCACGGTGGCGCTGGAACTGGGCTATGACAACGTCAGCGCCTTCATCGCCATGTTCAAGCGCGAACTGGGCGCCACGCCGGGCCGCTACGGCGGCCCGGGAGACCCTGGCCTGTCTCCGTAGAAAAAGCCCGTCACGGGCGCCAGGACACCGCGCCCGTCAGGACTCCGTGTCGGCCTTCTTGGGACGGCGCGCGCGCGTGGCGGTCTTGCGCGCGGGCTTGGCGGGCGCTTCGGCCTCGGGGGCCGGCGCGGAAGCGGCGGCCGGCTTGGCGGCGGACTCGACCGGCGTGGCCGCGGTTTTCGCCGCCGCGGCCCGCGAGGTCTTGCCCGCGCCGCTTGCGCCGGACTTGGCCGTTGCCGTCTTGCTGGCGCTGCGGCCACGCTTGGCAGGGGCGGACGGAGCGGGCGCCGGTTCGGCGGCCGGGCTCGGCGCCCCGCCGGCGAAGGGATCGGACGCCTTGGCGGGCCGTTCCCGGGGCGTATCCGCCGTGGGCGCCACGAAAGTCCACTCGGCAACATTCACGACCGGCGGCGGTCCGGCCACGACGGCGGTGTGCCGGGGAGGCTGGAACGGCTTGGGCATGGGAACGGGGATGAGGGACCGCTTGGGCGCATCGGCGGGCGGCGTACCGGCCTGGCGCGAAACCTCCGCCTGGGGCGGCGTGTCTGCCTGCCGCGAAACATCAGCCTGGCGCGGCGCGTCTACCTGGCGCGGAACATCTGCCTGGCGCGGCGCGCCGGCCTGCTGGGGCGCATCGCCTTGCAAGGGAAGATCCGCCTGCGCGGAGGCTTCGGACGACGCCTGGGCGCCCTCTTCCCGCGCGGCGGCGTCGGCGCCCTGGCCGGCCCCTCTGCCTCCACCCGCCGTCTTGCGGCCGCCCCGCGATTTACGGGCGGGCCTGCCGCCGGAACCTTCCTGGGCCACGCCCGCCTGGGCGTCGGCGGCATCGGCCGCCGGCTGGCGCGCGGCGGCGGGCCGGGCGCCGCCACTGCGGACGGCCGGCTCGACGCCGGTGCTGTCGCGGTATACGTAGGTGCCGGACTTTTCCTCGCGGCCCACTTCCAGGAAGCCGCGCGACTGCGCTTCTTCCAGCAGGTTGCCGAAGGCGCGAAAGCCGTAGTAGGACTCGTTGAAATCCGGCTTGCGGCGCTTGAGCGCGTCCTTCAGGGCCGATGCCCAGATCTTGCCGCTGTCGCCGCGTTCGGCCATGAGCGCCTCGAAGGTCTCGACGACCATTTCGACGGCCTCGGTCTTGCGCGCCTCCAGTTCTTCCTTGCGGCGGCGCTCTTCGTCGGGCGTGCGGCGCTGGGCGGCGGCGCCGCCGCCCCGGTTGTCGCGCCGCGCGTCGGCGGTGCGCTGGCCTTCGCGCGCCAGGTCGTCATAGAAAATGAATTCGTCGCAGTTGGCGATAAGCAGGTCCGAGGTGGACTGCTTGACGCCCACGCCGATCACCTTCTTGTTGTTCTCGCGCAGCTTGGACACGAGCGGCGAAAAGTCGGAATCGCCGCTGATGATCACAAAGGTATTGACGTGCGACTTGGTGTAGCAGAAGTCCAGCGCATCCACGACCAGGCGGATGTCGGCCGAGTTCTTGCCTGACTGGCGCACATGCGGAATTTCGATCAGCTCGAAATTGGCCTCGTGCATGGGCGCCTTGAATTCCTTGTAGCGTTCCCAGTCGCAATAGGCCTTCTTCACGACGATGCTGCCCTTGAGCAACAGGCGCTCCAGGACCGGCCGGATGTCGAACTTCTGGTACTTGGTGTCGCGCACGCCCAGCGCCACGTTCTCGAAGTCGCAGAAAAGCGCCATGCTGACGTTTTCGTTGGGGTTGTTCATGTTCTTCTCCAATGCTGCGGCCGCCTGAAGCAATACGAGGCAATGCGCCGCCAGATTTCGCCCATGATATACATATCCCGTTAAACGCCCTCGGCATCATTGCCCCGCCCTCCGTGTCCGACGCCCCGCCGCTCCCCGTCCTGGCCACCGCCCGCCTCGTCCTGCCCCCCTTGAGCCTGCAGGATGCCGATGCCGTCCAGCGCATCTTTCCGCAGTGGGAGGTGGTGCGTTTCCTTGCCGACCAGGTGCCCTGGCCCTATCCGCCGGACGGCGCGCGCAACTACATTGAACACGTCGCGCTGCCGGCCATGCGCCGGGGCGCGCAGTGGCACTGGTCCATCCGCACGCGGGCCGAGCCCGGCCGCCTGATCGGCATCGTCAGCCTGATGGACGACGAATCCGGCAACAACCGCGGCTTCTGGCTGGACCCCGCCCACCAGGGCCTGGGCTACATGACCGAGGCCAGCGAAGCCGCCACGGGCTACTGGTTCGAGGTGCTGGGCAAGCCCGTGCTGCGCGCGCCCAAGGCCATCGCCAACACCGCGTCGCGGAAAATATCCGAGCGAGGCGGCATGCGCATGGTCAGGACGGAAGAGCGCGGCTTCGTCAGCGGCCGCCATCCCAGCGAAATCTGGGAGATCACCCGCGAGGAATGGATCGCCCGGCGCGCAGGCTGAGCCCCGCATTATCCGGCCCCGATTTCCACCGCGCAGGCGCCCGCCTGACAATCGCGTTAAGCCCGCGCTTACCGCCCCTTTCGCCCCGCTTTCCGGCCGATTGACCGGCGCCGCTCCTGGCTAGAATTCCCGAAAATCCGGCATTCCGCGCGTGGGATGCCTTTGTTATCGGGCAAGATCCATGAATCCGTCTACCGTCATCGGCGCCGTTGTCGGCCTGCTCACCCTGGTCATCGTCGTGGCGCTCTCGGCCACCGACCCGAGCATGTACTTCAACCTGCCGGGCCTGGCCATCGTGCTGGGCGGCACCTGCGCCGCGCTGTTCATCGCCTATCCGCTGCAGGAGGTGGTGCGCGTCTTCAGGCTGGTGCGCACCGTCTTTCGCAACGACCAGCACGACCAGCAGCGCGACATCGAGGAGCTGGTCTCGATGGCGCAGCTCTGGATGAACGCCGACGTCCACAAGGTCGAGCAAGAACTCAAGAAAGTTTCGAGCCCCTTCCTGCGCACGGGCGTGCAGCTCATCATCGACAACACGCCCGAAGAACAGATCATCGAGCTGCTGCAGTGGCGCGTCGCCCGCCTGCGCGCCCGCGAACAGGCCGAGGCGCAGATGTTCCGGGTCATGGCCACCTTCGCGCCCGCCTTCGGCATGCTGGGCACGCTGGTCGGCCTGATCAACCTGATGGCCGTGCTGGGCGACGGCAGCATGCAGACGATCGGCCAGCAACTGGCCATCGGCCTGATGACCACTTTCTACGGCATCCTGCTGGCCAACCTGGTCTGCAAGCCCATCGCGCTCAAGCTGGAGCGCCGCACCGCGCGGCGCGTCGAGTCCATGAACATGGTGCTGCAAGGCATCTCGATGATGTGCGAGAAGCGCGGTCCGGCCATGGTGCGCGAGACCCTGAATTCCTTCGTCATGCACGTCGAAGACGAAATCTACGACGGCGGCGTCGCCGCCGAGCCCAAGCCCAAGACGGAAGGCCAGGTCAAGCCCGCCTCTCCCGCGGGCGCCCCCGTCTCCATCGCCCGTCCGGCCCCCGCACGTCAATGAGCCTGATTTCCCCCTCCCTGGCTCAGCGGATCGAACAGGCCCGCCAGGCCCAGTTGCGCGCACAGAAAGTGGCGGCCAACAGCGGCTGGCGCCCCAGCGAGAGCGACCGCAAGGACCGCTACGCCCGCTGGCACGTCGAAGAAACGGTCGAGCAGGACTCCGAAAACTGGCTGCTGAGCTACCTGGACCTGATCACCCTGCTGCTGGCCATGCTGGTCGTCATGCTGGCGGTATCGCGCCTGCACGGCATGGGCTATGACAAGTCGGAGCAGCCCGTGGAGCTGGTCGGCACGCTGGCCGCCAGCGGCATGCCCGCCTACGACGGCGAATACGCCGAGTTCGACGCCACGCCGATTCCCGCCAGCTGGGCGGAGCCGGCCGCGCCCGCCGTGGCTGCAGCAGAAGCCGCGCCGCCCACGGACGGCGTGGTGGTGGCCGAGGCCGCCCCGCCGCTGAAGGCGCCATCCAAGGAATCGCTGGGCCTGGGCGACCTGGGCAAGTCGGTGGACGTGATCATCAACGAGCAGTCCGTCAGCTTTCGCATCAGCAACGAATTGCTGTTCGCCTCCGGACAGGCCACGCTCAGCGCCGGCGGCCTGGACGTGATCAAGCGCCTGGCCGGCATTCTGAACAAGAACGAGTACCAGGTGTCCGTCGAAGGCCACAGCGACCCGGTGCCCATCCTGACCAAGCAGTTCGCCTCCAACTGGGAGCTGTCCAGCAGCCGCGCCACCAGCGTGCTGCGCGAACTGGTGCACGATGGCGTGGCGGCGCAACGGCTGCGCGCGGTGGGGTACGCGGAAACGCGCCCCATCGAATCCAACGACACGGCCGCGGGCCGCGCCGCCAACCGCCGCGTCGAGCTGATCATGGACATCACGCCGCCTCAAAAGCCGGCCCAGGCGCAGGCCGCGCCGCAAGCGCCGGCCGCCCGCCCGGCCGCGGCCCCCGCCGCCCCGGCGCCCGAGGCCGCTGCCGCCAGATCCTGAACGGTCGTCTGGCCGCTGATGGGCGCGGTCTGGGCCGGCGTCTCCGTCGTCGACCACCTGCGCCACCGGTGAAGAACAGCATCCGCGAGTTGCGCGCCGAGCGCGGGTGGAGCCAGGCCGCGCTGGCCGAACGGCTGGAAGTCTCGCGCCAGACCGTCAACGCCATCGAGACGGGCCGCTACGATGCCAGCCTTCCGCTCGCCTTCGCCATCGCCCGCGTGTTCGAGACCACCATCGAGTCGATTTTCCAGGAAGGCTGAGCGCCAGCGCGCGGCGCGCGTTCCGGTCCGGGATGGCGCGGGCGCGGCGAACGGCGGTAATCTGGCGGACCCGCCCATCGCGGCGCCCCGAAGAGCCATTGGAGTCCCCATGCCTTACATGCTGCTGATCGTCGAACCGGTGGGCCAGCGCGCCCAGCGCACCCCCGAAGAGGGCCGCGAGGCCTATGCGCAGATGCTGCGCTATGCCGAAGGCCTGAAGGCGCGCGGACTGCTGACCGGCGCCGAATCCCTGAAGTCCGAATCCGAAGGCGTCCGCCTGCAAATCCGCGACGGCGAACGCTCGCTGGTGGACGGCCCCTATGCCGAGGCCAAGGAAATGATCGGCGGCTTCTTCCTCCTGACCTGCGAGACGCGCGAAGAGGCGCTGGCCCTGGCGGCCGAATGTCCCGCCGCCCAGTGGGCCACGGTGGAGGTCAGGGAGCTGGGGCCGTGCTTCATGTAGACGGCCAGCCGAATGGCCGGGGAATGAAAAACGCCGGCCGCCAGGCCAGATGCGCCGCCCCCCCGTATCAGCAGTTGCCCTTCTTGGCCTGACCGGGCGGACAGAAGCCGCCGCGGCCGCCTCCGTCATGCGGATCGACAACCACCGAGCCGCTGGGCGTATAGACCGCACAGCCGGAAAGCAGGGAAACAAGCAGGGCAAAACTACACAGGATTCGCATATCGTGACTTTCGAGTTAAGAACGCTGGGAGTGTATGGGAGGCCCCTGCAACCAGGGCTGGACGTTCGTAACCAGCTGATATCGTCGAATACATCGCTATTTACTAGGTACTTACCCTGGTTCCAGACATTTCCTGTCGATCCGGCCCCTCCCTGTTCGTCGTCTCTGTACAAGCCCCCTTCCGGGTTTTGCCTTCCTACCCCAGGAGACCTCAGATGCGATTCATGATCATCGTCCGGGCCACGCCCGACAGCGAAGCCGGCATGATGCTGGACGACACCCTGCTTGCCTCGATGGCGACCTACCACGAAGCCCTGGCCAAGGCCGGCGTGCTGCTGGACGCCAACGGATTGCAGCCCTCGTCCAAGGGATGGCGCATCCAGTACGACAACGGCCAGCGCAAGGTCATCGACGGCCCCTTCGCCGACACCAAGGAACTCATCGCCGGCTACACCATGATTCAGGTGCGCTCGCGCGAGGAAGCCATGCAGTGGGCCATGCGTTTTCCATCGCCCTTTCCCGGCCAGTCCTGCGCGATCGAAGTGCGCCAGGTCTTCGAGCTGGAAGACTTCGAGCCCAGCAAGGAAGTGGACCGCTTCCGCAGCCTGCCCTCGGCCGGCCACTGACCCCAGGCCGACGCCATCATGCTGAAAACCCAGGCCACAAACTAAAGAGAGACACGCCATGCACAAGCAGATCTTCGTCAACCTCCCCATCAGCGATATGCAGAAGTCGCAGGATTTCTTCAAGCGCCTGGGCTTTACCTTCAACCCCGACTTCACCAATGACCAGGGCGCCTGCATGATCATCGGGGACAACATCTACGCGATGCTGCTGGTCAAGGACTACTTCCAGACCTTTACCGGCAAGCCCGTGGCCGACGCCACGAAAAGCACGGAAGTGCTGATCGCGCTGTCCTGCGAAAGCCGCGCCGAAGTCGACGACCTGGTCGCCCGGGCGATCGCCGGCGGCGGCGCCGCGCCGCGCCAGCCGCAAGACCACGGCTTCATGTATGCCCATGGCTTCGAGGACCTGGACGGCCACATCTGGGAGGTGCTGTACATGGTGCCCGAAGGCGCGCCGGACGCATGACCCAGGCCGCCACGCATCGCGCCATCGAGGCGGTCTGGCGGATAGAAGCCGCCAGCGTCATCGCCGGCGTCGCGCGCCTGGTGCGCGACGTCGGGCTGGCCGAAGAGCTGGCGCAGGATGCCTTGGTCGCCGCCCTGGAACGCTGGCCCGAGGCCGGCGTCCCGGACAATCCCGGAGCATGGCTGATGACCACCGCGAAAAACCGCGCCCGTGACCGACTGCGGCTCGATGCCCTGCACACCCGCAAGCACGAACAGATCGGCCATGAGCTGGAAGCCTTGCAGGCCGACGTGGAGCCCGACTTCGTCGACGCGCTGGACGCGGCGCGCCAGGACGATATCGGCGACGATCTGCTGCGCCTGGTGTTCACCGCCTGCCATCCGCTGCTGTCCACCGAGGCGCGCGTGGCGCTGACGCTGCGGCTGCTGGGCGGGCTGTCCACGGGCGAGATCGCGCGGGCGTTCCTGGCCTCGGAATCCACCATCGCGCAGCGCATCGTGCGCGCCAAGCGCAGCCTGTCGGCGGCGAAGGTGCCCTTCGAGGTGCCCGCGGCCGCGGACCGGGCGCCGCGCCTGGCCTCCGTGCTGGAAGTCATCTACCTGATCTTCAACGAGGGCTATTCCGCGACCTCCGGCGACGACTGGATGCGCCCGGGGCTATGCGACGAGGCCCTGCGCCTGGGCCGCATCCTGGCCGAACTGACGCCCGCGGACAGCGAGGTGCACGGGCTGGTCGCGCTGATGGAATTGCAGGCGTCGCGCCTGCATGCGCGCACCGATGCGCAGGGCCGGCCGGTCCTGCTGATGGATCAGGACCGCACCCGCTGGGATCCCTTGCTGATTCGGCGCGGAATCGCGGCGCTGGCGCGCTCGGACGCCCTGGGCGGACCGCGCGGCCCCTATGCGCTGCAGGCCGAGCTGGCCGCCTGCCACGCGCGGGCGCGCACGCCCGCCGACACGGACTGGCGCGGCATCGTGGCGCTGTACGACGCCCTGGCCCAGGCCATGCCCTCGCCGGTGGTCGAACTGAACCGCGCCGTGGCCGTCGGCATGGCGTTCGGCCCGCAGGCGGGCCTGGACCTGGCCGACCAGCTCGCGGCCGACCCGTCGCTGGCCAACTACCACTGGCTGCCCAGCGTGCGCGCCGACCTGCTCGCCAAGCTGGGCCGCAACGCCGAAGCCCGCGCCGAATTCGAGCGCGCGGCCGGCATGACGCGCAACGCCCGCGAACGTGAACTGCTGCTGGAGCGGGCGCGGGCGTGTGCTTAAATTCCAGGCATGCATCCCGCCGACGCCGCCTCGTCCGACCCGGGTGCGCCCGGCATGAAGGGCGTGCCGGCCGCGTTCGACCATCCCAACGACCGCGCGCAGTTCCGGCATGCGGGGCACCTGCCCGGCGTGGAGCTGTACCGCGCCCACATCGTCCGGCACGCCTTCGAGCCCCACACCCATGAGGCCTTCGGCCTGGGCGCCATCGAATCCGGCGTGGAGCGCTTCCGCTATCGCGGCGCCGACCACCTGGCGCCCTCGGGCTCGGTGGTGCTGATGAATCCCGACGAACTGCACACCGGACGCGCCGAAACCGAGGGCGGCTGGCGCTACCGCATGGCCTATATCGACCCGGACGTCGCGGCGCGCGTCACCGGGGAAGCCGGCTGGTGGTTCGGCGCCGCCGTCGGCCACGACGCGCCGGGCGCGCGGCGCGTCACCGCGCTGCTCGACACCCTCTGGAGCGCGCGCGAACCGCTGGCCTTCGACAGCGCCCTGCTCATGCTGCTGGGCGAGTTCCGCCGCCATGCCCAGGTGCCGCGCCCCGCGCAGGCCGAAGGCGCGCCGCGCTTCGCCCCCGTCATCGACTACCTGCGCGCGCACCTGTCGCGCCGCCTGACCCTGGACGAGCTGGCGGCGGTGGCCGGCCTGAGCCCCTTCCATTTTCTGCGCAGCTTCCAGGCGCACCACCACGCCACGCCGCAGCAGATGCTGATGGCGCTGCGGCTGTTCGAGGCCAAGCGCCTGCTGGCGGCCGGCCAGGCGCCCGCCCAGGTGGCGCTTGCCGCGGGCCTGACCGACCAGGCCCATCTGACGCGCGCCTTCTCGCGGCGCTATGGCGTCACGCCGGCGCGCTACCAGAAGCAGGTGCGCGCGTAGGCGGCGCAATCTGGTACAAGACCCGGCCGGCGCGCCCTGGCTAGACTGCGGCGTTCGTGACCTGGAGCAAGATGTATGTGGGCTGGAACCCTTTACGCCCTGGCCGCCGGCCTGATGTGGGGGCTGGTGTTCGTCGGGCCCCTGCTGCTGCCGGAGTATCCGGCGGCCCTGCAGTCGGTGGCGCGCTACCTGGCGTTCGGCCTGATCGCGCTGCCGCTGGCCTGGCTGGACCGCCGCAACCTGCGGCTGCTGACGCGCGCCGACTGGATCGAGGCCGTCAAGCTGGCCGCCATCGGCAACCTGCTGTATTACCTGTGCCTGGCCAGCGCCATCCAGCGCGCCGGCGGCCCCGTCCCGACGATGATCATCGGCACGCTGCCCGTGGTCATCGCCGTCTGCGCCAACCTGCGCAACGCCCGGCGCGACGGCAAGCTGCCCTGGAAGCGCCTGGCGCCGTCGCTGGCGCTCATCGCGCTGGGCATCGCCTGCGTGAACCAGGTCGAGCTGCAGGCCCTGCGCCAGGACGCCGACGCCGACATGTCGCGCTACGCCATCGGCGCCTTGCTCGCGCTGGGCGCGGTGGCGTGCTGGACCTGGTATCCGCTGCGCAACGCCGACTGGCTGCGCGACCACCCAGGCCGCAGTCCGCGCACCTGGGCCACCGCCCAGGGCGTGGCCACCCTGCCCCTGGCGCTGGCGGGCTATGGACTGCTCTGGATCGGCATGGCGGCCACGGGCAGCGGGTTCGCCATGCCGCTGGGGCCGCGTCCGGAGGTCTTCCTGGGATTGATGATCGCCATCGGCCTGTTCGCCTCCTGGCTGGGCACGCTGTGCTGGAACGAAGCCAGCCAGCGCCTGCCCACCGCCCTGGCCGGCCAGCTGATCGTGTTTGAAACGCTGGCCGCGCTGGCCTATGCCTTCATCTTGCGCGGCGCCATGCCCGAGCCCCTGACCCTGGCCGGCATCGCCTGCCTGGTCGTCGGCGTGCTGCGCGCCGTGCGGGTCAAGCCCGAGCCGCTGCCGGCGGCGGCGTGAGACCCTGCCTGCGTGGCCGCTAGATCACGTCCGGCAGCCGCCGCAGGTCGTCGATGACCTCGAAAGCCCCTTCGTCGAGCAGGCGCTGCCGCTGCTCCGGGCCGCTATGCGAGGCGCCCACGAAGCCCACCGCCCGCATGCGCGCCGCGCGGGCGGCGCGCACGCCCGGCACGCTGTCCTCGACCACCACGCAGTCCAGCACCGCCGTGCGCATCTGCCGCGCCGCGAACAGGAACACGTCGGGCGCCGGCTTGCCGCGAGCCACCTGCGCCGTGCTGAAGACATTGGGCGCGAATTCGTCCCACAAGCCCACCAGCTTCAGCGCCGCCTCCAGCTTGGGCGGCGTGCTGCTGGACGCCACGCAGATGTCCAGCCCGCGCTCGCGCAGCGTCTTGAGCGTTTCATGCACATGGGGCAGCGCCCGCAATTCCTGGCGGAAGGTGTGCGCGAGGCGGTCGGCGTATTGCCGCGCGAAGCCCTCCGGCAGCGAGCAGGCGTTTTCGGCTTGCAGGGTCTGCCACATGTCCGCGTCGGGAATCCCGGCGAAGCGGTGCGCGGCATCCTCGGGCGTGATGGCAATGCCGTGTTCGGCCAGCGCGCGCGACTGCGCGCGCGCCGCGATGATTTCGCTGTCGATCAGGACGCCGTCGCAATCGAAGATGACCAGGCGGGGGGCAGACGTTTGCATGGAAGCTCCATTGGGAAGTCCCTCCATGATAGGCCTGCTTCATGACGATTCTTGAGCCGCGGCCCGCCTAAAGCCGCGCCGTCCTGACCCGCCGCAGGCGCCACGCGATGGCCAGGCCGCCCAGGCCCGCCGCCGCCACGATGAAGGCCGCGGACGACCAGCCGTAGCGGTCGATCGCGCCGCCCACCGCCACCGGCCCGATCACCTGCCCCAGGTTGCTGCCCTGCATCACCAGCCCCACCGAGGCGGCCGTCAGGGCCGGACGCGGCGCCACCAGCGGCGCGGTGCCCAGCAAGGTGGCCGGGATCAGCCCGCCCACGGCCGAGAACAGCACGCACAAGAGGAACGTCGGCATCGCCGGCAGCGCCGACCCGAAGATCAGCAGCGCCACCGCGCCCATCGTCGCGCTGGCGCAGGCGATCAGCGTGGACCGCCGCCATCCGCGCGCCAGCAGCACGCCCGCGCCCAGGTTGCCAATGATGTTGGCGGCGCTGGCGATCGCGCTGTACAGCCCCGCCGTCGCCAGCGGCAATCCCAGCTGCTCAGTGAGCAGCACCGGCAGGAAGGTGAACAGCGCAAAGAACATCAGGCTGTACAGCGTGAAGGACAGCGCCAGCAGCACCGGCCCCGCCGCGCCCAGCGTGTCCGCCGTGTCCTGGCGCAGGCCGCGCCAGGACAGCCTGGCCCCGGCCGGCGTGGGCGGCGCCAGCAGGGCCACGCAGATCAACGCCACGCCCACCGCGATGCCGGCGCACCACCAGTAGGCGTGCCAGTCGCCAAAGGCCTGGGACGCCAGCATGGCCACCGCCATGCCCGCCGGCATGTAGCAGCTCCAGAGCGCAAAGGCGAAATCCCGGTTGCCCGCCGACACGATGCGCTGCAGGGCCGCCGGCCCCGCCACCGTGATCATCAGGAAGCCCAGGCCTTCGATCACCCGCGAGCCCAGCAGCACGCCATACCCCGGGGCCAGCGCGCCGGTCACCGTGCCCACGGCCGTCGCCGCCAGGCCCAGCAGCAGCATGCGCCTGGCGCCGAAGCGCGAAATCACCCCGCCCGCCGCAATGCCGCCCAGCATGCCCAGAACCGAGAACACCGCCGTCAGCGTGCCGATGGACGCCATGTCCAGCCCCATGTCCCGGCGCAGCAAGGGCGCGGCGATGATCACCTTGCCGACCTGCAGCGCGGCCACCACTCCCGCCCCGACGATCGCCAGCACCGCGCCCCAGCGCGTTTGCGCCGCCCGGTCCGCCGCCGGCGTGTTTTCAACCTTGTCCATCCCGTCCTCGCCTGGTCCACGATCCCGGCATCATGCCCGCCGGAACCTATCCTGATAAGTGATAATCTTTTGACGAACTTGATCGAATAAATAGATCAGCCTGCCCGATGATAGACGCCCTGACCCTGGACCAGCTCCGCGTGTTCGCCGCCGTGGCGGATACCGGCAGCTTTCGCGCCGCCGCCCGCCGGCTGTCGCGCGTGCAATCGGCGGTCAGCCACGCCATCGCCAACATGGAAGCGCAGCTGGGCGTGCCGCTTTTCGACCGCGGCGGCCACCGTCCCGTCATGACCGCGCAGGGCCAGGCCCTGCTGGCCAATGCCCGCGACATCCTCTTGCGGGTGGACGCCATGCGCGCCCGCGCCCTGGGCCTGGGCGAAGGCGTGGAGCTGGAGCTGTCGCTGGCGGTGGACACACTGTTTCCCATCGCGCAGGTGGGCGCCGCGCTGAACCGCATGCGGGCGGCCTACCCGTCCGTGGCCATGCGCATTTCGGTGCTGCCCCTGGGCGGGCCGGTCGAGGCGCTGCTGGCCGGCACCCACACGCTGGGCATCCTCGCGGGCGAGCATTTCCGCCATCCCCGCATCGCGGTGCAGGCCTTGGGATCCGTGCAGATGGTGGCCGTGGTCGGCGCCGCGCATCCGCTTGCGCAAGGCGTGCAGGCGCGCGCCGCGCTGGCCGCGCCGGAACTGGCGGACCACCTGCAGATCGTGCAATCCGATCCCTCCACCCTGACCGAAGGCCGCGACTTCGCCGTCCTGTCGCCGCAGACCTGCCGCGTCAGCGGACAGGACACCAAGCATGCGCTGATCCTGGCCGGCGTCGGCTGGGGCCGGCTGCCGCTGTGGCAGGTGGAGCGCGACCTGGCCGAAGGCCGGCTGCTGCGCCTGCCCACGGGCAGCCTGGGCCGCGACAGCCAGGTCGCGACGGAAACCTATCTTGCGCATCGCATCGACCAGCCGCTGGGCCCCGCCGCGCGCGCCCTCGCGGCGGCGCTGCGCGACCCGGATCAGCCTTGAGCCTTGGGCGGCTGCGCATAGCTCACGCCCATGCCCGCCCGCACATCGTTCTGGATGCCGTAGGGCGCGATGGGATAGCGCAAGCCATTGGCCGACAGGGCCTTCATGCCCTCGATGGCAATGGGCAGATAGCGTGGCGGCAAGGCCATCAGCATCTCTTCGTCCGGCACGCCGCCGTAGCGGCGCTCGGCGAAACAGGGCAAGGACAGGCTGGGCTCGCCGGTGGCGAGCGCCCTGCCCCAGGAGTCCGCGCAGGCCGTCTCGCCCACCACGCTCCAGTCAAAGCGCCGGTAGTTCTTCCACTGCAGGCCGTTGATCAGGATGATCATCTGCCCCGGCGTCGCGTACACCAGGCAGATATCCGGCGGGTCCAGCCGGCCCGACGCCAGCGGCGACACCACCATCGCCCGGTATTTGCCCGCCGGCACACAGGACAGGGCCTC
This sequence comes from Achromobacter sp. NPDC058515, assembly GCF_042721735.1. Classification (NCBI taxonomy): domain Bacteria; kingdom Pseudomonadati; phylum Pseudomonadota; class Betaproteobacteria; order Burkholderiales; family Alcaligenaceae; genus Achromobacter; species Achromobacter sp. NPDC058515. Next base: position 576,692 of record NZ_JBHXNI010000002.1, read on the forward strand.
CTGCCGGGCCCGGGCGTCCGCTTCGGTCGCGTGCCACACGCCCACGTAGTCCTTGCCGCTCTTCCAGGCTTCGTCCTGCGGGCCCAGGCCGATGACGGCGCGGCATTGCGAGCCCACCAGGTCGTCGCCGGTGATGCCCACCGTCCAGCCCAGGCGCGCCGCCATGCCCACGATCTGATCCGTCGTATGCGTGGCCTGGGGCCGCCGCAGCCCTTTGACGCCGGCCATGTCGGCTTCGCGCTCGTAGAGCTTCATGCCGATGACCGTGGTCTTCAGGCGCAGCAGCTTGTTCAGGTCGTCGACCAGCGACGCCCAGTTCAGGGGGGTTTCCTGTCTTGTCTCTTCCATGCCCGTCTCCTCGACTGCAGATTCGTATGCCGGGCGCTGGCGTCTGGGCAGGCGCCCGGCGGCCAATGCTACCTGAACGCGTCCACCCCCCGCATCAAGGCGCTCGCCATCCCGGGCCGGCGCAACTGCTCCAGCCACCATTGCAGCGCCCGCCCTTCATGGTCGCCGCGCCAGGCCAGATACAGCAGGTTCGGCTCGCGCGGGGTCTCGGTGGCTTTTTCCACCAGTTCGCCGCGCGCCAGCAAGGACGCCGCCCGGTGCCGCGGCACCCACCCCACGCCCAGGCCCTCGCGCTGCGCCAGCAGCTTGGCGCGCATGCTGGGCACGGCCAGGGTGGCCTGTCCGCCCACCCCGCCGTAGCCCCGCAGCGCCGCCCCGCGCGCGGTGTCGGCCACCACCACGGCGCGATGCTGCTGGATCTGGTCTTGCCGCAGCGGCGCCTTGGCCTTGGCCAGCGGGTGGCGCGGGGACACGGCGAACAGCCACTCCATGACGCCCAATTCGGCCCACTGCAGGTTGGGCATGGCCTGCGGCTCGTTCGTCGCGCCCACGATCAGGTCCGCCCGGCCTTCGCGCAACGCTTCCCATGTGCCTCCCAGCACCTCATGCGTGAAGCGCAAGGTCACGCCGGAATCCAGCTTGTCAAAGTCCTGGATCAGCGGCGCCATCAGTTCGAATTCCAGGATCTCGTCGCTGACGATGTGCAGGCGGTCCTCCCAGCCGCTGGCCACCTGCCGCACGCGCTGCGTCAGGCGCGCCACGTCCTGCATCAGCCGCCCGGCCTCGCCGGCCAGCAACTGGCCGGCCGGCGTCAATTGCAGGCGGTAGCGGCGGCGGTCGAACAGCAGGGCGTCGAACCGTTCTTCCAGCTGCCTGGCGGCGTGCGACACCGAGGACGGCGCCTTGCCCAGCTTCGCCGCGGCGCGCGACAGGCTGCCGCTGTCGCGGATGGCCTCCAGCAGCGCCAGTTCATTCGGGCTCAACATGTGCAATTCCTTCGAACGTGTTCGTCCGAAAGATCGTACGACAAAGCGCCGGCCAAGGCGCACCATGACTACACCTGATCGCTCACCCCAAAGGAATCCGTCATGAACCGCTTTGAACAGAAAACCGTCCTTATCACCGGCGGCACCAGCGGCATCGGCCTGGCCGCGGCCGAGGCCTTCGCCGCCGAAGGCGCCCGCGTCATCGTCACCGGCCGCGACGCCGCCGCGCTGGCAAGGACCCGCGCCACGCTGGGCGCCAACGCCCTGGCCATCCAGAACGTCGTCGGCGCCCCCGGCGCGGCCGCCGCCCTGGCCGACGCGCTCGATGCCGCCGGCGCGCGGCTGGACGCCGTCTTCATCAACGCCGGCGTCGCCCGGTTCGCCACGCTGTCCGAGGCCACCGAAGACCTGTGGGACCAGACCTTCAACACCAACATCAAGGGCGTATTCTTCCAGCTCCAGGCGCTGGACCCCCTGCTGAACGCCGGCGCGTCCATCGTGCTGAACGGCTCCATCAACGCCCATATCGGCATGCCGGCGTCTTCCATCTATTCCGCCAGCAAGGCCGCCCTGATCTCGCTGGCCAAGACCTTGTCCGCCGAACTGCTGCCACGCGGCATCCGGGTCAACGTCGTCAGCCCCGGGCCGGTCGCCACGCCGATCTACGACAAGCTGGGCCTGGATGCCGACACGCTGAAGAAGACCGCGGCCAGCATCCAGGCGCAGGTGCCGCTGGGCCGCTTCGGCACGCCGCAGGAAATCGCGGCCACCGTGCTGCACCTGGCTGCGCGGGAATCCGCCTTCATCGTGGGCACGGAGATCATCGTGGACGGCGGGATGAGCCAGCTATGAAGGACGACGCGGGCGGGCAGTGCTAGGATTCCCACATGACTTCCATCCTGCATGCCCATCCCATCGATCCCGCCATCCGCGAGCGCGTCATGGCCACCCTGCAAGGCATCGAGCGGCGCCACGACGTCCGCGTGCTGCTCGCCTGCGAATCCGGCAGCCGCGGCTGGGGCTTTCCCTCGCCCGACAGCGATTACGACGTGCGCTTCCTGTATGTGCACAAGCTGGACTGGTACTTGCGCGTCGCCCCGCAGCGCGACGTCATCGAGCTTCCCATCGACGACGAACTGGACGTGTCCGGCTGGGAATTGCGCAAGTCGCTGCAACTGCTGCGCGCCTCCAACCCCACCCTGTTCGAGTGGCTGGATTCGCCCGTGATCTACAGCCAGGACGAGGCCGTCAGCGCCTGGCTGCGCCACTTCCGCACCGAGTATTTCTCCAGCACCAAGGGCCGCTGGCACTACGTGGCGATGGCCGGACGCAACTTCAGGGAGTCGTTGCAGGGCGACACCGTGCGCCCGAAGAAATATCTGTATGTCCTGCGGCCGATCCTGGCCGCGCAATGGATCGACGCAGGACGCGGCATTCCGCCGATGCGCTTTGCCGACCTGGCCGACGCGATGATCACCGACGCCGCGTTGCGCGACGAGATCAACCACTTGCTGGCCATCAAGATGGCGGCGGGCGAAGCCGAGCACGGGCCTCGGTATCCGCTGATCCACGCCTACATCGAAACCACGCTGCCCGAGCTGGAAAAGGCGCCGTACTTCGACCGGCCCGACGGCCTGACGGAAACGCTGGACCGCTTCCTGTACGAAGTCGTCACGGGCGCGCCGCTGAGCTATTGATCCCGGGCCGGACCGCCGGTCTTCCTAGGCGCCGACCGAACGCAGCGCGCGCTTGCAGATGCGTTCGGTTGCCGCCGCGGGCTTGCCCGCCAGCCATCGCGCGCAGACCTCGCGCACCCAGTCGGGCCGGTCCTTGCTGGCGTCGTTGAGCCAGTTGGCCACGGAGTCCTGCACATAGACGGCGGGGTCCGCCCGCAGCGGCTCCAGCAGCGGCAGCGCAAGCGCGGGATCGGCTTTCAGCGCCGCGATGTGCGCGCACCACACCCCGCGCGGGCGCAGGGACTCGCTGGCAAAGCGCCGCACCCGCTCCGACGCATCCCTGGTCCAGGGGCGCAGGCGCTTGACCGAGGTTTCCAGTTCAGCCGCCAGTTGCGGCCGGACCGCCAGCCAGGCCCATTCGCGCACGCCGAAATGCGCGTCGTCGGCCAAGGGGCGGATCAGGTCCAGGCGCGCTTCTACTGAAAGGCCCGGCATGGCGCCCACCATGAAGCAGGCCCAGCCGCGCGCCGTGTCCGACCCGTGCGCCTGCATCCCCGCCAGCGCCTCGGGCCCCAGGCGGTCCAGCAGAATCCGCGCCGCCAGCGCCATGCGCCTGGAGATTCCGGTGGCGGCCTCCGCCTGCATCAGCGCCAGGCCTCCCGCGCCCACCTTCGGCGCCACCGCCCGCATCAGCGCCGCAAAGTCCACCGCCAGGCACTCCGTCAGCGTGGTGGCCGGCTCGCCCGCGTTCAATTGCGCCAGACGCGCGGCGCTGATGTCTTTCACCCCGCGCCCCGCCGGCTTTGCGGCGGCCGGGATCTTCTTGCCGATCGCCTTGCTCATCGCCCTGCTCCCGTCGTCGACGCGCGCCCCGCATCGGTGGCGCGCCACACCCGCGTCAGCAACTCGCCCAATTGCCGCTGATCCGCGCCGCTCAGGCCCGCGAACAACGAGCCGATCCAGGCAGTGTGCTCTTTGAACAGCTTCGCCGCCGCCGTCCTGCCTTTGCCGGTCAGCGTCACGACGACCTTGCGGCGGTCTTCCTGGCCGGCCTCGCGCAGCACAAAGCCATCGCGCTGCAGCCCGTCCACCAGGCCCGTGACCGTCGCCCGCGTCACGCCGGCCCGCTCGGCCAGCTCATGGGGGGACAGCCCTTGCGCCTCGCCGTGCAGCAGGAACAGCAACACGAACTTTGCTTCCGACAACTGTCTTGGCGCCAGGCGCGCCGCGCAATCGCGGTCGATGGCGCCGGCCAGCGCCAGCACCTGGAAGCACAGCCGGATCCCGTCCGTAGCCGCCAGTCCGCGGCGGTCGGCCTCGTTCAGCAGAGCGTGGTGCTTGGGTTCGAGCATGGGCGACATGTCGGGCATGAGATTGCGTCCGGGGAATCATTGACCGCCATATAGTATGGTGGCTAACTATTTTCGCGCAAGCGCGGGCCCCAACCCGGTATCATCGATTCCGGTCCCTTCCGGATAGCCCCGCCGCCCATGCCCACTGCCTCCCCTCGCGTGACCCTGCGCCGCCTGCAGGAATCCGACGTGCCCATGATGCTTGCCATGGAGTCCGACCCCGAAGTCATGCGCCACAGCACCGGCGTGAAGCCCGCCGACGAAGCGCGCCGGCGGGAATTGCTGGCGTGGCTGAACGAGCCGCAAACGGACATCGGTCACTGGGCCATCGTCGCGGACGGAAAAGCCGTTGGCTGGGTCAGCCTGACGCCGCTTGAAGACACCGGCCGCATCCAGCTCGCCTATCGCCTGTGCCGGGACGCCTGGGGACTGGGCTGCGCCACCCGGGCCGCAGCGCAGCTATGCGACTACGCATGGCAAAGGCTGGACGCGCCGGAACTCGTGGCCGTGGTCTGGCCCGACAACCACGCGTCGGCGCGCGTCCTGGAAAAGCTGGGCTTCGCCTTCAGCGCGCACGCGCAGCACTATGGCCGCGGCACCGCCGTCTATGCGCTGCCGCGGCCACATGAACCCGCGCCACGATAAGCGCAGCCCTACCGGTACAGCACCGTCGGCAGCCACATCCCGATCGCCGGGAACATGTACAGCAGGAAGATCGCGACCACCTGGATCCCCATGAACGGCATCATGCCCAGGAAGATCTGGTTCAGGCTCACGTGCGGCGGGGACACGCCTTTCAGGTAGAAGGCCGACATGGCCACCGGCGGAGACAGGAACGCCGTCTGCAGGTTCAGCGCCACCAGCAGCCCGAAGAACAGCGGGTCGATGCCGAAGGTGTTCAGCAGCGGCACGAAGATCGGCATGAAGATCACGATGATCTCGGTCCATTCCAGCGGCCAGCCCAAGAGGAAGATGATGACCTGCGCCAGCAGCAGGAACTGGATCTGCGTCAGTCCCAGCGACAGCACCCATTCCTCGATGATGCGCTGGCCGCCCAGTAGCGCAAAAGCGGCCGAGAAGATCGAAGACCCCACGAACAGCCAGCACACCATCGCGCTGGTCTTGGCCGTGAGGAACACCGATTCCCGCAGCACCGGCAGGTTCAGGCGCCGGTACGCCAGGGCCAGCAGCGCGCCGCCCATGGCGCCCATGGCGGCGGCCTCGCTGGGCGTGGCCAGCCCGAAGCCGATCGACCCCAGCACCGCCGCGATCATCACCGCCAGCGGGAAGAACGAGGCCATCAGCATCTTGAAGATTTCCAGCCGCGCCCAGGTCAGCGCCGCATAGAACACGGCCAGCATCACGGCGCATATTCCGGCGAATATCCAGAACCCGGTTGGCGCGGCGATGGAGGTGTCCGCCGCCGCGGGCGCCGCGGGTGCGGGCGCGGCGGCAGGCGGCGCGGCCGGCGTTCCCGGCGGTTCGCTCACGCCGGGCGCGGCGGCGGGGTCGCTCGACGGCGGTTCGGCCAGCTCGTTCGAGGGAGGCTCGGCCAATCCGCCGGAGGGCGGCTCGGCCAGTCCCGAATCGAAGTCGCTCGCCCCCAGCCGAAGCTCGGCGGGAATCTCGTACACCACGGCCGGCCGCGTCAGCGCATGATGCACCACCGCCACCATCAGCACGGTAACGGCCAGCGGCGCCAGCGCCATCACCAGGTTGCGCAGCAGGAATCCGAACGGCACGCCGTGGTTGCGCCTGCCCTTGAACATGGCGGCCAGCATGCCGGACACGGCGCGCGTGTACGGGCCGGCCGCAAGCTTGGCGGACTCGGGCGACAACGGCACGCCCCGCTCTTCCATGGGCAGCGGCGGCGCCATGTCGGGGCGCAGCTTGGCCACGATGATCACGTAGACCATGTACAGAATGGCCAGCATGATGCCGGGGAACAGCGCGCCCGCATACAGCTGCACCACCGACACGCCCGTGGTCGCGCCATAGACGATCAGCATCACGGACGGCGGCAGCAGGATCCCCAGGCAGCCGCCCGCCGTGATGGAGCCGGCCGTCAGGCGCACGCTGTAGCCCGCCTTCAGCATGGCGGGCATGGCCAGCAGGCCCATCAGCGTCACCACCGCGCCGACGATCCCCGTTGCCGTCGCGAAGATCGCGCAGGTCGCCAGCGTGGCTACCGCCAGCGCGCCGGGCAGGCGCGCCAGCGCCAGGTGCATCGACCTGAACAGCTTTTCGATCAGGTTGGCGCGCTCGACCAGATAGCCCATGAAGACGAACAGCGGAATCGAGATCAGCGAATCGTTCGTCATGGTGGCGTACGTGCGCTGCACCATCAGGTCCAGCGTCTGCCCCAGCGAACGGCCCGGATCGGAACTCTGCATGTAGTACGCCAGGAAGGTGAACAGCACCCCCATGCCCATCAGCGTGAACGCGGTCGGAAAGCCCAGCATGATGGCCACGACGATCAGCGCCAGCATCAGCAGGCCGATATGGCCGGTGGTGAGGTCATCCCACGGCGTCAGGAACGCAATCATCAGCACCACAAGCGCAATGCACGACAGGCCAAACCACAATGCCTTGTGGATCTTCATCGCTGGGGCTCCTCGGGTTTCACATAGCGGTCGAGCTGGGCGATGTCTTCGTCCTTCACATGCACCATCTCCTTGAGCTTGTCGACGTCCACTTCCTCGACGTCTTCTTCGCGCGACGGCCAAGCGCCCTGCCGCAGGCAGAGAATGCAGCGCATGACCTCGGCCACGCCCTGCAGCAGCAGGACGGCGCCGGCAATCGGGATGAAGGCCTTGAAGGGGTAGATCGGCGGCCCGTTGGCCATCAGCGACGAGTGCTCGCGGATGGCGATGGAGTAGCCGGCGTAGTACCAGCCCGCCCACACCAGCGCGATCACTCCCGGAAAGAAAAACACGATGAACAGAACCAGGTCCAGCCCGCCCTGCACCCGCGGCGGCAGGAAGCCGTACAGGATGTCCCCGCGCACATGCCCGTTCTTGGCCAGGGTGTAGGCGCCCGCCATCATGAACAGGATGCCGTAGTACATCATCTGAAGGTCGAAAGCCCAGGCGCTGGGCTGGTTCAGGATGTAGCGGGCCGCGACTTCCCAGCAAACGTGGAGCGTCAGCGCCACGATCAACCAGGCAAAGGTCTTCCCGACGAACGTGGAGATGCGGTCTATGAAGCGTACGATTCGGATCATCGAAGGTCCAGGTCAAGACGCAAGGAGCGCCGCGCGCCGGCATGGCGGCGCGCGGGCACGGCGGAGGATTGCGTCAGGCCGGCTTGGTGCTGCGCGAGAAGTAGTGGTTGTAGGCCATGCGGAAATTGACCGACGTGTCCCCGTGCCAGCGCCCGACCCGCTCGGCGAATGCCCGCTGCGAATCCAGCACCTTCTTGAACAGCGGGTTCTCGGCCGACCGCTTGGCGATCATCTCGTCCCAGATCTTGAGCTGCTGCTGCAGGATCGCATCCGGCGTCTTGTAGAACTTGACGTTGTGGTCCTTCTGCAGCTTGATGTAGTCCTGCGAATAGCGGTTGGCCGCCTTCCAGGACATATCCGCGCTGGCGGCCTGCGCCGCGTAGCTCAGGATGTGCTTCAGGTGTTCGGGCAAGGCGTCGTACTTTGCCTTGTTGAACAGCACCTCGAACTGCTCCGCGCTCTGGTGGAAGCTCTGCAGCATGCAGATCTTGGAGACGTCCTGAAAGCCCAGCGCCAGGTCCGACGACGCATTGTTGAACTCGGCGCCGTCCAGCAGCCCGCGGTCCAGCGCCGGCACGATTTCCCCGCCGGGCAGCGCGTTCACCGCCGCGCCCATCGCCGTGTACATGTCGATGGCCAGGCCCACGGTGCGGAACTTCACGCCCTTGACCTCCTCCACCTTCGTGATCGGCCGCTTGAACCACCCGAAAGGCTGGGTCGGCATCGGCCCGTACATCAGCGACACCACGTTCACGCCCATGGCCTTCTGGATTTCGACCAGCAGCTCCTTGCCGCCGCCGTACTGGTGCCAGGCCAGCAGCATGTTGGCGTCCATCCCGAACGACGGCCCCGAGCCCCACAGCGCCACCGCCGTGTTCTTGCCATACCAGTACGCCACCACGCCGTGGCCGCCGTCCAGCGTCCCGGCAGACACCGCGTCCAGCAGGTCGAACGCCTTGACCACGGCCCCGGCGGGCAGGACCTCGATCTTCAGCTGGCCGCCGGCCATCTCGTTGACCTTGGCCGCATAGTCGCGGGCGAACTCGTGGAAGATGTCGGTCGCGGGCCAGGTGCTCTGGAACCGGAAAGAGATGGGCGCGTTCTGCGCGCGGGTGACCGCTGGAAATCCAAGCGCTGCGGCTCCGGCCACGGCAGCGCCGGAGATGAACTTGCGGCGGGGTTTTGTAACGTGTTGCATGGCTTGTTGTCTCCTGGGTGGACTACACGGACCAGCTTGTAGTTACTACTCCTGCGTGGAAGCGGGATGGAAACGCCTGCTGCGAGCTCCCGGTTCCGGGTGAAACGCCTGGTGCGCTCGACGCGCAACTGTGCAGTGATTAAACCTTCCTGACTAAGTACTGACAATCAGCTTTTAGTCAGGAATTACCCTAGAGAAAGGACTAGGCCAGTAGCGGTACTGGCCTGGCGGCCGCATTGCGCGGCCGCCTGCGCGTCATTCGCAGGCCTTAATACTGATAGCGCATCGTCAGCATGGCGCTTCTGCCGGCGGCCCACGCCCCCTGGCTATAGAAGCCGATCTGGCTGTAGTACTTGCGGTCAAACACGTTGTTCACGTTCAACTGCGCCGACAGGCTGCGGTTAAAGCGATAGCGGGCCATCAGGTTGGTGATGGCATAGCTGCCCTGCCCCACGCGCTCGTCGCCGTTGGGGCCGCTGGCGATGGTGTAGACATTGCTTTGCCAGTTGACGCCCCCGCCCACGGTCAGGCGGTTCCAATCGCCGGGCAGCTGGTAGGTCGTGAACACGCGCACCAGGCTGCGCGGCTGGTCGGTCTGGATGGCATCGCCCGCGCCGTCGCTTGCGGTCCAGTGGGACCAGCCGGCGGCCACGTTCCAGCCCGGCGTGACCTCGCCCGAGACCTCCAGGTCGAAGCCGCGGCTGCGCGTGCCCTGCGCCGCCGTGTAGGCCTGGTTGGTCGTGCCGGGCACCATCTGGCCGGGATCGGCCTGTGCGACGTTGTCCTGGTCGATCTGGAACACGGCGGCGCTGGCGTTCAGGCGCCCTTCCAGGAACTCGCCCTTGATGCCCGCCTCGTAGGACTTGCCTTCCAGCGGATCAAGCCAGTTGGCGTTGCGGTCCTGGTAGCTCTGCGGGTTGAAGATGCCGGTGTAGCTGACGTAGGCGGTGTACGTGTCGTTGATGTCGTACAGCAGGCCGGCATACGGCGTGAACGCGTTCTTGTCGAATTCCGAGCGTCCCTCGCCGCCGAAGCCGACCGAATTCGTCTTCCAGGTGCTGTAGCGCCCGCCCACGATGAGCTTGAGCGGATCGGCCAGGTTCAGGCGCAAGGCGCCGTACCAGCCGGTCTGCGTGGTGGTGTAGCGGCTGGCGGTGACGGACGTGTCGCTCCAGTCGGGTTCGGGATAGGAGCCGTTCCAGTTCAGGAAATTGCCCACCTCCGCGACGGACAGCGGCGAACGGGAATCGAAATCGCCGTCCTGGCGGTTGAAGCTCGCGCCCACGACGGCTTCGTGGCGGCGCCCGAACATCGTGAACGGCCCGGACGCCTTGAGATCCAGGCTGTTCTGCTTGCGGTCGCCCAGGTACCACGCGGGCGACGCGCCCATGCCTTCGCCCGTCGTGCGGTCGGGCCAGCCGTACAGGTACAGCAGCTTGGCATCCATTTCGTTCTTGGAATGGGAGCCCACGGCCTGGATGCGCCATTCGTTGTCGAAGCGGTGTTCCAGGCTGGCGAAGGCGCCCTGCGTCGTGCTGCCCCACGACGTCCATTTCGCGCCCGTGTTCAACGACCGCCGCCAGTCGGTGCGGCCGCCGTCGGCGTACCAGAGCGGGAACCCGCCCCAGCTGCTGCCCTGCGGATCGTTGTCCTGGTAATTGAACCCGACGCTCATGGTGGTGCGCGAAGTCAGGTCCGCGTCGACCACGCCGTAGAACACCTTCTTCTGGTTCTCGTAGTGGTCGAGGAATGAATGGTTGTCCTGGTAGGCGGAAACGATGCGGCCGCGCACGCTGCCCTCGGCATTGAGCGGCGTGGACAGGTCGACCGTGGCGCGATAGGTGTCCCACGTTCCGGCGCTCACGCTCATGTCGGCCTTGAACTCGCGGCTGTCGGCATGCTTGCGCACCAGGTTGATGGAAGCCGACGGATTGCCGGCGCCGGTCATCAGGCCCGTGGCGCCGCGCACGATTTCCACGCGGTCGTAGATGATGGGGTCAATGGACGACTCGCCGGCCGCGTAGCCCACGTCAAACGACGTGGGGATGCCGTCATACATGTAATTGCTGATGCTGAAGCCGCGCGAATTGAAGGAGTACCGTTCGCTGTCGAAGTTCTGCACGGAGATGCCCGGCGTGCTGCCCATGACATCGGCCAGCGAGCGCATGTCTTCGTCGTCCATGCGCTGGCGGGTCATGACGGTGACCGACTGCGGGGTCTCGCGCAGCGAGAGCGACAGGCCGGTGCCGGCCGTCGTGGCGCGGGGCGTATAGGAGCCCGTGCCTTCCGTGGTGGTGCTGGCGGTATCGCCCACCACCTGCACGGTGGGCAGCGTGGCGACGCCGCCGTCCTGCGCCATCGCTGCGCCCGAGGCAAACGCCAGAAGAACCAGACCGGACGTGCGGCGCAGCACGAAACGACGTTGAACAAATGGGCTGCGGCCGCCTGGCCGGTGATCTTGCATGTGGCTTCCTACCGAATTGAAACGGGAACGACAAATCGGCACGAAGTTTAAATGCAAATACTTCTCATATCCATGTAATGTTGCGTTATGGCCATAGTGACATGACCCTGTTTACACAGCCCCCGTCATGGCCTAGCCTCGGGCGCCCGCGATGGGTTCAGGAGGCCCCTTGCCCAAAAACTTCTGGCAACGCCTCCTAGCCCGGCCGCCGCACCGCCCTCACCTTGCCGCTTTCGCCGCCGCCGCAGAAGAACTGCCCGGCGCCGTCGGACTCCAGCCCCGACACGCCGGTGCCCGCGGGCATCTCGACGGCTTCCAGCACTTCACCCGTCGCCGGCTCCACGCGCCTGAGTTCGCTTTCGCCTTCCTCCCAGGTGCCGTGCCAGAGTTGTCCGTCCACCCAGGTCACGCCGGTGACAAAGCGGTCGGAAGCGATGGTGCGCAGCACGCGCCCGGTGCCGGGATCGATCTGGTGGATCTTGCGCTGCCGGTACTCGCCCACCCACAGGCTGCCGTCGGCCCAGGCCAGGCCGGAGTCGTTGCCGCCGCCGGGCGAGGGAATGGTGGCCAGCACCTTGCCGCTTTCCGGGTCCACCTTCTGGATGCGCCCGTCGGCAATCTGGTAGAGGTGCTTGCCGTCAAACGCGGTGCCCGCGTTGGCGACGACCTTCAGCGACCGGGAGGTCGCGCCGGTGGCCGGGTCCAGGGCGACGAGGCTGTCTCCGGTGGCAAACCACACCTGCTTGCCGTCATACGTGAGCCCGTGCACGGTATCAATGCCCGGGAAAGGGCCATATTCCCGGATGATCTGCGCTTGCGTTCGTTTCATGGTGGCGTCCTTTGAGTTGGTTCGTCCATGCTAATTGCCGGGCAGGATCGCCGGGAGTAACAAGCTTGTCGTGAAACCGGGCACCGGCGGCATCATCCAGCGGCGCGCGCGGCCGCGCCCCAGGGGCTGCACCTTGCCGGCCGCGGACAGCGCGTCCAGCGTCCGCTGCACGGTGCGCTGGCTGGCGCCGAGCGCCAGCGCCAGGGCCGAGCTGGACCACGATTCGCCGTCGGCCAGAAAAGCGAGCACGGCCTCGTGGTCCGCCTGCAGGTCTTCTGCCGGCCGGGCCAGCACGGCGACCTGGCGGCCGGCGGCCGGCTCCAGCACAAAGCCCCGCTTCGTTGCGCTGACGCCGGCCAGCGCGCGGATCGCGGCGCGCAGCCGGCCGATCTCGACCCGCAGGCGCGCGCGGTGCGTTTCGTCGAAGTACCGGGTGCGAAAGGCCTGCGCGATGAGCGTTTCCCGGGGCGCGTCCTGGGGCCAGGCTTCGGCCAGCGCGCGCGCCAGCGCAAACAGCACCGGGCGGCTGGCAAGCGGAATCGCCGCGTCCGCGCCGCGCACGGCATGGCGGCAGGCGTCCACGACCAGCGTCCCGGACGCGAGCAAGGATTCGACGCCGGCAAGCGACAAGGGCCGCTCGTCGCCCCGCGCGATCAGCCGCGCCGCGGTTGATTCGAGGGCCAGGGACGCCGTTTCCACCTCCGCCGCCAGCGCCGGGATGCCGGCCTGGCGGGCGGCTGCGCCGGCGCGGGCCAGCGCCGCCCTCGCCGCCTTGGCGCGAAGCCGGCGCATGGCGATGCCGGCGGCGATCAATTCATGGACGGCGCGGGACGCGGGCGGCAAGGAGTCCGGGTCCAATCCGGCAAGCGCGCGTTCGGCCTCGTCCAGCCGTCCGATCAGAAGCTGGCGGCGGGCCTGCAATTGGCGGGCGTGCGCGGCGTTGGCCAGGTCGCCGCGCGTGAGCAGCGTGGCGCGCGCGGCCTCCAGCGCCTTTTCGGGCCAGCCCAGGTCGCGCGAGGCAAGCGCGATCTCGGCTTCGGCGACGACGCAGCGGGCGCGGGCGGCGGCGTCTTTCGGGCCGAAGGCGCGGGCCGCGGCGCGCAGCAAGGTCCGGGCGCGAAGGAAGTCGCCCAGTTGCGCCATGGCGATGCCCCGCAGCGCCAGCGCCGCCGCGTCGTCGCGCAGCGCCACGTGGTTCAGGGCAGCCAGCGGGTCGCCAGCGGCCAGCGCGCGCGCCGCGGATGCGATCAGAAAATCCATGAAAATTCCCTCACGGGGTCACTCCCGGCGCCTGGTCAGAAAACTAATCTACACCAATGCGCCTGGCCTTCCGATGCCGTGACGGCCGGCATCGGACGGGTGCCGGGCTACAGCGGCGCGGACGCCTTCAGCAAGGGATAGGGATTGAGCGCGCCGCCGGCGGCATAGATGCCGTAGTGCAAGTGCGGCGGCGTGCCGCTGGCGTTGCCGGTATTGCCCACGTAGCCGAGCACGTCGCCGGGCGCGACCAGCTGGCCGCGGCGGATGTCGGCGTAGCCGTCCAGGTGCGCGTAGTAGTGCATCTGGCGGCCCGGACCCATCACCCACACCACCTGGCCGCCCAGATTGTTGACGCCGACGCGCGTGACCACGCCTTCGGTGGTGGACAGCACTGGCGTGCCCCGCGCGGCGAAGATGTCGATGCCCTCGTGCCGGCGTCCGTCGGCTCGGGCCGCGCCCCACGTATCGGCCAGCCGAAAGGGCGCAATGCCTTGCACCGGCACCGGCAGATAGGCGGGCGCCTCCTGCCAGGCCAGCCGCGCCATGTGCCAGGGCGCGCGGGCCGCGTCGGGCAGCCGCGGCCAGGCCCAGACGGCAATCGCGGCCAGCGCGGCAAGAACGAGCAGGCGTCGGGCAATGCGCAGTGGGGTGCGGGCGTCCATGAAAGGTTCGACGTGCCGGCGTCGCGGCGGTTCCCCCCAAGGCGGCCGTCACAGTGTTGCGCGGCCGGCGATGATGCGGCCCCTTTTTTCTCCCGAGCCCGCCGTCCGCCCCCCTTCCCACGCCCTGTCGGGCCGCCGCAGCGTGTAAACTCCCCCCTTTTTGACTCTGGTGGTATGTTGCAAGCCCCACAGCGCACAGGTTTAAGCGGCCCGACGCTCATTCGCTTGCTGACTCGCCTGACGGATGCCGATGTCCAGGAATCCCGGCAATCGCTTTCTGACCATCTGAGCCAGTGGCTTGGCTGGACGGACGCGATCGCGCTGTCCGCGGCCCTGAACACCAGCCCGCCGGTGATTGCGCCCGGCGCGCGCATGTTCAGCAGCGCCGAAGAGCGCGAGTGCGCGCGCGTCCGGACCACGCTGGCCGACGCCATCGCCAGCGATACCGCGGCCACGGCCGCCAAGCGGCTGACGCCGGGGCAGGCGCCGGTGAAGAAGCCGGCGGCGCTGGCCGACGCCGATTACTCGAATTTTCGTCAGCGCTATCTGTCGTTGCAGCACACGATGGAAACCAGCATTGGCAATCTGCGCAGCCGGCTGCGCGGAATGGTGGCGGCCAGAAATGGCGAAATGACGCGCCTGGCGGTGGTGGACGCCATCATGGACCGCGCCCTGCTGCCCAAGGAACGGGCCCTGCTGGGCGCGATTCCCAAGTTGCTGCAGGGTCACTTTGACCGTCTGCGGCTGGCCGAGGAAGCGGCGTTGGCGAAGGCGCAGGCCGGCGCCGAAGCGCCAGCCGGGTCCGAGGCGCCCGTCGAGGAAACGCCCGCGGCGGCGGCGCCCGCGGGCGCATGGCTGGACACGTTCCGCAAGGACATGCGCAGCATCCTGCTTGCCGAATTGGATGTTCGTTTACAACCGGTCGAAGGGCTGCTTGCCGCCCTTCGCGCCAGCTAACCGGGACACTATGTCCAAGTATCTGATCAATTTCGTTGTTTTCCTGGCCGGTCTGGCCGTCGTGGGCTGGATCGGCGCGGGCTATGCGGGCACCAACCCGCTGGCGCTGGCCGTCACGCTGCTGATCGGCGTCTGCTATCTGGCGGGCGCATGGGACCTGCTGCGCTACCAGCAGGCCACCTCATCGCTCACGCGGGCCGTGTCCGGCCTGTCCGAAGCGCCGGGCAGCCTGGGTTCCTGGCTGGACCAATTGCCCGCCGGCCTGCGCAACGCGGCGCGCCTGCGCGTCGAAGGCGAGCGCGTGGGCCTGCCCGGGCCGGCGCTCGCCCCTTATCTGGTGGGCCTCCTGGTGCTGCTAGGCATGCTGGGCACGTTCCTGGGCATGGTCGTGACGCTGCGCGGCACCGGCCTGGCGCTGGAAAGCGCCACGGACCTGGGCGCCATCCGGGCATCCCTGGCCGCGCCCGTGAAGGGCCTGGGCTTTGCCTTCGGCACCTCGATCGCCGGGGTGGCCACGTCCGCCATGCTGGGCCTGCTGGCCGCCCTGTGCCGACGCGACCGCGTCCACGCGGCGCAACTCCTGGACAGCAAGGCCGCGACCACCTTGCGCGTTTATTCGCAAAGCTACCAGCGCGAGGAGTCCTTCAAGCTGCTCCAGCGCCAGGCCGAAGTCATGCAGCGCCAGGCCGAAGCCATGCCGACGCTGGTCGGCCAACTGCAGGCCATGATGAAGAGCATGGAGCAGCAAAGCCAGACGCTGAACGACCGCCAACTGGCCAGCCAGGACGTGTTCCAGGGCAAGGCCGAGGCGGCCTACGCGCGCCTGGCGTCCGTCATGGAGCAGTCCATGAAGGAAAGCGTGGCGCATAGCGCGCGCTCGGCGGGCGAGGCCCTGCAGCCGGTGGTGGAAGCGACGATGGCCAGCCTGTCGCGCGAGACCGCTACCCTGCAGGACACCGTGGCGCAGGCCGTGCGGCAGCAGCTGGACGGCCTGACGACGGGCCTGCAGGCCACGACCACGAACGTCGCCGGCATCTGGGCCCAGGCGGTGGCGGGCCAACAGCGCGCCAGCGAAGCGATGACCCAGGACCTGCGCGCGTCGCTGGACCGGTTCGCCCAAACCTTCGAGCAGCGCTCGTCCACCCTGCTGGACGGCGTCTCCGCGCGCCTGGAAGCATCCTCCGGCAACCTGTCCGAGGCATGGACCCACGCGCTGTCCCGCCAGGAGCAAGCCAGCGAAAAACTGGCCGGCGACAACCTCCAGGCGCTGACTGCCGCCGCCGCCAGCTTCGAGCAGCATTCGGCGTCGCTCTTGCGCACCCTGAACCAATCGCACACGGCGCTGCAATCGGAACTGGCGTCGCGCGACCAGCAGCGCCTGGCCGCCTGGACCGAGACGCTGGGCGCCATGGGCGCCACGCTGCGCCAGGAATGGGAACAGTCGGGCGCGCAAGCCGCCGCCCGCCAGCAGGAAATCAGCGAAACCCTGGCGCGGACCGTGCGCGACATCACTACCCAGGCCGCGGCGCAAGCCGCCCTGCTGGAAGGCGTGTCGGCGCGCATGGAAGCCGCGGCCAACGGCGTGTCGGATCAATGGACGCAGGCGCTGTCCCGCCAGGAGCAGGCCAGCGAGAAGCTGGCCGGCGACAACCTGCAAGCCCTGACCGCGGCCGCCGCCAGCTTCGAGCAGCACTCGGCCTCGCTCTTGCGCACGCTGGACCAGTCGCACGCGGACCTGCAGGCGGCATTGGCCTCGCGCGACGAGGAACGCCTGGCCGCCTGGACCGGCACGCTGGGCGCGATGGCCGCCAGGCTGAGCCAGGAATGGGAGCAGGCCGGCACGCATGCCGTGGCCCGCCAGCAGGAAATCAGCGACACGCTGGCCGAGACCGCCCGCGGCATCGCGGCCCAGACCGAGGCGCAAGCCAGCCTGCTGGACAACGTGTCCGCCCGCCTGGAAACCGCGGCCGGCAGCGTCACGCAGGCCTGGACCGACGCGCAGTCGCGCCAGCAAAGCGCCAACGAAAAGCTGGCCAGCGACAACCAGCAGGCCCTGGAAACCGCCGCGGCGGCGTTCGGACAGCATGCCGAATCGCTGATGCGCACGCTGGACCAGTCGCACGCGGACCTGCAGGCGGCATTGGCCTCGCGCGACCAGGAACGCCTGGCCGCCTGGACCGGCACGCTGGCAACGATGGCCGCCACGCTTGGCGAAGCCTGGGAACAGGCCGGCACGCAGGCCGCCATCCGCCAACTGGAAATCAGCGACACGCTGGCCCAGACCGCGCGCGACATCACGGCCCAGACGCAGGCGCAAGCCGGCTTGCTGGAGAACGTCTCCACCCGCCTGGAAACCGCGGCCGGCAGCGTCACCCAAGCCTGGACCGACGCGCAAGCGCGCCAGGAACAGGTCGGCGAACAACTGGCCACCGGCAACCGCCAGGCTTTGGAAACCGCGGCGGCCGCCTTCGGACAACATTCGGCGGCGCTGCTGCAGACGCTGGACCAGTCGCATGCGGACCTGCAAGCGGCCTTGTCGGCCCAGGACGAAACGCGCCTGGCGGCCTGGACCGGCAAGCTCGCCGCCATGGCCGACGCGCTGCGCGCGGAATGGGAACAGGCGGGCGCAACCACCGCCAGCCAGCAGCAGCAGATCTGCGACACGCTGGCCCTGACGGCGCAGGACATCACGTCCCAGACGCAGGCGCATGCCAGCGACACCATCGCCGAGATCGGCCGCCTGGTGCAGGCCGCGTCCGAGGCCCCGCGCGCCGCCGCCGAAGTCATCGGCGAGCTGCGCCAGAAGCTGTCCGACAGCATGGTGCGCGACAACGAGATGCTGGAAGAACGCAACCGCCTGCTGGAAACGCTGGGCACCCTGCTGGACGCCGTGAACCACACCGCCGCCGAGCAGCGCACCGCCGTGGACGCGCTGGTCGCGTCGTCGGCGGACATGCTGGAGCGCGTGGGCGCCCAATTCACCGACAAGGTCGACGCCGAAACCGGCAAGCTGACCGACGTGGCCGCGCTGGTCACCAGCAGCGCCGTGGAAGTGGCCAGCCTGGGCGAATCCTTCGGCGTGGCGGTGCAGTCCTTCGGCGAGTCCAACGACAAGCTGATGGCGCACCTGCAGCGCATCGAAGCCGCGCTGGACAAGTCCATCGCGCGCGGCGACGAGCAGCTTGCCTACTACGTGGCGCAGGCCCGCGAGGTGGTTGACCTGAGCATGATGTCGCAGAAGCAGATCGTCGAGAACCTGCAGCAGCTCGCCAGCCAGCGCGCCGCGGCCGGAGTGGAAGCGGCATGAGCGAGGACATCGACGGCGGCGTGGAGCCGACAGCGCCGGCCTGGGCTGTCTTTGGCGACCTGATGTCGGTGCTGCTGGGCGCCTTCGTCCTGATCCTGGTGAGCGTGGTGGCCGTGCAGTTGCAGCTTTCAAACCAGCTGGAAGAAGAGGTCAAGCAGCGCCAGGCGGAAACGCAGCGGCGGGAAACGCTGGAGCAGGCGCTGGCGGGCCCGCTGGCCGCCGGCCGCGTGACGCTGATCAACGGCCGCATCGGCATCAGCGGCAGCGTGCTGTTCGCCCTGAACTCCGATCAGTTGCAGCCCGAAGGCCGCGAGATCCTGAAGAGCCTGATCGAGCCGCTGTCCGCGTACCTGAAATCCCACGACGAGATCCTGATGGTCAGCGGCTACACCGACGACCAGCAGGTGCGCGAGGGCAACCGCCGCTTTGCGGACAACTGGGACCTCTCGGCCCAGCGCGCCTTGACAGTGACCCGCGCCTTGATCGACGAGGGCGTCGCGTCTTCAGCCGTGTTCGCGGCCGCCTTTGGCGCCGAGCAGCCGGTGGCGTCCAACGCCGACGAGGAAGGCCGGGCCAGGAACCGCCGGGTGGAAATCACGCCCATCCCCAAGCCGTCCAACGACATGGGAAAGCCGCGTGAGCAGTGACGGCACCCGCGGAGAACTGCTGGACGCGCGCGCGACGCTGGACCTCTGGCGCGAATGCGGCGCCGACCGCGTCAATCCCGTCCGCTTCCATTTCATGGACGCGCTGGACCGGCGCGCCGCCGCGTACAGCGGCCAGCCCCGGCAACTGCTGGACGAAAAGCTGGCAAGGCTGATCCAGGCGTATGAAGCCGACCTGGACAGCGCCGCGGCCCAGCCCGGCGCGGCCGGCCTGCCGGCCTCCCCCGAACGCGGACCGCTGGCCGCGCTGATCGACGACATCGCCAACCCGGCCTCGGCGGACGGCAATGGCCCGGCCGGCCGCGACGACGCGATGGGCCTGCGCGCCGGCTACCCCGAAGTGCAGATGCTCGATTACTTCCGGGCCGTCTGGTCCCGGGTCAGCGCCGACCGCCAGGTGCGCCAGTCCCAAGAGCAGGTGCACAAGAACGCGGGGCCGCTGAACTCCAACCAGCTCGTGCACCGCGCCCTGTCGCTGATGCGCGAACTGTCGCCGGGGTACCTGCAGCAGTTCCTGTCGTACACCGATGCGCTGATGTGGATGGAACAGATGGCCGCGGCGACCGCGCCGCCGGCCAAGGACGCGCCGCGCGCCGGCGCCGCCAAGAAAACCGCGCGCGGCAAGGCTCGCTAGCAAGCCAGGTGTCAGACACCCGAGTGAGACAACCGTCAGCCTGCGGCAACGCCTCAAGGGTGTCAGACACCCATCAGCGGAGGATGTCTGCAAGCCAGGTGTCTGACACCCGTGTGAG
>NZ_JBHXNI010000002.1:596470-618771 GCF_042721735.1 Achromobacter sp. NPDC058515
GTGAGACAACCGTCAGCCTGCGGCAACGCCTCAAGGGTGTCAGACACCCATCAGCGGAGGATGTCTGCAAGCCAGGTGTCTGACACCCGTGTGAGACAGCCGTCAGCCTGCGGCAACGCCTCAAGGGTGTCAGACACCCATCAGCGGAGACGCTCCATCAACGGTCCGGCCCGGGCGGTCCGACCGAGACGCTCCCCGATTTGCACCCGCCGCCGCCCAGCAGTACTATACGTTCCATATACAAACCATATACGGATCACTCATTATGGGCATCGTCAAGATCTCCGAGCAGATGCACGAGAACCTGCGGGTCGCCAGCGGCGCGCTCAGCCGCTCCATCAATTCCCAGGCCGAACACTGGATGCGCATCGGCATGCTGTCCGAGCTCTACCCCGAGCTGCGCCACGCGGACATCTGCCAGCTGCTGATCCGCATCGATCAGGCCGAGGGTTTCACCATCGCCGCCCTGTCCCAAGGCTTGCCGCAGCCCGCCGAGCAGGAGGCCGCGTAAATGGCGAAGAAGGTTTCCATCAAGTCCGCCGCCGACATCGAAATGGCCCGCAAGGCGGGCGCCATGGCGGCGGAAGTGCTGCACATGATCGGCGAACACGTGCGCCCCGGCGTCACCACCGATGAACTGGACCGCATCTGCCACGACTACATCGTGAACGTGCTGCAGGCCATTCCGGCCAATGTCGGGTATCACGGCTTCCCCAAGACGGTGTGCGCGTCGGTCAACCATGTGATCTGCCACGGCATCCCGTCGGCCAAGGTGCTCAAGAACGGCGACATCCTGAACATCGACGTGGCCGTCATCAAGGACGGCTGGTTCGGCGACACCAGCCGCATGTACTACGTGGGCCAGCCCAGCCCGCTGGCGCGCCGCCTTGTCAATACGACCTACGAAGCCATGCGCGCGGGCATCATGGCGGTGAAACCCGGCGCGACGCTGGGCGACATCGGGCACGCGATCCAGACGGTGGCGCACCGCGAGCACTTCAGCATCGTGCGCGAATACTGCGGCCACGGCATCGGCCAGATCTACCACGACGATCCGCAGGTGCTGCACTACGGCCGCCCCGGCGAAGGGATGGTGCTGCAGCCCGGCATGATGTTCACCATCGAACCGATGATCAACGCGGGCAAGCCGGCCACCCGGCAGATGCCGGACGGCTGGACGGTCGTCACCAAGGACCGTTCGCTGTCCGCGCAATGGGAGCACATGGTGGTCGTAACCGACACTGGCTACGACGTGCTGACGTCCTGGCCGGACGGCTTTGGCGACTATCCCCCGATTCCCTGACCCCGCCGCGTCCTTGCCATGGCAAGGACCGGAGTGCAGGCCGCCAAGGGCACGATTATGATCGTGCCCTTGCCACTTCCGCGGCGCCGCCGCACCGCCCATGCCCGCCCTGTCCTCCGCCTTCCGCCGCCTGGCCTCGTCCAATCTGGCGGCGCAGTTCTCCGAACAGATCGCCCTGGCGGCCGCGCCGCTGGTCGCGGTGCTGGCCCTGGGCGCAAGCGCGGCGCAGACCGGGTATCTGCAAACCGCGCAGACGCTGCCCTTCCTGCTGCTGGCCTTGCCCGCCGGAGTGCTGGCGGACCGCATGTCGCGCCGCGCGCTGATGACGGCCGCCGAGATCGTGCGCGCGGCCAGCCTGCTTGGCCTGCTGGCGCTGCTGGGCATAGGCGGCCTGACCCTGGAATGGCTGGCGGCCCTGGGCTTTCTGGGCGCGGTCGGCACGGTCGCCTACAACGTGGCCGCCCCCGCGCTGGTGCCCAGGCTGGTCGCGCCGGCCGAACTGGCCAGCGCCAACCGCTGGCTGGAACTGGCGCGCAGCGCCGCGTTCTCCGCCGGCCCCGCCGCGGGCGGCGCGCTGGTGGGCTGGATGGGCGCATCCACGGCCTATGTGCTGGCCACCACCCTGTCGCTGCTGGCCGTCGTCCTGCTGGCCGGCCTTCCGCACGACGCGCCCAAGCCGGCGCAGCGCCGCCACGTGCTGATCGAATTGCGCGAGGGCGCCGCCTTTGTCGCCACGCATCCCCTGTTGCGCCCGGTGCTGGTGACCGCCGTGTTCTTCAACACCGCCTGGTTCGTGCTGCAGGCGATCTACGTGGCCTATGCCATTGAACGGCTGGGCCTGTCCGCCGCGGGCGTGGGCATCACGCTGGGCGTGTACGGCGGCGGCATGCTGGCGGGCGCGCTGGCCGCGCCCTGGCTGGCGCGGCGGCTGTCGTTCGGCGCGATGATTGCGGCGGGGCCGCTGTCGGCGCTGCTGGCCAGCCTCATCCTGCTGTCCACGCTGGCGTATCCGTCGGGAACCTGGGCGGGGGTCGGATTCTTCCTGTTCGGCGCGGGGCCCATCCTGTGGACCATCACCACGACCACGTTGCGCCAGGCGGTGACGCCCAATGCGCTCCTGGGCCGGGTGTCAGCCGTGATCGTGACCGCCAATTTCGGCTCCCGCCCCATCGGCGCGCTGATCGGCGCCGCGCTGGCCGCCCGGTTCGGCGTCCAGGCCTGCCTGTGGGTGTCCACCGCCGGCTTCGCCGTGCAGTTCGCGGTGCTGTTCACCTCGCCCGTGCTGCGGCTGCGCAGCCAACCGGAAGCGGCGGCTTCCTGAAGCCTGTTGCGTGCGCGCGAGGCCCGATCTGTATCTGGCGGCGCCTCGCCCGCGCCGCTAGACTGCAGCGGTCCTCACCCTGGAAGCCGACGCCGGCGGCAAGCAAGATGCTGAAAATATTGGGTAAAGCCTCATCGATCAACGTGCGCAAGGTGCTGTGGACTTGCGCCGAACTGAACCTGCCATTTGAACGCGAAGACTGGGGCGCCGGCTTTCGGCCCACCAGCGACGCCGGCTTCCTCGCGCTCAATCCCAACGCGATGGCGCCCGTGCTTCAGGACGGCGATTTCGTGCTGTGGGAATCCAACAGCATCATCCGCTATCTGGCGGCGCAATACGGCGGCCAGCGCCTGTACCCGGCCGAGCCGAAGCAGCGGGCGCGGGTGGACCAATGGATGGATTGGCAGGCGACCGACCTGAACCGGGCCTGGAGCTACGCGTTCATGGCGCTGGCGCGCAACTCGCCCGCGCATCGCGACGCGGCCGCCATCGAGGCCTCTTGCCAGGAATGGGCGCGCTTCATGCGCATCCTGGACCAGCGCCTCTGCGCCACGGAATCCTACGTGGCAGGCGCGGCCTTCACGCTAGCCGACATCCCGGTCGGCCTGTCCGTGAACCGCTGGTTCGGCACGCCCTTCGACAAGCCGACGCTGCCGGCCGTCGCCGCCTATTACGACCGGCTGGCCGGACGCGGGGGCTACCGCCAGCACGGCCGCAACGGCACGGCGTGACCGCCGCGCCCGCTTGCGGCGCCCCATGCTTGTCCTACTTCACGACGCCGCACACCAGGCGCCCGCCTCCGCCGCCCAGCGGCTGGGGCTTGTCGCTATAGTTGTCGCCGCCCACATGCACCATCAGGGCGTGCTGCTTCACGTCGGCCAGCTTCAGGTGCGGCGCCACCACGGCCTGCTTGGCGGTGCCGTCGGCGGCCACCACGATCAAGGGCAGATCGCCCTGGTGCCCGTCCGTGGCCGTCGGTCCCTTGTGGGCCTTGGTGCCCTTGGGGTCAAGGTGACCGCCCGCGGCGCCGCCCGGGGCCATCTGGCCGTTCACCATGCCGGGTTCGCACGAACCCTTTTCATGCACATGGAAGCCGTGTTCGCCCGGCGGCAGGCCTTTGAGGTCCGGAGTGATCTGCAAGCCGCCCTTGGTGTCCTTCAGGGCGATGGAGCCGGCGCTCTTGCCGACGCCGTCGGCCGTCAGGAACGACATCGAGACGGTTTCCGCCAGCGCGGCGCTGGAAGCGCCCGCCAATGCCAGAGCCGTGACAAGCATCGAGATTTTCTTCATGAAGTGCCTCCTGGGATGATGCCCGCGAACTGCGGACGTCCGGCAAGGCCTGGACTCCCCAGCCCCGCCGGCGGCGCAGATGACAATAGCATCGGCGCCGGGCGGTTCGCCAGCAATCTTCATTCCTGATACAAGCTTGCGGCGGCGCGGCCGATGCCTCGGTGTCTCCCCTGGCCCCGGTGTCTGACACCCCTGAGACGCCGCCTCATGCCAAGACCGTCGCGCGCGGGTGTCAGACACCGGGGCCAGAGGGGTGTCAGACACCGGGGCCAGGGGGTGTCAGACACCGGCACTGCTAGCCATTCACCAGCAGCACCACCGCGTGCAGCAGCACCCCGATCAGGCCGCCGACCAGCGTGCCGTTGAAGCGGATGTATTGCAGGTCGCGTCCCACGCTCAGCTCCAGCTCGTCGACCAGGTGGCGCTCGTCCCAGTTCTTGACCGTGCGCGAGATATGCTCGGTCACCCCGACCCGCAGGCGGCCGGTCAGGCGGCGGGCGCCGCCCAGCACATGGCTGTTGATGGCCTCGCGCAGGCCGGGGTCTTCGCCCAGCTTGCGGGCCAGCGCCAGCAAGGCGCTTTCCAGATGCGCGGCCAGCGCCGAGTGCTCGTCCGCCAGATCCCGCCGCAGCGCGGCATGGATGTCGTCCCACAGCCCCTGCACGTACTCCTGCACCTTGGGATGGTCGATGGCGCGCTGCTTGAGCGCTTCGACCTGTTCGGCCAGGGCCGGGTCGCTCTTCAAGCGCTCTATATAGTTCAGCACCCACGCCTCGTAGTCGCGCCGCACGGGGTGGTCCGGCTCGGACAGCACGTCGCGCAGCTCTTCGACCAGCGCGCGCGCCAGGCGGTCGGCCAGGTTGTCGGCAATGCCGTCGACCGACTTGACCACGTCCACGGCCGCGATGATGCGCGGCCATTCCTTCTTGGCGAACTTCACCAGCAGGGCCGAGGCGCGCTCCTTCACGTCCTCTTCGCCCAGGTAGCCGCCCAGCCGCTCCATGGCGGCGTCCAGCAGGTCCTGATGGCGTCCGTCGCGGGTCAGCAGGCCCAGCACTTCGCCGGCCGTGCCCGCCGCATCCCAGCGCCGCAGGTTTTTCACCACGAACTCCTGGATGACGCCGCGCACCGCCCGGTCGTCCAGCAGGTCCAGCGTCTGCAGGGCCACGCGGCGCGCGCCGTCGCTCAGCGCATGCGCCTGGCGCGGCCGCGACAGCCAGCGGCTGAGCCGCGCGGCGGGGTCGAAGACCCGCAGCTTTTCCATCAGCGCGTCGGGATCCAGGAAATGGTCGCGCACGAACACCGCCAGGCTGTCGCCGATGCGGTCCTTGTTGCTGGGAATGATGGCGGTGTGCGGAATGGGCAGGCCCATCGGGCGCCTGAACAGGGCCACCACCGCGAACCAGTCGGCCAGCGCGCCCACCGTGGCCGCCTCGCAAAAGGCCCGCACCCAGGCCCATGCGCCCTGCCCGCCCATGACATGGCTGGTGATGAAGCCGCTGACCATGGCCGCCAGCAGGGCCAGCGCGGCGATCTTCATGCGCCGCAGCTGCGTGCGGCGCGCGTCGGGCGCCAGGGTGGAGCGTGCAGCGGCGGAAGGGGCGGAACGGGACGTATCGGTCATGAAGAATCCGGCAAGGCGATGCGCCAGCATACCAACTCGCGGCAGCGCGGCCGCTGCGCGCAGGCGGGAACATCCGGGCTCAGCGCCGGCGCCGGTAATACCAGGCCAGCAAGGGCGAGGCCGTGATGCCGTGCGCCAGCACCGAACCGACGATGGCGGCCAGCAAGATCGGAGCCAGCCCGCGGGTCACGGCTTGCGGCGCCTGCTCCACCGCCAGCAGCAGGTAGTAGAACGTGCCGACCCCCCGTATGCCCAGCCAACTCGCCAGCCAGCGCTGGCGGGCGTCCAGCGTCGAGCCCGACAGGGCGAGCATGACGCTGGCCGGCCGCACCACGACAAACAGCGCCGCGGTGGCGAGCAGGGGCATCCACCCCAGCATCTCGCGCCAGTACGCCGACACCACGCAGCCGATGACCAGCATCAGCGCCAACTCCACGAAGCGTTCCAGCCCGACCGAGATCGCCATCATCGATTCCGCAAGATGGGCATGGGCCAGCTTGGGGTCCTGCGAGCTCTCCTCCTGCTCGGCGGGCGTCACGCCCTCCACCGCCGCGCGCGGACTGCGGGCGCCGCCGGTGGCGCGCAGCTCCTGCTGGCGCAGCGCCACGCCCGCGCAGAACACCGCCAGGAATCCATAGCCATGGGCAAGCAAGGTGGCGCCATAGCACAGCGCGATCAGCCCCAGCGCCAGGAACTCGTCCAGCCCCAGCGCATTGCCGTAGCGGATCCGCAGCATGGCGATCAGGCGCTCGCTCAACGTGCCCATCAGCCAGCCGATGGCGACGGCCACGGCCACGCCCCAGACCATTTCGGCCGCCAGCGTCCAGGGCTGCGCCAGCCCGGCAGGCCCCGCGTTGCACAAGGCGATCCCCAGCGCCACCAGCGGAAACGCCGCGCCGTCGTTGGCGCCGCCCTCGCCCGACAAGGCAAAGCGCAGCGGCTCGTCGTCGCCGGCTTCAAGCGGCCGCAGTTCGTTGGCCAGCACCGGATCGGTGGGCGCCAGCGCGGCGGCCAGCAGCAGCGCCGGCCCCAGGGCCAGCCCCAGGGCCACGCCGCCCACCGCCGTCATCAGCGCGACGGTCAGCAGCATGGCGGGCGCCGCCAGCCGCAGCGGCAGCCGCCATAAGGAATGGCCGCAGGCCACGCGCAGGTGCATGCCGATGGCGAACAGCGAGACGGGAAGCGCGGCCTCGGTGATCAGGCGCAGGACGTGGCCGTCGGCGTACAGGTCCAGGTTGAGCAGCCCCAGCCCCGCCGGCCCGATCAGGAAGCCGACCGCCAGGTACACCATGGCGCCCGTCATGGGCAGCGCGTCGATGAAGCGCTTGGCCAGCGCCATCAGCACGAACAGCGCGCCTATCAGCAGGAACCAGACCGCCTCGATGTTCACGTCACGCTCCCATCCGCGGCGCCGTGGCCGGCGCTACTCGCCCAGGAATTCCGACACGGCGTCCAGGCCTTCGACGTGGTCCGCCACCACCTTCGCGATGAAGGCGATGGGCACGGACAAGAGCGTTCCCCATATGCCCCACAGCCAGGTGAACAGCAGCAGCAGGATGAACACCGCGACGGCGTTCATCTTGGCGATCCGGCCCGACATCCAGGTGGTGATCACCACGCCCATCAGCAAGGCGATGCCCACCGAACTCATGGCCACCGCCAGCGCGGGGCCCAGCTCGCCGAACTGGACCAGCGCCGCCACTCCCGTGCCGATGGCGGTCATGAGCGGCCCGAAGTAGGGAATGATGTGCAGGGCGCCCGCCACGATGGCCCAGGTTGCCGCGTTTTCCAGCCCCAGCAGGCGGAAGGCGACCCAGGACAGCAGCCCCAGCACCACGTTCGTCACCAGCATCATCGCCATGTACATGTGGATGGAGCTGTTGATCTGGTCCAGCATGTGCACGCTGATCTTCTTTTGCGATAGCGTCTTGCCCGCCACCTTCACGAACTTGCGCTTGAAGGCGTTGCCCGACAGCAGCAGGAAGAAGACCAGGAAGACGCACATGGTCGCCTGCCCGATGAAGGTAGCCACGCCCTTGGATCCCCAGAGCAGGAACTCGCTCAGGCCCCCGTCCGACTTCGCCACCACGACCTGGCGCCCGGGCTGCACCCCGCCCGTGTCCTGCAGCAGGCTTGCCGCGCCCTTCAGTTTTTCGAAGAAGGACCCGTCGCCGCTGCTCAGGCCCTCCAAGGTGCGCGACAGCTTTCCGGATATCTCGGGCAGCGCGTGCACGATGCCGCCCACCTGGTCTTGCGTGACATAGGCCAGCCCCCCGATCGCGAACGCGATGCTCAGCATCAGCGCCACGGTGCCGAGCACCCGGGGCAGGCGGGCGCGTTCCAGCAGCGTTACCGCCGGATCCAGCGCGTAGGCCACCACAATGGCCATCACCACGGGAACGATGAATTCCTGCGCCAGCTTCAGGCTGAACAGCACCGCCAGCACCGTCAGGGTGGTCAGGCACGCGCCGCGCGCGCGCACGAACGGGGTGTCGGGCTCGACCGCGTCGACCAGGCCGGCGTCCTGCACGGTCACTTTTTCTTCCGGGGGCTCGGCCGCCGCGGCCGGTGCGGCTTCCGTGCGTGGCGTTGCCGCCGGTGTCGCGCTCTCCATCATGCCCCCTGCGTTCGAATTTTGAACGCAGACAGCAAGTGCCGTGCCTGGCCCTAGGCCCCGCCCACCGCCAGCAAGCCCGCCTCGCCGTCGTGGCGCCGCTTCGCCCGCTTGAGGATGAATTCGATCATCATGCCGATCGCCCGCGGATGGTGCCGGTTCGGCATGTACAGCATGTACATGGCGCGCCCGAAGATGCTCAGGCGCCACTGCGTCAGCGCGGGCAGCAGGTCGCCGCGCGCGATGTCGTCATGCACCACGTAGTCCGGCACCACCCCCACGCCCAGCCCGGCGCGGATCGCGTCGCGCAGGAAGGCGTAGTTGCGCGAAATGACGGTGGGTTCCAGCACCACATGCTGCCGGGGCTGGCCGCCGTAATAGGCGGACAGGCGCAAGGGCCGGCCGATCACCGCCGCGCTGATGACGGGCGTGCCCGCCAGGTCTTCCGGCCGCTGGGGCAGGCCCCGACTGTCGGCGTATGCCCTGGATGCGCAGGCCACGTAGCGGACCTGCCCAAGCTCGCGCGCCACCAGGTTCTGCGGCG
Organism: Achromobacter sp. NPDC058515; assembly: GCF_042721735.1. Classification (NCBI taxonomy): domain Bacteria; kingdom Pseudomonadati; phylum Pseudomonadota; class Betaproteobacteria; order Burkholderiales; family Alcaligenaceae; genus Achromobacter; species Achromobacter sp. NPDC058515. The sequence goes on from NZ_JBHXNI010000002.1 coordinate 605,167, forward strand.
GCTCGGACATGATGCGCACGGCGATGTCCACCTCGTCGCGCAGCAGGTCCTCGACGCTGTTCTCGAACAGCACGTCCAGCACGATGTCCGGGTAGGCCTGCTTGAATTCCAGCAGCCACGGCGTCATCACGAACTGCCCGTAGCCGCTGGGCACGCTGAGCCGGACCTTGCCCTGCGGCGTCTTGCCCAGGGTCTCGACCGATTCGCGGGCGGCCACCAGTTCATCCTGAATGCTGCGCCCGTGCTGATACAGCTTCAGTCCGATTTCCGTGGGCTCCACGTGGCGCGTCGTGCGCCGCACCAGCTGCATGCCCACCGAACGTTCAAGCTGGTTCAGGTGATAGCTGACGTTGGCGCGCGTCATTTTCAGCCGCCGCGCCGCCTCGCTCAGGTTGCCCGCGTCCAGGATTTCCACCAGCAAGGTCAGGGATTTGGTGTCCATGTCGCTCTCCTCGCCCACATTGTCAAATTTTATTATCCGGCGTGTCAATTATCGATGCCATTGTCAAGACATCTTGACTGGGAAAGAATGAAGCATAAAAGGCGGGCCGCCCTGGCCCGCCAGGCTCCGCCCGCGCGGCCGCCTTCCCGCAAACCGGTGCGCCGGTTCCGCGGCGCGGCCCGCAAGCAGGAAGCCCTATCGGAGACACTGTCCATGACAGACAGCGCAAGCACCGGCGCGGCCAGGACGCGCCGCTACGACGACATCCTGGTCGTCGCCATCGACCATCCCCCGGTCAACGCCCTGAGCGCCGCGGTGCGCGGCGACCTGGCGGCGGCCATCCAGGGCGCGCAGACCGACACGCAAGTGCGCGCGATCCTGCTGCTGGGCGCGGGCAGGAACTTCATCGCGGGCGCCGATATCCGAGAGTTCGGCAAGCCCCCGCGGGAGCCCATCCTGCCGGACGTCTGCAACCAGATCGAAGCCAGCGCAAAGCCCGTGGTGGCGGCCTTGCACGGCGCGGCGCTGGGCGGCGGGCTGGAAATCGCCCTGGCCGCGCACTATCGCGTGGCGCTGGCGGGCGCCAAGCTGGGCCTGCCCGAAGTGAACCTGGGCCTGCTGCCCGGCGCGGGCGGCACGCAGCGCGCGCCGCGCCTGATGGGCGCCGAGGCCGCGCTGGACCTGATGCTGTCGGGCAAGCACCTGTCCGCCGAGGCCGCGCTGAAGGCCGGGCTCGTCGACACGCTGGCCGCCGAGGACGACGCGCTGGACGCGGGGCTGGCCTACACCCGCCAGTTGCTGGCGCTGAACGCCGGGCCGCGCCGCACCCGCGACGCCGCCGCCGCGCTGGCCGACAAGCCGGCGGCGCTGGCCGCGGTGGACGCCGCCGCCCAACGCGTGGCCGCCACCGCGCGGGGCCTGTTTTCTCCGGCCAGGATCGTAGAGGCCGTGCGCGCCGCGATCGAACAGCCCTTTGAAGAGGGCCTGCGCACCGAACGGGCGCTGTTCCTCCAATGCCTGGACAGCCCGCAGCGGGCCGGACTGGTCCACGCCTTCTTCGCGGAACGCGAGACCGCCAAGATCCCGGAACTGAAGGAAGCGCGGGCGCGGCGGCTGGAGCGCGTCGGCGTCATCGGCGGCGGCACCATGGGCGCGGGCATCGCCGTGTCGGTGCTGGACGCGGGCCTGCCCGTCGTGATGGTGGAGCAGGACGAGGCCGCGCTCGCCCGCGGCCGCGCGCGCGTCGACCAGGTCTACGACCTGCTGGTCAAGAAAGGCAGGATCGGCGCCGACGAGCGCGCCGCCCGCCTGGCGCGCTTTACCGGCGCCACGACCTACGACGCGCTGGGCGAGGCCGATCTCATCATCGAAGCCGTGTTTGAAGACATGGCCGTCAAGCAGGCCGTCTTCGCGCAGCTGGACCGGGTGGCCAAGCCCGGCGCGGTGCTGGCCACCAACACGTCTTACCTGGACATCGACCAGATCGCCGCCGCGACGCGCGGGCCGGCCGACGTGCTGGGCCTGCACTTCTTCTCGCCCGCCAACATCATGAAGCTGCTGGAAGTGGTGGTGGGCAAGCACACCGCGCCGGACACGGTGGCCACCGGCTTCGAGCTGGCGCGGCGGCTGCGCAAGATCCCGGTGCGCGCGGGCGTGTGCGACGGATTCATCGGCAACCGCATCCTGGCCGTGCACCGCCAGGCGGCCGACATGATGATGGAAGACGGCGCATCGCCCTACGACATCGACGCGGCCGTGCGTGCCTTCGGCTACCCGATGGGCCCCTACCAGATGGCCGACCTGGCCGGCGGCGACATCGGCTGGGCCACGCGCAAGCGCCGCGCCGCCACCCGCGACCCGGCGCTGCGCTACGTGCAGATTCCCGACCGCCTGTGCGAGCGCGGCTGGTTCGGCCAGAAGACGGGCCGCGGCTTCTACCTGTATCCCGACGGCGCGCGCCAAGGCACGCCGGACCCCGACGTGCTCGCCATCATCGACGAGGAACGGCGCCGCGCCGGCGTTACGCCCCGCGCCTTCACCCAGGACGACATCCTGCGCCGCTACCTGGCCGCGATGATCAACGAAGCGGCCAATGTGCTGCACCAGGGCATTGCGCTGCGCCCGTCCGACGTGGACGTGGTGTTCCTGTCCGGCTACGGCTTTCCGCGCCATCGCGGCGGGCCGATGCACTACGCCGACAGCGTGGGCCTGGACCGCGTCCTGGCCGACATCCGCGGCTATGCCCAGGAAGACCCCGCGTTCTGGAAGCCCTCGCCGCTGCTCGTGCAGCTGGCCGAGTCCGGCCGCAATTTCGGCAGCCTCAACGCCGCCTGACCCGCACACATCCCACAGGAAGCCATCATGCGCGAAGCCGTTATCGTCTCCACCGCCCGCACCCCCATCACCAAGGCGGGCCGCGGCGAATTCAACCTGATCGCCGGCCCCACGCTGGCCGCGCACGCGGTGCGCGCCGCCGTCGAGCGCGCCGGCGTGGACCCCGCGCTGATCGAAGACGCCTTCATCGGCTGCGGCTACCCCGAAGGCGCCACCGGCCGCAACATCGGCCGCCAGGCGGTGATCCGCGCCGGCCTGCCCGTCAGCGTGGGCGGCGCCACCATCAACCGCTATTGCGCGTCCGGCCTGCAGGCCATCGCTTCGGCCGCCAGCCGCATCGTGATGGACGGCGCGCCCGCCGTGATCGCGGGCGGCGTGGAACTGGTGTCGCAGATCCGCACGCGCGACGACGGCGTAAGCGGCATGGACCCGTGGATCATGGCCAACAAGCCCGAACTCTACCTGCCCATGATCGAAACCGCCGACATCGTCGCCGCCCGCTATGGCATCAGCCGCGAGGCGCAGGACCGCTATGCCGCGCAAAGCCAGGCGCGAACCGAAGTCGCCCAGGCCGCCGGCCGCCTGCGCGAGGAAATCGTCGCCGTCACCACCACCATGTCCGTCACCGACCGCGCGACCGGCGCGGTCGCCGAACGCGAGGTGACGGTCGACCAGGACACCTGCAACCGCCCCGGCACCACCTACGAGGCGCTGGCGGGATTGGCGCCCGTGCGCGGCGAGGGCCAGTTCGTCACGGCCGGCAATGCGTCGCAGCTGTCCGACGGCGCGGCCGCCTGCGTGCTGATGGAGGCCGGCGAAGCCCAGCGCGCCGGCATCCGCCCGCTGGGCGCGTTCCGCGGCCTGGCGGTCGCCGGCTGCGAGCCCGACGAGATGGGCATCGGCCCGGTCTACGCCGTGCCCAAGCTGCTGGCGCGCCACGGCCTGAAGGTGCAGGACATCGATCTCTGGGAACTGAACGAGGCCTTTGCCTCGCAAGCGCTGTATTGCCAGGAAAAGCTCGGCATTCCCATGGACCGCCTGAACGTGGACGGCGGCTCCATCGCCCTGGGCCATCCGTTCGGCGTCACCGGCGCGCGCCTGGCCGGCCATGTGCTGATCGAAGGCCGCCGCCGCGGCGCCCGCTACGCCGTCGTCACCATGTGCATCGGCGGCGGCATGGGCGCGGCCGGCCTGTTTGAAATCTACTGAGGACCCCCATGGACCTGGAATTCACTCCCGAAGAGAACGCCTTCCGCGACGAAGTGCGCGCCTTTCTGGCCGCGCGGCTGCCGCGGCGCCTGTCCGACAAGGTCAACGAGGGCAAGCTGCTGACGCGCGCCGACATGGCCGAATGGCACGCCATCCTGAACCAGCAAGGCTGGCTGGCGAGCCACTGGCCCGAGGAGTACGGCGGCACCGGCTGGAGCGCCGCGCAGAAGTACATCTTCGAGAACGAATGCGCGCTGGCCTCTGCGCCGCGCATCGTGCCCTTCGGCCTGAGCATGCTGGGGCCGGTGCTGATCAAGTATGGCAGCCAAGCGCAGCGGCGCCATTGGCTGCCGCGCATCCTGGATGGCTCGGACTGGTGGTGCCAGGGCTATTCCGAACCGGGCGCGGGCTCGGACCTGGCGTCGGTCAAGACCACCGCGGTGCGCGACGGCGACAGCTACATCGTCAACGGGCAAAAGACCTGGACCACGCTGGGCCAGTACGCCAACATGATCTTCTGCCTGGTGCGCACCTCGCAGGAAGGCCGGCGCCAGGAAGGCATCAGCTTCCTGCTCGTCGACATGAACAGCCCCGGCGTCGAAGTGCGCCCCATCATCACGCTGGACGGCGAGCACGAAGTCAATGAAGTGTTCTTCTCGGACGTGCGCGTGCCGGCCGAAAACCTGGTGGGCGAAGAGAACCGCGGCTGGACCTGCGCCAAGTACCTGCTGACCTACGAACGCACCAACATCGCGGGCGTGGGCCAGTCCACAGCCGCGCTGGAGCGCCTGAAGACGATAGCCGCGCGCCAGAAAAAGCATGGCCGCCCGCTGGCCGAAGATCCCGACTTCGCCGCGAGGCTTGCCCGCGTGGAGATCGAGCTGGCCAACATGCGCACCACCAATCTGCGCGTGGTGGCGGCGGTGGCCGGCGGCGGCGCGCCCGGCGCGGAAAGCTCCATGCTGAAGATCCGCGGCACGCAGATCCGGCAGGAAATCACCGCGCTGAACCGCCGCGCCATGGGCCCCTACGCCCGGCCCTTCGTGCCCGAAGCGCTGCACGACGGCTACGACGCGCCGCCCGTCGGCCCCGAGGGCGCCGCGAGCGCCGCCGCGCAGTACTTCAACAACCGCAAGCTGTCGATCTTCGGCGGCTCCAATGAAATCCAGAAGAACATCATCTCGAAGATGATCCTGGGACTGTAAGGGCCGGCCATGAATTTTGAACACACCGAAGACCGGCGCATGCTGGCCGACATGCTGCGCCGTTTTGTCGCGGAGCAGTACGACTTCGCCACCCGCTCGCGCCACGCGCAATCGCCGCAAGGCTACAGCGTGGACTTCTGGCGCCGCTACGCCGAACTGGGCGCCATCGGCGCGCTGTTTTCCGAGGCCGACGGCGGCCTGGGCGGGGCGGGCTTCGATATCTCGGTCGTCTTCGAGGCGCTGGGGCGCGGCCTGGTCGTCGAACCCTTCCTGGACGCCCTGATGGTGGGCTCGGCGATCGCCGCGGCCGGCTCGCGGGCCCAGCGCGAAGCGCTGGACAGACTGATCGCGGGCGCCCTCGTTGCGGCGCTTGCCCACGCCGAACCCGAGTCCGGCTATGACTTGAACCAGGTGCGCATGCGCGCCGAACGCAATGCCGGCGGCTGGGTGCTGAACGGCGCCAAGGCGGTCGTGAGCGCGGGCGAGCACGCGGACCTGTTCCTGGTGTCGGCGCGCACGGCGGGCGCGGAGGACGACGAGGCAGGCATCAGCCTCTTCCTCGTCAGCGCCGGCACCCCCGGGCTGACGGCGCGCGGCTACGGCCTGATCGACGGCGGCCGCGCGGCGGAACTCGCGTTCGACAAGGTGCAGCTGGGTCCCGACGCCCTGCTGGGCGAGGCGGGCGCCGGCCATGCGCTGCTGGAGCGCGCGACCGGCCGCGGCATCCTGGCCCTGTGCTCGGAAGCCGTGGGCGCCATGGACTGCGCGCGCGACGCCACGCTGGAATACCTGCGCACCCGCCGCCAGTTCGGCGCGCCGATCGGCAGCTTCCAGGCGCTGCAGCACCGCATGGCCGACGTGCTGCTGGAAATCGAGCAGGCGCGTTCCGCCGTCATCAACGCCGCCGCCGCGCTGGACCACCCCGACCGCGCCGCGCGCGAACGCGCGCTGTCCGCGGCCAAATACACCATCGGCCGCATCGGCACCCTGGTGGCCGAAGAGAGCATCCAGCTGCACGGCGGCATCGGCATGACCTGGGAACTGCCGCTGGCGCACTACGCCAAGCGCCTGGTCATGATCGACCACCAACTGGGCGACGAAGACCACCACCTGCGCCGCTACATCGCGCTGGGGCAGGCATGAACGGAGGAACACGGACATGATCCAGTCCCATGCCGCCCCGCCCCTGTCGCGCCCCTTCGCGGCGCCGTTTCCCGTGCGCACCGCGCAGGACGTGCAGCGCCTGCAGGCCCGGCCGCTGGCCGAGACGCTGACGGTGCAAAGCACCTACGAGATCTTCCGCAACTCCGCGGCCGCCTTCGGCGACAAGACCGCGCTGACCTTCCTGCGCAGCGCGGATCCCGACGACGAGGCGGTGCGCTGGAGCTACCGCGACCTGCTGGCCGGCATCCACCAGACCGCCAACCTGCTTCACGGCCTGGGCATCCGCGAAGGCGACGCCGTGGGCGTGCTGCTGCCCGGCTGCCTGGAGTACCACCTGGCGCTGTGGGGCGGCGAGGCGGCCGGCATCGTCCAGCCGCTGAACCCGCTGCTGACCGAAGACAAGCTCGCCTCCCTGATGGCCGCGGCGCGCGCCAAGGTGCTGATCGCCTATGGCTCGGACGTGGAATGCGGCGCCTGGTCCAAGGCCCTGCGCCTGCTGGACCGCGTGCCCACCTTGCACACCCTGCTGCGCGTGGCGCCGCTGGACGAGCCCCTGGCCCAGCGCCCCGCGCTGCCCGGCTGCGCGCTGGACTTCAACGCCAGCCGCGCCGCCCAGCCGTCGGACCGCCTCGTCAGCGAACGCGTCATCCGCGCCGGCGACGTGGCCGCGTATTTCCACACCGGCGGCACCACCGGCGCGCCCAAGCTCGCCATCCATACCCACGCCAACCAGGTGTTCTCGGCCTGGGCGGCGGTGCAATTGCAGAACGCCGGCCCGGACGACGTGGTCATCAACGGCTATCCGCTGTTCCATGTGGCGGGCGTGCTGCCGGCCTCGCTGGCGGCGCTGTCGGCCGGCGTGGAAACCGTCATCCCCACCACCCTGCTGCTGCGCAACCGCGACGTGCTGCGCAATTACTGGCGCCTGGTGGAAAAGCACCGCGCCACCTCGCTGCAAGGCGTGCCCACCATTCTTGCGGCGCTGGCCGACGTACCGCTGGCGGGCGCGGACATCTCGTCGCTGCGCTATTGCCGCACCGGCGCGGCGCCCCTGCCCGCAGAGCTGGCGTCGCGCTTCAAGCGCCTGTTCGGGCTGCATGTGAACGAAAGCCTGGGCATGACGGAAATGGCCGGCATCACGTCGATCTCGCCGCCCGGCTGCGAGTTTCCCGTGAACTGCGTGGGCTTCCCGCTGCCCTACGTGCAGGTGCGCATCGTGAGCCTGGACATGCCCGCCGGCCAGCCCGCGCGCGACCTACCCGCCGGCACGCCGGGCATGGCGCTGTTCAAGGCGCCCAACGTGATCCCCGGCTTCCTGGACGCGGAGGACACCGCGCGCGCCTTCACCGAAGACGGCTGGCTGATCAGCGGCGACGTGGGCTTCATGGACGGCGAGGGGCGGCTGCACCTGCAGGGCCGCGCCAAGGACCTGATCATCCGCGGCGGCCACAACATCGACCCCAAGACCATCGAGGACGCGCTCGCCACCCATCCGGCCGTGCAGCTCTGCGCCGCCGTCGGCGCGCCGGACGCCTACGCCGGCGAGCTGCCCATCGCCTTCGTCACGCTGGCCGACGGCGCCCAGGCCAGCGAGGCCGACCTCGTCGCCTACGCCGCCGAACACGTGGACGAAGGGCCGGCGCGGCCCAAGCGCGTCATCGTCCTGGAGCACATGCCCATGACGAACGTGGGCAAGATCTACAAACCCGATTTGCGCCGCCTGGCGACCGCCGTGTCGGTCCAGGCCGTGGTGGCGCGCACCCTGCATGAGGCCGGCCTTGCGCAAGACGATCCCGTCTTCCGCGTGCTGGCCGATGCGCAACCGGACGTCGCCGTAGAAGCCGGCGCCGGCGCGCCCGCGCAGCTGTTGGCCCAACTGCGCGAAGCGCTGTCCCGGCTGCCCGTCAAGGTCGTCTTGCGCGACTGACCCGCAGCCACATAACACCACACCAGGAGACAACCCTATGGTCCGACTGCCCCTGCGCCGCGCCTGCCTGAGCGCCCTGCTGCTCACGCTGGCCGGCGCCGTCTTGCCCTTGTCCGCCGGCGCGCAAAGCGCTTTCCCCACCAAGCCCATCACCCTGATCGTGCCCTTCCCGGCCGGCGGCTCCACCGACCGCCATCTGCGCATCGTGGCGCAGGACGCCTCGAAATACCTGGGCCAGCCTGTCATCGTCGAAAACCGTCCGGGCGCGGGCGGCACGCTGGGCACCGCCACCATGGCCAAGACCGCCAAGCCGGACGGCTACACGATCAGCCTGTACACCCTGGCGATGCTGCGCATGCCGTACATGCAGAAAAGCAGCTGGGACCCGATCAACGACTTCAGCTTCATCCTGGGCCTGTCCGGCTACACCTTCGGCTTCACCGTGCGCTCGGACTCGCCGTACAAGACCTTCAACGAATACATCGAAGCCGCGCGCCAGGCGCCGGGCAAGATCGACTACGGCTCCACCGGCATCGGCTCCTCGCCGCACCTGCTGATCGAGGAAATCGCCATCAACGCCAAGGTCAAGCTCAATCACGTGCCGTTCAAGGGCAACGCCGACATGCAGCAGGCGCTCCTGGGCGGCCACGTCATGGCGCAAAGCGACGCCACCGGCTGGGACCAGTTCGTGGACTCCGGCAAGATGCGCCTGCTCGTCACCTTCGGCGATAAGCGCACCACCCGCTGGCCTGAGGTGCCCACCGCGCAGGAGCTGGGCTACAAGGTCGTGTCCACCTCCCCCTACGGCCTGGCCGGCCCCAAGGGCATGGACCCCGCCGTGGTCAAGACGCTGCACGACGCCTTCAAGAAGGCGCTCTTCGACCCGGCCAGCATGGAGGTCATGAAGCAGCTCAACCAGGAGCCCGCCTACCGCAACAGCGAGGACTACAAGGCGTGGGCGCAGGCCACCTACGTCAAGGAAAAGGGGCTGATCGAATATCTGGGGCTGATGGCGAAGTAGCCGCGCCCGGGCGCGGGGAAGAACCGGCAGGAAGGCGCAGGCATTTTGGGCAGACAAAATTTGTATGCAAAAAATGTCTGCCTTTCCTGTTCGACTTTTTGATAGACTGGCTGCCCGATGGTTTTCCCCCCGGCAGCCCGCTGCCGCGCCCCATGATCCAGGAAGTTCAGACTGACCCCAGCGCCGGCGACATCGCCAAGGAAGTGGCCGCCGCCATCGTGGCGCACAAGCTTCCGCCCGGCACGCGGCTACGCGAAGAGGCGCTGGCGCGCGTCTACAAGGTCAGCCGCACCAAGATCCGCGCGGCCCTGCTGATGCTGTCCAAGGACAAGCTGATCAACATCGTTCCCGACAAGGGGGCTTTCGTCAGCAAGCCGGACGCGAACGAGGCCCGCGAGGTCTACACCGTGCGCCGCATCCTGGAAGCCGCGCTCGCCCGGGAATTCGTCGCGCGCGCCAAGGCCGCGGACTATCGCCGCATCGACGCCCACCTGGCCGAAGAGCGGCGCGCGCTGCAAAGCGGGGACGTCCAGGCGCGCAACCGCCTGCTGGGCGATTTCCACATCCTGCTGGCCGAGACCGTGGGCAATTCCGTGCTGACGGGCATGCTGCGCGAGCTGTCCGCGCGCAGCGCGGTGATCACCGTGCTGTACCAAAGCTCGCATGACGCCAGTTGCTCGTCGCAGGAACACCATGCCTTCATCGAGGCGGCCCGCGCCGGCGACACCGAACGCGCCTGCGCGCTGATGGACGAGCACCTCGAACATGTCCAGACCGCGCTGAACTTCACCGACGACAAGCACGGCGCCGGCGATCTCGTCACCGCGCTGCTGAGCTGAAGGCGGGCGCCGCCCTGGTGCCTTGTCCTATTAATTCGCCCGCATAGCCTGACGAGTTTTTCCAGGATGGAATCCGCCGAAGCAGTCCAGACAAAGGACTTGCAAAACGCGCGGGCGCCTCGCGCGGACTATCCCTTTCCGACAGAAGATAAGCGATAACGCATCCACGCCTTCGAGTTTGGATTCGTGATCTGATTCATATGTGCGCATTCCGGGCACCAGTGGCCCGCCCGGATGCTCGCCAGCGGGGCGTGCCAAGTATGGCCGCGATGACACAGCCAAGGCAGTTTTTTCTCGTTGTTCCGGTATTGGGTCGTCAGGCATTGGCCACCGCGCTCAGCGGCAGCCAGGCGCGCCGCGTCCAGGCCCAAGCGCTTATTCTCGTATGCGCATGCCGCGCACCAGTTCCCCCGTAGGAGACGCGCACCCGTGGTCTCCCATACATGACCTTCGCGGCAACGGAAGCGGTAGAACGCCGTACCACCGGCGTACGCGGAGTTCAGGCATTCGCCTCCTTGCCGGGCAGCGATGGCCTGCAAGCGTTCCAGGCCATCGGCGCGACGATAGTCGTTCACCTTACGTTCGACGGCACAGGTCGGGCACCACGTGCGCCGTAGCACCTCGCTACCCTTTGCTTGCCAGGTATGACCACGCGCACAACGAAAAGGATAAGCATGGGCGGCTCCCTCGAACCGCTCCGCAAGGCAGGCGCCGCCCCTCTCGGTGGCCATTTTTCGAAGGCGTTGCAGCCCATCGGCCAGCCTACGACGCAAGCCTCGCTCGCGCGCGCAGCGTGCGCAACCGGGAAATTCGAGTGCTTTCCTTCCTTTGCGTTCCCAATGATGTCCATGTGCACACTGGAACCGGTGCTTGGCCATGCCGCCTAGCCACTGCGATTCCAGGCAAATCACGCCGGCCTCGCGCGCCAGGACGTGCAGCCGCCAGGTTTGCGCATCCTGCATGCAAGTCGGGCAGCGCACCCCCGACCTCACCGCGCCTTGCCCTTGCCTGGAGAACACGTGGCCCTGCGGGCATCGAAAACGATAGGCAGCCTGCGCGCCCCTCCACGTTTCGTCAAGACAGGTATAGCCCAGTGGCTCAATCTTCGCCCGCAACTCGGCGCCGTGGTCAAGAATGGAACGCTTCGACGCATGATGGTGCTTTTCACACATGGCTCAGATGAACTCCCTCCCAGCTCCCGTAAGCCTCAAAGGTCCGCTCAGCCATTTACCGCTCCGCGAGAAACGCTTGATATGAGGCTGGCTCCGCACGCTGTTTTCATGGCGTCCAGCGCCATGGGAATGCCGTCGACGCGGTGACGATCGCTGCCACGGTCCGTGGCGTCGCCCACTCGAGTGATTTCTTTCATGCCAGCCTATGCGCTCTTGAAGAGTTCGCAAAGCCAAGGGGTTACTTCATCTTTGGATCGAACAGGTCCACGCCCGGTCCGCTGGCGATAAAGTCATCGAGCGCGTTCTTGTCCCGGGCCACCTGCTCCGGGTCGATGTAGCGGGCGGGCGTGACGGCCGATTGCTTGGGCTGTTCGAGGCTGGCCAAGAACCGCGGATCGGGCCAGTCGCTGCTGGAGGTTTGCGGCATCAGCTTCACCCCGAACGAGTTGAACCGCGGCTTATTGCCCGGTGTGGGCGAGCTCACGGTAATCAGCGTGGCTTGATCGCCGCGGCGCAGCGGCGCCACCACACTGGCATCCGCGTTGAGATAGCTCGCCATCGTCGCCAAGGCGATGCCGACAAAGGGCGAGGCCGCGCCGGTGTCGCCCAGGCGCTGGGTGAGGTTGTAGCTTTGGTTCGACGCCAGCAGGTCAACGGAACTACCCGCTGCCTGCAAGGACGGCGCCCATTCGGCCAAGACGGTATTGTCCGGCTTGCCGTTGTCGTAGAACACCCGGGCAGGTTGTGTGGGCAGGCCTTGCGTCGCTTGGCGCCACGCGGCGGACTGGGCCGCGGTCAGCGCATCATTCTTCAAGCGCTTGCCCGCGGAGTCTTGCAGCGACACCGTGACAGGGCGATGGAGTCTGGCGAGCACGGGAAGGGCATCCCATTGTTCGAAGGCACGCGCCGTCCACGGCTGGGGGAGGAATGGCGATGGCGTGAAAGGCACCTTGGGAGTACGTGCCCAGCCGGTGAATTCGGGATTAATGGGGTTCTTGTTGGGTTTGGTGTATCGCGCATATTCGCGCAGCCAGTTCACGCGCTCGGGACGACCGACGACCATGGCTACCATGGCGTCGGTGAGTTCGCCGGGCTGACGGGGGCCGGTGCCGACACCGATGGGCTTATTGCCTTTAGTGGTAAGTGCGAGAGCCATATTGAAGCCATCAATGCTGTAGACCAATACGGCAGGCAAATCGGGGTTCTTCTCAAACAACTGAAAGAGATTTTCCATCACGCCTTCTGGCGTGTCATTGCAGACTATTCCGTCTTCTAATTGACGAATATGGTGCCAATGCAACCCGGCAGGACCCCGAAGGCGGTTAACCATGGTCGATAGCATTCGATCAATCCTATCTGCGGGTATGCGTAAATTCGGAGCATGAGGATTCCATCCACGCACTACCATCACTGTGGGAATAGGCCATTTCTCAAGGAAATTGCGCAAACCCAACTCCAAAGCGTCGGCTTTTCGCTTGTCGTAAGCCATATCCTTCGCATCAGCAGTAACCGGATACTTTTTTGGATCTGTTGGCAAAATACTCGTTGCATGCAGCGCATTGGACTGGACGGCATCCTGCGTTTGCAACGCATCCCATACTTGTCCCTGACGATATACATCCACAATCAAACCCGCGCTTACTACATCCAGGAAATCCAGACGGGGAGAGGTTGTAGGAGCTCTGTAACGAGCGTCAATTGACATGGTCGAGGCCTCCTTGGCCAACGCATCAGAGGTGAAGGGTGTGATTGCACTGGAGAGGCAACTATTTGGCGTCAACTCATTCGCCGACGTTGCGAAGCCAGGTAAAGAGACCAACGCGAGGCCAAAGGTCAGCGAGGAAGATCTAAAGTAGTGAATCACGGGGACTCCCAAGAATTTGGCAATGCACTTACTCGACGTTCGGATCGAGTTTGGCTGACGATCAACGAGGGCCTAATGGCGTCCATCACCTTCTGCGGGAGTACACCGCCACCAGGGGTCGTGGCATTCCCTTCGCAATCATATTGTGGCAACTCGCTGCTGCGATAGACCGAGGTAGCATGAATGAGGGCTTTATTGGGCTGTTCTTCGTCATCGTAAAAAGCCAACGTACCCTCGCTGGGAAGATATGCCTCAGCGTCAACCTGACTACGCCCTGGATTATCTTCACTCTCCCAATCCAACCTCCAATCCGCCACCCGGCACAAGTATGCGTAGAACTCAACGTCATCAACGCACCCGCCCGCCCCGACCGCCACGTCATAAGCCAGCACGCGCTGGCTATGCAGCGGATTAGCCGGAATCCCCGA
>NZ_JBHXNI010000003.1:0-382393 GCF_042721735.1 Achromobacter sp. NPDC058515
TCGCTGGGTGGCCTCCCGCCGGTGCAATTCATGCCTCGGTTAACCCTTGCTCCGATCGTCTATCAACCGATGTCTACTTGACAGGGGTGCTTACGCAGTCACCTCCGTGGTAGAGGCTCTCCTATGCCTTGGGCGATTAATAAGAAACATGCCGGGATATGTTTCTATTGCGTTCCAGCCGACTGACTGAAGTTCGCTGAGGGCGTTGCGGACAGCCCGTTGGCGTTTGCGTTGCGTGCTACTCCTAGCAGCAAGGTCTTCGCCATATGCATATGAACAAAGCGTAAGGAGGCTGACTTTGCGCTCAGCTCCTTGGTTAATCCAATGTAGTCTGCTATGTAGAAGGTGGGCGACTGGGCTGTGAATGCGCCGTACTTCCTCCATATTGACGCTTAGAAAACCGCTTCGACCGAGGACGGCTCCCGTCGCTAATGGATTTAATGCAACGACTATTTGTCCGGAATCCAAGTCAATCCTATAAGCGATTAGATGGAACGAGCCTTCGAATGGCGGCCGGCTTACTTTTACAGTGACGTTTGATAATCGCAGTAAGGAACTGCGCAACTGCCGGTAGACAAAGCCGCCGTTCTTTGCCAGACCCGCCGTTTCGGCCAATGTGGCGAGAGTAAAACGGGCGGCAATCACCTTTTCACTTAGGGCGCCGCCCGTGAGCTTTAGTGGGGGCCTGAGAGTTATGGCGTCGCTCAACATCTTGCCAACGTCAAGTAAGCCGACGGTCGTTCGTGCGACGAGGGCCTGCATGACTCTAAGGTCGGTAGAGTCCAGCGGTTCGAACCCTATAAACCTGACAGCGGTATCTCCGACAGTCAGCGTTACGTCAAGCTTGGTCCGTCGGCGTTCGCCGGGTGCCAAGCTCTTGAAGAGCCCGTGGGCGTGCACAATTTGTTGCGCCATCTTGGCGTGCCGGGTGGGGCCTTCCATTAGGCACCACGACCATGCAGAGAGGCCAAAAGTCGGTCGATGTCACTGCGTCGCCATGCTGCTATGCGCGGACCAATTTTGACTTGGGCAGGAAAGCGGCCGGTTTTGATGCCTTCATACCATGTCGCTCGCGAGACAGGGATGATGGCTAGTACTTCAGGGAGGCGCAGAAGAGTATCCGCACGAGTCATTGCTCATTTCCAACTCCCCCATGGGATAGGTCCGGAAATGTGTCCTCGGAAAGTTCGCAAAGTGTCCTAATCTGTTGGCAGGGGTGGAGGCCAACAGCAGCCGGTGACGTCAATTGGCGTCCAGCGGTATAGAAAATCTTGAGCAGCTAGTTGCGCGGTAAACAGTGCTTAGCGCAATGATATTTAGCTATCGATTAATGAAATCAATAGATATCTACTAAATAATCGATTAGGCGCATTGGGGCGCGGTGCACAGTTTCAGGGGGGGGGGGGGCGGGCCGAATATAGTCGCCAAGTTTAGGCGAAGTTCTTAATTCGGCAGCAAACTGTGCACGAGACTGTAAACAGTCCTCAGTCGGAAACCTTTTCCTGGAGTCGATTTTTAGCTCTAGGCGCGAAAATTTCTTTTATAT
This sequence comes from Achromobacter sp. NPDC058515, assembly GCF_042721735.1. Lineage (NCBI taxonomy): Bacteria > Pseudomonadati > Pseudomonadota > Betaproteobacteria > Burkholderiales > Alcaligenaceae > Achromobacter > Achromobacter sp. NPDC058515. The sequence goes on from NZ_JBHXNI010000003.1 coordinate 1,547, forward strand.
CAATGTACTGAGAGCTTGGTGCCCGGGGCCGGAATCGAACCGGCACGCCTTGCGGCGGGGGATTTTGAGTCCCCTGCGTCTACCAATTTCACCACCCGGGCAAGGGGGTCGCGAACACGTCCAGACGACGGCTGCGGGAGATACGAAGACAGCGATTATATGCGGTCTTTCATAAATTGTCAGGCGAGGCCCGGACCGGCCGCCTGACTGGGCCTGGTCCCGGACCTCGCAAGAAAGCGAGGCCCGGGACTAGGCCGGCAAGAGCCTTACTTCTTTTCAGGCAAGAACCAGTTCATCACCAGCGCGCAGATGCCGCCGGTGGCGACGCCCGATTCCAGCACGCTCTTTACCGCATGCGGCAGGTGCGACAGGATTTCCGGCACCTGCGACACGCCCAGCCCCAAAGCCAGCGACACCGCGATGATCAGCAGCGCGCGGCGGTCCAGGTGGATGCCGGCCAGGATGTTGATGCCGGACGCGGCGACCGCGCCGAACATCACCATGGCGGCGCCGCCCAGGACGGGCTCGGGCACGGCTTGCAGCACGCCGGCCACGCCGGGGAACAGGCCCAGCAGGATCAGCATGCCCGCGATCCACACGCCCACATGGCGGCTGGCGATGCCGGTCAGCTGGATGACGCCGTTGTTCTGCGCGAAGACCGAGCTGGGGAAGGTGTTGAACACGCCGGCCAGGAGCGAGTTCGCGCCGTTGACCAGCACGCCGCCCTTGATGCGCTGCATCCACAGCGGGCCTTCGACGGGCTGCTTGGACACCTTGCTGGTGGCGGTGACGTCGCCGATGGCTTCCAGCGACGTGACCAGGTAGATGATCAGCATCGGAACGAACAGCGCCCACGAAAAGCCCAGGCCGAAGTGCAGCGGCACGGGAATCTGGAACAGGGCGGCTTCGCGCGCGCCGGTGAAGTCCAGGCGGCCCATGTAGGCGGCGGCGATGTAGCCCACGGCCAGGGCCAGGACCAGCGCGGTGCTGCGGATCCACACGACCGGCACGCGGTTCAGCAGGATGATGGTGCCCAGGACCAGGCCGGACAGCGTCAGGTTCTCGGCGCTGGCGAAGGTGCCGTTGGCCATGGCGCCGAAGCCGCCGCCCATGCTGATCAGGCCGACCTTGATCAGCGTCAGGCCGATCAGCAGCACGACGATGCCGGTGACCAGCGGGGTGATCAGGCGCTTGACGAAGGGCAGGATGCGGCTGATGCCCATCTCGACGAACGATCCAGCGATGACGACGCCGAAGATCGCGGCCATGACGGCTTCGACCGGGGTGCCTTGCTTGACCATGACGGAGCCGCCGGCGATCAGCGGTCCGACGAAGTTGAAGCTCGTGCCCTGCACGATGAGCAATCCGGCGCCCAGCGGGCCGAAGCGCTTGCATTGCACGTAGGTGGCGATGCCGGAGATGACCAGCGACATGGACACGATCAGGGTGGTGTCGCGGCTGCTGACGCCCAGGGCCTGGCAGATGAGCAGGCCGGGGGTGACGATGGGAACCAGGATGGCCAGCAGGTGCTGCAGGGCTGCCACGAAGGCAACGGGAGGCGCGGGGCGGTCGTCGGGGCCGTAGACCAGGTCGTGGCTGGGCGCGTCGTCGTCGGGGGCGCTGTGGGGGGCGGGGTGGGCTAGGGAGGCGGGTTGCATGGCGGAGTGCCGGCCGGGGAGGGGGTAGGTGAGAAAAGTGCGGAATTTTACCGGGGCCAGCGGAACGTCAGGTTGCAGCGCCGCCACCCGGCCTTGAAAAGTTCCGTTTGGCCCCCACATCAGTAGGGTTTCCCGGAGACCGCGTGGGCGATATGCCCCGGTTGCCGAATAACCCGTCCCTAATTTATTCTCAAAGCCACGTAGAACTATGAGCCAAACCGCCACGACTTCCGCGTCCGAAACCCTGGGCTTCCAGGCCGAGGTGAAGCAACTGCTGCACCTGATGATCCATTCGCTGTACAGCAACAAGGAAATCTTCCTGCGCGAGCTGGTGTCGAACGCGTCGGACGCCTGCGACAAGCTGCGCTTCGAGGCCATCGACCAGCCCGAGCTGCTGGAAGGCAATGGCGAGCTGGCCATCACGGTCAGCTACGACAAGGCGGCCCGCACGATCACGATCTCGGACAACGGGATCGGCCTGTCGCGCGACGAGGCCGTGGCCAACCTGGGCACGATTGCCCGTTCCGGCACGCGCGAGTTCTTCTCGCAGCTGACGGGCGACAAGCAGAAGGATGCGCAGCTGATCGGCCAGTTCGGCGTGGGCTTCTATTCGTCGTTCATCGTGGCCGACAAGGTGACGGTGGTGAGCCGCCGGGCCGGCGCCACGGACGCGATCCAGTGGGAATCTGACGGCCAGGGCGAGTTCACGATAGCCGCCGCCGAAAAGGCCGGCCGCGGCACCGACGTGACGCTGCATCTGCGCGCCGACGAAGACGAGCTGCTGAACGGCTGGAAGCTGCGCGAGATCCTGCGCCGCTATTCGGACCACATCTCCCTGCCGATCCGCATGGCCAAGGAAGAGTGGGATCAAGAGAAGGGCGAGCAGGTCAAGACCGAAGAGCTGGAAACGGTGAACCAGGCGAATGCGCTGTGGGCCCGCAGCAAGTCGGATGTGACGGAAGAGCAGTACCGCGAGTTCTACAAGACGGTGTCGCACGACTACGACGATCCGCTGGCCTGGACGCATAACCGCGTGGAAGGCCGCAGCGAATACACGCAGCTGCTGTACGTGCCCAAGCACGCGCCGATGGACATGTGGGACCGCGACGGCCGCCACGGCGTGAAGCTGTACGTGAAGCGCGTCTTCATCATGGACGACGCGGACCAGCTGCTGCCGTCGTACCTGCGCTTCGTGCGCGGGGTGATCGATTCGGCCGACCTGCCGCTGAACGTGTCGCGCGAAATCCTGCAGGAAAGCCGCGACGTGCGCGCCATCCGCGAAGGCTCGGCCAAGCGCATCCTGTCTCTGCTGGAAGACCTGGCCGAGAACAAGCAGGAAGACTACGCCACGTTCTGGTCGGAATTCGGCCAGGTGCTGAAGGAAGGCGCGGGCGAGGACACCGCCAACCTGGAACGCATCGCCAAGCTGATGCGCTTTGCTTCGACGCATTCGGGCGATCAGGCGCAGACGGTGTCGTTCGCCGACTACGTGTCGCGCATGAAGGAAGGCCAGGACAAGATCTACTACGTGACGGCGGATTCGTTTGCCGCGGCCAGCAACAGCCCGCATCTGGAGATCTTCCGCAAGAAGGGCATTGAAGTGCTGCTGCTGTCGGACCGCGTGGACGAGTGGATGCTGTCCTACCTGCGTGAATTCGACGGCAAGTCGCTGGTGTCGGTGGCCAAGGGCGGCCTGGACCTGGCCGAGCTGGCCGACGAGGAAGAAAAGAAGCACCAGGCCGAAGTGGCCGAGGACTTCAAGCCGCTGGTCGAGCGCCTGCAGAAGACGCTGGAAGACCAGGTCAAGGAAGTGCGCGTGACCCTGCGCCTGGTGGATTCGCCGGCGTGCGTGGTGGTGGGCCAGAATGAACTCAGCCCGCACCTCTTGCGCATGCTGAAGGCCGCCGGCCAGGAAGCGCCGAATGTGAAGCCGGTGCTGGAAATCAACCCGGAACACCCGCTGCTGGCGCGCATCCGCGCGGCGGAAGACGGCGAGTTCGACCAGTGGGCGCGGCTGTTGCTGGATCAGGCTCTGCTGGCCGAAGGGGCGCAGATCGCGGACCCGGCCGCGTTTGTGAAGCGGCTGAACGCGTTGCTGCTGAAGTAAGCAGCGCGCAGTGGAAAGGGCGCCCGGAAGGGCGCCCTTGCGGGATCAGCACGAATGCCCGCAAGCACGCGTAGCGGTGGGAATGACCACAGCGTCCAGCGCCAGCGCGCCCTGTCCTTCCGGCAGCGCCAGCAGGGGGTTGACCTCCATCGAACTGAAATCGCCGCGCCGCGCGTGAGCGAAGCGGGACAGCGCCGCCAGCGCGTCCGCCAAGGCGCCGATGTCGCAGGGCGGCGCGCCACGCGCGCCTTGCAGCAGCGCATAGCCCTTGATTTCTCGGATCATGGCCAGCGCCTCTGAGCGGCCGAACGGCGCCAGGCGGAAGCTGACGTCTTTCAGGACTTCAACGAAGACGCCGCCCAGGCCGAACATGACGACCGGGCCGAACACCGGGTCGCAATGCACGCCGGCAATGCACTCCACGCCTTTCTGCGCCATGGGCGCGACCAGGACGCCGTCGATGCGGGCGTCGGGCCGATGCCGGCGCACGCTTGCCATGATGTCGGCATAGGCGCGCCGCAGGGCGTCTTCGCCGGAGACGTTGAGCTTTACGCCGCCGGCGTCGCTCTTGTGCACGATGTCCGGCGACACCACTTTCAGCACGGCGGGGGCGTTCAGGCTGGCGGCGGCGAGCACGGCCGCGTCGGCGTCGGCGGCCAACGCGCAGCGCGAGGCGGGCAGCCCGGCCTGGCGCAGCAGGTCCATGGCCTGGACTTCGTTGTAGGCGTCCAGGACCGGCGCGGCGTCCGGGACCCATGCCGATTCGTCGACGTCTTCCCGGCCTGCCGCCGCGTCCGCGTGGGAGGCCGCGCTGCCGGCCACCGCGCCTATCGTCCGGATCGCGGCGCTGGGGTCGGCGAACACCAGGCATCCCAGGCGTTCCAGCTCGCGGCGGCGGGCGGGCGGGAACAGCGCGCTGATCGCCAGGGGCACGCCGGGGTGGCGGGCCTGCAGCTGTCTTGCAAAGGCTTCGAAGGTGGGCCACAGGGCTTCGGATGATCCGGCCGCGGCCAGGAAGACGGCCAGCGCGTCGTAGCGGCCGTCGGCCAGCATGTCTTCGGCGGTGGCCAGCAGCAGTCCGGGTTCCGAGACGGCCTGGCCGGTGACGTCGACGGGATTGCGGGCGCTGGCGAAGGGCACGCGTTCAAGCAGCCGGGCCTGGGCGGGCGCGGAGGGCTCCGGCAGCGCGAGTCCGGCTTCTTCGGCTTCGTCGGCCATCAGGGCGCCGACGCCGCCGGAGATCGTGAAGATGCCCAGGCGCTTGCCTTGCGGCGCTTGCTTCCAGGTGTCCAGCGCATAGCCCAGGTTGAAGAACTCTTCGATGGTGCGCGCGCGCAGGGCGCCGTATTGCCGGAACAGGGCGTCGTAGACGGCGTCGTCGCCGGCCAGCGCTGCGGTGTGCGAGGCGGCGGCCTGGGCGCCGGCCTGGGTGCGGCCGATTTTGGTGACGACCACGGGCTTGCCGGCGTCGCGCGCGGCGTTCAGGGCGCGGCGCAGTTTGCTGCCGTCGCGGCAGCCTTCCATGTAGGCCATGATGACCCGCGTGTCGGCGTCGCGGGCCAGCCATTCGATGCAGTCCGCCACGTCGATGTCGGCCTCGTTGCCGGTGCTGATCCAGTGCGACAGGCCCAGGCCGCGTTCGCGCGCCATGCTGTAGGCATAGGCGCCGAACGCGCCGCTTTGCGACACCATGCCGATGCCGCCGGGCGCGACCGCGCCGTTGGCGGGGGCGGGCGAGAAGGTGGCGTAGACGTTGCGGCGGACGTTCATGAAGCCCAGGCAGTTGGGGCCCAGCAGCCGGATGCCGCGTTCGCGGGCAACGGCGCAAAGGTGTTGCTGCATTTCCGCGCCGGACGCGCCGGTTTCGGAGAAACCCGAGGTGAACACCACGGCGCCGCCCACCTGGCCGGGGCGGGCGCGCTCCAGCGCCTGGGCGGCGTGGGCCGCCGGCACGGCCAGGATGACCAGGTCAGCCTCGGCATCCAGCGCGGCCAGGTCGGGGAAGGCGGGCAGGTCCTGGATGGCGCCGGCGCGCGGATTGATGGGCAGGATGCGCCCGTCGTAGCCGTGCTGGCGCAGCAGGGCGACCGGCATGGCGCCGATCTTGCCCGGGGTGGCCGAGGCGCCCACGATGGCGATGCTGCGCGGGCTGAACAGGCGGGACAGCGAGGAATCGGAAAGCTGGGTCATGGTCTGGACGAAGAAGATTCAGGAAAACCGCACGACGCTGCGGCCGATGCTGCCGCGTTCAAGCATGGCGGCCAGCGCTTGGGGCAGGTCCTGGGGTTCGATCACGCGCGAGGCGAGCGCCAGGCGCGACGGGCGGTAGTCGGTGGCCAGCCGCTGCCACAGCGCGCGGCGCAGCGGCATGGGGCTGTTGGCGTTGATGCCCAGCAGCTTGACGCCGCGCAGGATGAAGGGAATGACCGAGGACGGCAGTTCCGCGCCGCCCGCGTTGCCGAAGGCGGCGGCCACGCCGTCCGGGCGCAGGCTGGCCAACGCGTGGGCCAGCAGCTTGCCGCCGACGGAGTCGACGACGCCGGCCCAGCGGGCGCTCATCAGCGGCTTGATCGGGACCGAAAGATCGGGCGGCGCGATCACATCGCTTGCGCCCAGCGACCGCAGATAGTCTTGCGCCTGCGCCTTGCCGGACATGGCGCACACGGAATAGCCGCGCTGGCTGAGTATGTCGATCGCAATGCCGGCGACGCCGCCCGTGGCGCCGGTGACCAGCACGTCGCCCTGGTCGGGCGCGAGCCCGCAGTGTTCCATCCAGTGCAGCGACAGCGCGGCGGTGTAGCCCGCGGCGCCCAGCGCGGCGGCGTCCTGCAAGCCGATGCCGGCGGGCAGGGGCAGCACCCAGTCCCGCGGCACCCGCGCATACTCGGCGTAGCCGCCGTCGCAATCCACGCCGATGCCAAAGCCGTGCACCACCACTTCCTGCCCGGGCCGCAGCGCGGGGTCGGCGGAGTGGACTACGGTGCCGCTCAGGTCGATGCCGCCGATGCGCGGATAGGCGCGCACGATGCCGCCGCGCCCGGCCTGGGCCAGCGCGTCCTTGTAGTTCAGGCCGGCATACGCGACCTTGATGAGCGTGTCGCCGGGCGACAGCTGGTCGACGGACAAGGTCTCGAAGCGCCCTTGCGGGGGCGCGCCGTCGGGGCCGGCGTGCAGCCGGTAGGCCTGGAAATCGGGTGTGCTCATGGAGGTTTCCTTGTAGCGGTCAGGCGCGGGCCAGCAGGCGGCGCGCCAGGGTGGCGCGGTGCAGCTCGTTGGCGCCGTCGTAGATGCGGAAAGGGCGCATTTCCTGCCAGATCATGGACACCGGGGTGTCGTCGGACAGGCCGGATGCGCCCATCATCTGCACCGCGCGGTCGGCCACGCGGTTCACGGCCTCGGACACGAAGACCTTGGCCATGGCGCTGTGCTGCTTGACCGGCAGGCCGTCGTCCATGCGGCCGGCGCAGTCCAGCGTCATCAGGCGGCTGGCGTGCAGGTCGATGTGCGAGTCCGCCACCATCGCCTGTATCTGCTGCAGGTCCGCCAGGCGCGAGCCGAAGGAGTCGCGCCGCGCGACATAGGCCTGCGCCGTTTCCAGCGCGCGCCGGGCGCGGCCGATGTAGCGCATGCAGTGCGACAGCCGGGCGGGCTCCAGCCGCAGCTGCGCATGCTCCAGGCCGCGGCCGGGCTCGCCCAGCACCGCGTCGTCGCCAACTTCGCAGTCCTCCAGCAGGATCTCGGCGTGGCCGCCGATCTGGTAGCCCGTGACCATGCCGATGTCGCGCACGACGCGGTAGCCGGGCGTATCGGCCGGCACCAGGAACAGCGTGGCGCCGGCGTCGGCGCGCGCCAGCACCAGCGCGAAATTCGCGCCCACGCCGCCGCTGATGAATTGCTTGTGCCCGTTCAGCACCCAGCCCTGGCCGCGGCGCTCGGCCCGGGTGAGCAGCATGGACGGATCCGAGCCTGCGCCCGGCGCCGGTTCGGTCATGGCGAAGCAGGCCCGCTGCTCCGCGCGCACCAGGGGCGCAAGATAGCGTTCCTGCTGCGCAGGGTTGCCCAGGCGCAGCAGCGTCAGCATGTTGGGCTGGTCGGGCGCGGCGCAGTTCAGCGCGGCCGGCCCCAGGAATCCGCGGCCGGCCTCTTCCAGCACCTGGGCCAGGGCGCGCCAGCCCAGGCCCAGGCCGCCCCATTCGGCAGGCAGCTGCGGCGCGTACAGGCCGGCCTGGCGGGCCTGCGCCCGCAGGCGGGCCACGCGTTCGTCCAGCGCGGCGACGTCGCGGGCGATGGCGGGCGATTCGGCGGGGATGGCGACGTCGTCCACGAAACGGCGCACCCGGTCGCACAGTTCCCGTGTATGGTCGCCGTCGTTGCGTTCTTGGTGGGGATGCATGGGCTATTCCTCGATCTTCACGCCGGCCTGCTGCACCACCGCGCGCCACTTGCCGGTTTCGTCGGCGATATGCCGGCCGAAGGCTTCGGGCGTGCCGCCCGTGGGCTGCATGCCCAGCCCGGCGAAATAGCCGCGCACTTCGGGGTCTTGCAGCACGGCGTTGACCTGGCGGTTCAGCAGGGCGATCACGGTCTTGGGCGTGCCCGCCGGCGCCATGACGCCCCACCAGGACGAGGCCGCCAGCGGCACGCCCAGTTCGGCGAGCGTGGGCACGTCGGGCAGGTCCGGGTTGCGCGCCTGCGCGGCGATGGCGACCGGCCTGAGGCGGCCGGCCTTGACCTGCGCATAGACCGGCGGCAGGTTGTCGAAGCTCATCTGGACTTGTCCGCCGACCAGCGCGGTGGCGGCCTCGCTGCTGCCCTTGTAGGGAATGTGCCGCAGCGCGATGCCGGTCTGGTGCGCGAACTGTTCGCCCGCCAGATGCGGGATGCTGCCCGTGCCGGCCGTGGCGTACGTCAGGCCCTGTTGCTGCGCGGCTGCGCGCTTGAGGTCGTCCAGGTTGCGCACGGGGCTGGCGGCCGGCAGCAGCAGGTAGACAGGCACGTCAGTGGCCCACACGACCGGCGCCAGGTCCTTTTGCACATCGTAGGGCAGCTTCGTGTACAGCACGCTGTTGGTCGCCAGATTGGCGGTGCCCATCAGCAAGGTGTAGCCGTCGGGGGCGGCCCCGGCGACATACCCGGTGCCGATTTGCGTGGCCCCGCCGGGCTTGTTTTCCACCACCACGGGCTGGCCCAGCAGCGGCGCCAGCTTGCGGGCGATCATGCGGGCCGCGGTGTCGGTGCCGCCGCCGGCCGCGTAGGGCACGATCAGCCGGACGGGCTTGTCGGGATACGCGGGCGCGGAATGGACCGCCCCGGCGGCCCCGGCGAGGGCTATCGCGCACACGGCGCGCAGCGTTCGGATGTAGCGATGCATGGCGGTCTCCCGGGGGCGGGCTATTGGATGCGGGTGCCGGTGGACTGCACCAGCTTGCCCCACCACGCGGTTTCGTCCGCGATCTGTTTGGCGAATTCGGCCGGCGTGCTGCCCAGCGGCTCGGCGCCCAGCTCCTGGAAGCGCGTGCGCAGCTGCGGGTCCTGCAGCGCCTTGACCACCGCGGCGTGCAGCCGCTCTATCACCGCGGCATCGGTGCCGGCGGGCGCCATCAGGCCCTTCCAGGCCATCACCACGAAGCCCTTCTGGCCGGCCTCGTCGAAGGTGGGGATATCGGGCGCGGCGGTGGCGCGCTGGTCGCTGGGCACGGCCAGGGCGCGCAGGCTGCCCGCCTTCACCTGCGGCAGCAGCGCGGGCATGTTGTCGATCATGAAGTCGATGTGGCCGGCCACCAGGTCGGTGACGGCGGGGCCGGTACCCTTATAGGGCACATGCTCGGCCTGCAGGCCGGCCTGCTGCTTGAGGAGTTCGCCGGCCAGCTGCGCGGGCGAGCCGTTGCCCGGCGAGCCGAACGACAGCTTGCCCGGATGGCTGCGCGCGTACTGCAGGAATTCCTGCAGGGTCTTTACCGGCATCGACTTCGTCACCACCATCAGGTTGTGTTCGCGTTCGAGGCAGGTGATGGGCGCCAGGTCCTTGGCCGGGTTGAACGGCATGTTGGCGTACAGGCTGGGGTTGATGACCGTGGGGCCGGCGGCGGCCAGCAGCAGGGTGTAGCCGTCGGGCGCGGCGCGTGCCACGAAGTCTCCGCCGATGTTGCCGCCGGCGCCGGGCTTGTTTTCCACGATGACCGGCTGGCCAAGAATCGGGTGCAGGGCTTCGGCCAGCAGCCGTCCCAGGATGTCGGTGGATCCGCCGGGGGCGAACGGGACGATCAGCCGGACGGGCTTGTCGGGGTAGGCGGCCGCGGCCTGGGGCGGCAGCGCCGCGCAGGCAAATGTGGCCGCCACGGCCGCGATCCATTTCGGCAGGTGCTTTTGCAGCATGTGAGTCTCCTTTGGTTTGTGGGCCGCCGGCTTCTGGTGGCCGGGGTCCCGGGTCGCGCCCCGCCTAGCGGCCGGGCGTATAGCCTGCCTGCGCCAGCGTGTGGCGGGCGATGGTCAGTTGATGGATCTGGCTGGTGCCTTCGTACAGGCGGAACAGGCGCACGTCGCGGTAGAAGCGCTCGATGCCGTGGTCGGCGACATAGCCGTAGCCGCCGTGCATCTGCACGCAGCGGTCCGCCACGCGGCCGCACATTTCCGAGGCGAAGTACTTGCATATCGACGCGTTGAGCGTGACGTCGCGGCCTTCGTCGCGTTCGCGGGCGGTTTGCAGCACCAGCGCCAGCGCGGCCTGGATCTCGGTCTGGCAGTCGGCGAGCATGGCCTGGATCAGCTGAAAGTCCATCAGCGGCTTGCCGAACTGCTCGCGTTCGGCAACGAAGCGCATGGTGTCGTTCAGCATGCGGATGGCCGGGCCGATGCAGAGCGCCGCCAGGTGGATGCGCTGCTTGTTCAGCACCTTCATGGCCGTCTTGAAGCCCATGCCGGGCTCCCCGCCGATGATGTTGGCGGCGGGCACGCGGCAGTCCTCGAAGCGCACGGCCGACACGGGCGATCCTGCCTGGCCCATCTTGTCGTAGGGCTGGCCCGTGGACAGGCCCGGCGTGCCGCGCTCGACGATGAAGGCCGAGATGCCCCGGGCGCCGGACGCATCGGGATCGGTGCGGGCCATGACGGTGAACAGGCCGGCCAACGGCGCATTGGTGATGAAGCACTTCTCGCCGTTCAGCACATAGTGATCGCCATCGCGCGCGGCGGTCGTGCGCAGGGCGGTCGCGTCGGACCCGGCCTGCGGCTCGGTCAGGGCGAAGCAGCCGGTCAGTTCCCCAGAGGCCAGCCGGGGCAGGTAATGCGCCTTCTGCCGGTCGGTGCCGTCGGCCACCAGCGCTTCGGAGCCGATGCCGGTGTTGGTGCCCACCCGGGCGCGAAACGCCACCGAACACTGCGACAGCTCGATGGCGGCCAGGATCAGTTCTTCGGTGGTCATGCCGGCGCCGCCATAAGCCTCGGGTATCGAATAGCCGAACATGCCCTGGGCCGCCATGGCGCGGACCAGGTCTTCGGGCACCTCGTCCAGCCGGGCCACCTCGGCTTCGCGCGGCGCTAGCTGCTCGCGGACAAAGCGGCGCAGCGAATCGAGGAAGGCGGGGAAACCGTCGGGGTCCCTGATCATGGTGTGTCTCCGTTTTTCTGGCGCCGGACCGTCGGACGCGGCCTGGGGCGGTGGGGAATTCAGGCTAACAAAGGACCGAGGAATCCGAGACAAATGTTTTGCTATCTTGAACGCCAGATTCGCCGCCGCGCCGCTCCCCGGCCTATCATCGGTACTGTCTGGCCGCGCATGCCGCGGCGGCCGCTCCGGATTGCGACAATGACCCCGCCTATCGCCCGCCGCCACGCCGATCCCGCCTTCGCCACCACGCTGGCGCATGGGCTGGCGGTGCTGCAGACCTTCCGGCACGGCGAGCCCGCGCTCAGCAACCGCGAATTGTCCGATCGCACGGGCCTATCCAAGGCCACCATCTCGCGGCTGACCTACACGCTGGTGCAGCGCGGCCTGCTTCGGTATGACGCCAGCCTGCGCCGCTATCGGCTGGGGACGGCGCTGCTGTCCCTGAGCTATCCCTTGCTGGCCAGCATCCGGCTCAGGCAACTGGCGCGTCCGCTGATGGCCCGGCTGGCGGAGGCGGCGGGCGGGTCCGCATCGCTGGGCATGCGTCACGGGGATCACATGGTCTACGTGGAAACCTGCCGCGGGCACGATGCCGTGGCGTTCCGGCCGGATATCGGCGCCATGCTGCCCCTGCTGCAATCGGCCATGGGGCGCGCCTGGCTGGCGCAGGCCGATGCCGCCGAAGCGGACGGCGTGCTGCAAGGGTTGCGCCGGCAGGACCCCGCCGCCTGGCAACGCAACGCCGCCGGATGGGAGCAGGCGCGGCGCGACTACGCGGCCCACGGCTATTGCGTGGCCGAGGGCTATTGGCATGCCGATGTGCACGCCGTGGCGGTGCCGATGCGCCGGCAGGTCGACGGGCAGGTGTTCGTCTTCAATTGCGGCGTGCCGGTGCGGCGGCTGCGCGCGGGCGATCTGCGCCGGCGCATCGCGCCGCGCCTGCTGACCTTGGTGGCGCGCGTGGAGAAACTGCTGGAGCGCCAGGATGCAGCCTGATCGCGACCGCGACTTTGCCACGACCCTGGCGCACGGCATCGATATCCTGGCCTGCTTCCGGGCGGACCGCCCCGAGCTGGCCAACAAAGACTTCGCGCAGCAGACCGGGCTGTCCAAAAGCGCCGTGGCGCGCCTGACCCACACGCTGGTCGAGCTGGGCTTTCTGCAGCGTTTGGGGACGCCGCCGCGCTATCGGCTGGGGGCTTCGGTGCTGGCCTTGAGCTACCCCTTGCTGGCAAGCATGCAGATCCGCCAGGTGGCGCGCCCGCTGATGAAGCAGCTGGCCGACCATGCCTGCGGCGCGGTATCGCTGGTGGTGCGCGACCGCCTGAAAATGGTGTACGTGGAGACGGCCCGGTCCAACGAAGCCCTGCAGACCCGGCCGGACATCGGCGCCTCCCTGCCGCTCCTGTCCAGCGCCGCGGGCAAGGCATGGCTGGCGCGCGTGCCGGATGAGGAACGGGCCGCCGTGCTGAATCAGCTGCGCGTCGCCGATGCGCGGCACTACGCCGAGCATTTTCCGAGCCTGGCAGCGGCGCGCCGCGACCTGGAGCACAAGGGCTATTGCGGCAACAACCAGCAATGGCGTCCGGACGCCTACGGCTTTGCGGCCCCCCTGTGCCGGCCCTATCAGTCGCTGCTTTACGTGTTCAACTGCGGCGTTCCCTCGGGCGACGGCCCCTACCGGGAACGCGCCGCCGACATCGGCCCCCGGCTGGTCGCCCTGGCGCGCCAGACCGAGCAATTGCTGGGCCTGGGCGATTAATGACCCCAAGTCAAAAGTGTTTACCCTCCAGACGGCTTTTTCCGCAAGGATGCAGCCGTCATACTGCAGCCCTGTCTTCCCGATGAGCCGGCCGTTTCGGGCCGGTAGCGCCCCAGGAACGTCCTGCCGGCGCCGTCGAACCCAAGGAACCTGCATGAACCCCCAAGATACTCAACCGGTCAAATCCGGCCTGCCGCTGCTGGCGCTCGCCGTCGGCGCGTTCGGCATCGGCGTGACCGAGTTCTCTCCCATGGGCCTTCTGCCCGTCATCGCCGACGGCGTGGGCGTGTCGATTCCCAGCGCCGGCATGCTGATCAGCGCCTACGCAATCGGCGTGATGGTCGGCGCGCCCCTGATGACCCTGGCGTTTTCGCGCTGGTCGCGCCGCAAGGCGCTGATCCTGTTGATGGCCATCTTCACGATCGGCAATGTGCTGTCCGCGCTGTCGCCCAACTACACGACGCTGCTGCTGGCCCGCCTGGTCACCAGTCTGAACCACGGCGCGTTCTTCGGCCTGGGTTCGCTGGTGGCCGCCAGCGTGGTGCCGCGCCACAAGCAGGCCAGCGCGGTCGCGACGATGTTCATGGGGCTGACCATCGCTAACGTGGGCGGGGTGCCGGCCGCGACGTGGCTGGGGCAGGTGATCGGCTGGCGGATGTCGTTTGCCGCGACGGCCGTGCTGGGCCTGGCCGCGATGCTGTCGCTGTGGTTCGCGCTGCCGGCCGGCGAGGCCGGACGCCGCCCCAATGTGCGCCATGAGCTGGCCGTGCTGAAGAGCCCCGTCGTGCTGCTGGCGCTGTTGACCACGGTGCTGGGCGCGGGCGCGATGTTCACGCTGTACACCTACATTGCGCCGACGCTGGCGGACATTACCGGCGCGTCGCCGGCGTTCATTACCGGCATGCTGGTGCTGATCGGCCTGGGCTTCACCCTGGGCAACGGCCTGGGCGGACGCCTGGCCGACCGTTCGCTGGACGGCACCCTGATCTTCTTCCTGGTGCTGGTCATTGTCGACCTGCTGGCCTTCCCGTGGCTGGCGTCCACCAAGATCGGGGCGGCGATTGCCCTGCTGATCTTCGGTGTGGCGACCTTCGCGGTGGTGCCGCCGCTGCAGATGGGCGTGATGCGCGCCGCGACGGCTGCGCCCGGCCTGGCCTCTTCCGTGAACGTGGGCGCGTTCAACCTGGGCAACGCGGTGGGCGCGGCGGCCGGCGGCGCGGTGATCTCCGCGGGCATGGGCTACGCCGCGGTGCCGATCGCCGGGGCGGTCATCGCCGCGGGCGGCCTGGCCCTGGTGCTGCTGCAGCGCGCCGGCAACGTGCGCCGCCGCAAGCTGGCGATGCAGGGCTGCTGAGTCCAGCCTTCGGGCCGCGCCAGTGCATCGTCATCTGCATGGCGCTGATCCTGTGAACCCCAAGCTGCTGATCGCCGACGAGCCCACCACCGCGCTGGACGTCGCGCCTGGCAGGCATTGGGACTTCAAGCATTTCCGGCCGGCCGCAGCGACAAGCGCCATTCCATTGCTTTGAGGATGGCCGTCAGGCTGCTGAGCGTGAGCGGCGCTACTTCAGCGGCGCAAGCGAACCATGGGCTCCCCGCGAGCGCCGGCTGAGGCGCAGCCCATCGCGCATGTTCAGCCCGAGCAGCCCGATGTTCAAGGCGCCGGCGATAAGCTCGACGACTTGAATGGCGTAGAACCACGCATCGAACCGGCCCGCGTTGGCCATCCATGCGAGCGTGAACGCACAGGGAAGCAGGACGAGGAGGCCGTTGGCCGCCACGGCCTGCATGCGGCGCCTCTTCGTGTCGACAAGGCGCCCTTTGCGTCCGCGGCCGAGCGCAAAGCCGCTGGCGCCGGTTGCGGCCATCGCGGGTATCAATAGCCACATCGCTGTGAGGATCCCGTTCTTGACGGCCACGACGGCAGATTCGCTCAAAAACAGCTCCGAGACGATGGTAGAGGTCCAGAAGGCGGCGATGCAAAGCAGCGCGACGGTGCCCGCTGCGGCGTGCAGTTTCGATTTCATGGCGTTTCCCGGGAAGGACCAGGAGGAGTCAATTGGCGCAGCATCGTGTCCAGCGTTGCCTGGGCTGCCTGGACCTGCGCAAGTGGAATCCGGGCGGCGAGTTCTGCGGCCCGGGCGGCCCAGAGTTTCTCGGCGCGCAAATAGAGTTGCCGTCCGCGCGGCGTTAGCGCATAGAGCGGCGAGCGCCGATGGGCGGGATTGGCATGCGAGCTCACCAGGCCGGATTCAAGCAGCAGGTTGAGCTGCTTCTGCGCGCCTTGGCGCGTCACCCCCATGGCCTCGCCGACTTGCGGGGCGGTGAGCGGCTTGCCGGCGAGCGCAATGGAGCCCAGCATCTGCCAGCGCGCGCTGCTCAGGCCCAGGGGCTCCACCAGCTTGTCGCCCCATTGCAGCAGAGCGCCATGCGTGCGGAAAACCGTGAGCGTCAGGTCGGTGAGCGCCTCTACGTCGGCGGCAAACTTGGGGAGCGAGGAAGGTCTGGTCGGGTTCATGACAACCAGTTTCCAACTATGGAAACTGGTTGTCAATATGGAAGATCGTAAAAAATACGGCGCCGGACTATAAATTCGCAGTATCGGCACTGTGGTCCGACACCAATATCCATCACTCCATTCGCAAAGCCAGGAGCGCGCCATGGAGAAACAAGCACTGCATCGGGGCCGTTTGATCGATCACATCGGGCTGGTCGTTCGGGATCTGGCGGCCAGCAAGGACTTCTACAGCGCCGTATTCGGCGCGTTGAACATCCCCATGGGCGGCGCCGACAAAAGCAACTTTTGGGCGGACGAGCTGTTCGTATCGACGTCCGACAGCGAGGAGG
Organism: Achromobacter sp. NPDC058515; assembly: GCF_042721735.1. Lineage (NCBI taxonomy): Bacteria > Pseudomonadati > Pseudomonadota > Betaproteobacteria > Burkholderiales > Alcaligenaceae > Achromobacter > Achromobacter sp. NPDC058515. The sequence continues at coordinate 17,527 of NZ_JBHXNI010000003.1, forward strand.
TGCAGGGCGAGCTGACCGGCCGCCATCACCTGGCATTCCAGGCGCAAGACCGCGCCATGGTGGATGCCTTTCACCGGGCTGCATTGGCGCATGGCGCAAGAGACAATGGCGCCCCAGGCGAACGCTCCTACCGCCCCGGCTACTACGCGGCGTTCGTCCTGGATCCGGACGGCAACAACATCGAAGCCGTCTTCCGCGGCGAGGCCCACCGGAGCGCGCCTTCGGTGCGGATCACGCGTGGAGCAGGGGGCGGCGCTGCGTGAGGCGTGCGGGCGAGGCTGCTTTGCAAGGCAGGCGCCGCTGACTGGCCGCTCTGGACAGCATATGTCCAGAGCGGCATTCAGACTGGGTTCTCCCAAGTCTGAACGGAGTCAGCTGTGCCGCACGCAAACCCGCAATCCATCGCCACGCAAACCAAGGCCGCCATCTATCTGGAAGGGTGGGGCATGCCGGCCGAGGAGGTGCTGGCCCTAGCCCGGACCCTGCAGGCGCTGCTGCCGTCCCTGGATTGGCATGCCGGAGACGCGCCTGTTCCGGGAGCGCTGACGCTCTTCCTGGTGGATGCCGGCAACCTGGCCGGCGATACCCGGGGCGCCGTCTGGAATACCTTTGGACCCGTGGAAGCGATGCGCCAGGCGCGCGAGGCCGGCGTGGCCGCGGTGGCGGTGTGCCGTGGCGGCATCGGCAGGCTGCCCCTCAATCGGGTCGGCGTATGGGTCGCCACCGCCGCCGAGGACTGGGCGCAAAAACTGCAGTCGCTGGTTCGCGCCTTGGCGGCGCTGCAATGGGAGCCCCGGCGCGGCTATCAGGATGTTGCGGCCTGGCGCGGCCTGGCCGGGCTGACGCAGGCCAATCTGCTGGCGGTGACGGCATCCAGTGAAAGCGCGGCGGATTTTGCCGGCCTGTTGCGCCAGGCTTGCTCCACCTCCCTGTTGCGGCCGGCAGCCCTGTCGGTTGCCGGCGTGCCGCGCGCGATTGTGGATCGCACCCTGGTCGAGGCCGGCATGCAGGATACGGAACTCGCCGCCGTGGCTCCGATGACGCTCGACGGGGTCTTGCGGGTCGACGCCCTGCTGGGTTTCCCGTGGCCGTTGCCGGATCAGGCGGCTTGAGGAAACTTGCCCGTTGAATAGGCCGACGCGGCCCCCTCCAGCACCGCCTGCAGTTCTTTGCGCAGGTGGGCCGGCTTGACGAGAATGACGTCGGGCGCCAGACCCAGCAGAAATTGCTTGAACGTGAGGGAGGGGCGCACCGTTGCCACCAGTTCGAAGCCGCTTCGGGTTTCCTTGATGGTCTGGTCTTCCGACAGGCGGTAGTGGCGCAGACGGCTGCGAAAGCCGCGCTCGCGGACTCTCAAGGTGACGCGCTGCGGGGCTTCGGGGAAGAAGAGCAGCGTATGCTCGTGGCGCAGAAACCGCTCCAGATCGAAGTCCGCATCGGTGTCGGCCGGTTCATGGGTGGCGGCGGCGCTGACGATACGGTCCAGGCGGTGCAGGTAGCGGACAAAACGCCCGCTGCGCCGCGACCGGCGGCAGGAGACCAGATACAGCACGCTGCCGCGTTCGATCAGCGCCAGCGCCGAGACGTGGTAGCTGACGGGCGCGTCGGTCGACAGCGCCGCATTCTGATAGCGCAGGAGCAGCTTCGTGTTGCGATAGAGCGCGTCCGTCACCGCGCCCATGATGGCCTCGTCCTGCGCCGGGGGAAGCAGCGGAAAGCCGGAGTCGATGACTGCCGCCTTTCCGCGCCAGGCGCGGCCCTGCAGATAGCGCGGGTAGGTGGGGTGGCTGTTCAAGAGCTCGCGGCTGCGGTCGCAATGTTCGCGCAGCGTCTTCAACGCCTCCGCGGGCAGCTGATTGGCCGCGAATTGCTCCAGCTGAAGCAGGGCGACGGCCAATTCGACGCTGTTGACCTTCGCCCGGGACGGCGCACGGTCGGGAAGGCTGCGCCAGCAGCGTCCGCTGCCCTGCCCGCGGCCGTCGATGAAGCCGCCCTGAAGCAGGTATTGCAAGGCCCGCTGCATGGTCTTGGCATCGGCGGCGGAATACCCGTACTTGGGCCGCAGCCGTTCATACAGCGCGCGCGAGGGCATCCAATCGCCATCGCGCTGCAACTGTTCGATGACGTCCCAGTGCAGCGGATTGAGTTCCGTGCCGCTCATGGGCCGCTCAGCCGCCTATCGGACCCGCGGCCTTGAACAGCGCCACGGCCGCCAAGGCCAGCGCGGCGAAGGGAATGGCCTGGCGCAGCAGCATTTCCTTTGCGCCGCCAAGGCGGCTCTGGGCGGCCAGGCTATCGATTTGCCCGGCTTGCGTCGCGACCAGCGCTTCCAGCCTGGCAATATCCTGCCGCGATCCCTCGATGTGCTTTGCTTGCGCGTCCAGGGCCCCGGCCTGCTCGGCGTTCTGTTGGTGCAGGGCCAGCATCGTCGTGTCGATCTGGCTCAGGCGGTGGCGGAAGGTATCGATGTCGGCGCCGATGCCGGTCGCCTGGTTGACCAGGTGTTCGAGCCTCCGGTTATTCCACAGCACCAGCTCCTCTTGCTGGATCCGGGCCGCGACGTGGTCGCGCAACTGCTCCAGAACGACCAGCGTCCCCTCCCGCTGGTTGCTGTCCAGCGTTTGGGTATCGTTGACGATGTTGCTGATCTTGTTGACCAGCTCATGATGAAAGTCCTTGAGCAGGCTGTTCTTGCGATGGTTGAGCTGCATGATGACCTGCAGCACGACCTGCGTGGTGGTGAGACTGGCGGCAAGGTCGCCGGCCATCTGCGCAAACTCTTTGTCGTTGTCGCCGTTCAGCGAACCCCACAGCATGCCGAGCGTGCTTTTCTTTTCGACCGACGACGCCATCGAACCGACCGACTTGCTCTTGGCCATGGCGCTGGTCAGGTTCTGGAAATGTTCTTCGAAATCGCGCTGGAAAGCCTGGAAGTCGTCGTCCCGGGTCATGGACGTGCCGGCAAGCGCCGGCACATTGGCCTGGTTGCCGGATTCGGAGGGGAAGGGGGCTTGGCTGCTCATTTGCTGCTCGCTAACAGGTTGCGGATATCGAGGGGTTTTATGGCCGAGTGTTGGGACAACTCGCGGGTGTGCGCCTTGGTTTCAATCTCCAGGGCCAGCGACGACTCCACGTATCGGCCAAGGACATTGACGGTCTCGAACTGCTGCTCGTTCAGCGTGATGAGCTGCAGGCAGGCCTCGCGTTGCGCCAGCAGCGCGTCGTGATGGCCGGTGCGCGAATTGACCAGGAATTCGACGATGCTGGGAACGAACTGCTGCAGGTAGTGGCTGGAAAGGCCAAATCCGATGGCCGAGATCGCCGCGGCCAGGTAGGGGGCCACGGGGCCGAGCAGCGGGACCAGCTGGGATTCGATGATTGGGTCCAGGCCATCCCAGATGACGAGGGTGCCGCTGACGATGATCGTCTCGGTAATCTTCGTGATGAGCTCGGCCTTGCTCATGCTGCCCGCGCCCTTGAACAGCGCCCAGGCCGCGGCGCCCAGGTCGAATATGTTCCGCGCCAGTTGATAGATCTGCCGGACTGTCTTGGACAGCGCATTGACGATGAATTCGAAAATGCCTTTCAGGAGCTGCAGGGGCGCTTCGATAATGCGCTTCACAACGCTCCAGACTTTCTCGCAGAAGCGCTGGATGCGGGCAAGGATGGTCGACTCGCCTCCGCCGAAGATATCCACGAGTTCGTCTTTCAGTGCTTTCAGCGCTGCAGCGGTCAATTGCTCAAGCACGACCCAGCCGCTGTTCTTGGCGGCTTCCGTGGCGGCGCCCCGCAAAAGGGAGCCCGCGGTGCCGGAGGCGTCCTTCATTTTCTTCGCCTCGATGTTCGCGCGCTTGCCCTGTTGGTTGAGCAGCTCCTCGCGCTTGTTGGCGGGCGGCTGTTCCGTGCGGATCAGGTGGGCCTCCAGCGCGGCGGCGGTTTCCTCGGAGTCCATCACCACATACTTGACGGTGCAGCCCTCCTTGAACTCGTCCGCCAGCTTGTACGGCTCCTGGGCCCGTTCGCCTTGCTTGAATTCGTTCAAGTGGCCGGCGTGCCAGCGGCTCTGCATCTTGGTGCTGTCGCCGACATACATGACTTCATTGTCTTTGTTGTAGACCACATAGACGCCGGGTTGATTCGGCACGGTGTCCAGACCCGTCGCCACGCCGTCCTTGACGCTGAATTCGCCATCGAACTTCATGGTTGTCAGCGCCGAAATTCCGTGCGTGAGGCTTTTCTCGATCAATTCGCGCCAGGCGACTCCCCGATTGGCTACGTCCATGACGCTTTGGGCCGAGGTGGCGTTCAGCGCATCCCTGGCCACACTGCCCGGCTGGGTGGTTTTTGCGTTCGGGCGCGAGTGGTTCTTGTTGCGAAAGCCGCCGATCAGTTTCCGGTTGGTGTTGTCGATCGCGCGATCAACAATCAAATTGGCCAGCGGCGATAGTTGCTTCAATTCGGGCTGCATTTTGTTTTTTCTCAGGGCTTGGGCGTCGAAAGCCAGGAATGATATTACAAAAGCAATAACTAGTAACACCCGGCGGGTGCCAAGCCCGGCTTATCCATGAAAGGGCGTCCAACAAGGACGCCCTTCATTTTCAAATCAGCAGAATCTACGACGGCGCGCCCGGCATGCGCGAAGGCCGGAATTCGATCGGATCGTAGAACCGATACCCCACGCCCCTGAGCGTCGCGACGGGCAGTTGCCGGTCGCACGCCTGCTCGACCTTCCTGCGCAAGCGGCGCATTTGCGTGTCGAGCCTGCGGCGGTCGTATGTCCAGTAATCCTTGCCCAGCGCCTGCACGATTTCCTTTCGGCTGGCGCCCTTGCCATGGGCGGCAAGCGTGGCCAGGACGGTGTAGTCCTGGTTCGACAAGGGGATGGGGGAGGCGCCGGGCGGAACCAGGCTGGGGGGCGAACTGCATAGCTGCCACGGGGATACCTGTGCCGGTTCCGCTTCCAATGCCGCCGGATGCCCGCGCCGATGGGTGACGTCCCGGGCAACCGCGACGCGGACTTTCTTGTCGGGATACCAGCGCGCAGACCACATGATGCGCACGACCCCGCCGTCCTTGCGCACGTAGCGATTCTCGAAATCGTATTGCAGCCGGCCGTTCATGAGGTGCTCGACGGCGGCCAGCGTTGCGTGGCGGTCGGGCTCGTAGATCAGGTCCATCATCTGGCGCCCCGCCATCTCTTCAGGGGTGTAGCCAAAGATCTTTTCGCAGGCGCCAGTCACGGTAAGAAAGGTGCCGGACTCGTTCACGACGCAGACGGCGTCCAGGAGCATCGGCATCAGATCGGCGGGCTGCGGGGCAGACATGAAGAGTCCTGTGTGGTGAACGGGGGCCGGTAAAACCGTACCAGGTTTTGCCGGCGGCCAGTTTAACCAGGCTTTCTTTTCAGGCATCGGCGCGAGCGCGGAAGTCGATAAACCGCGCTCATCCTTGCTCAGTTTCGGCCGGGTTCAAAACCATATACTCCACGTCGCCCAAGGCTGCGGCACGCATAGCCGCGGTTGCCGACCACTCGGCGGATCGACAAACCGGAATCCAAGAATGAACCCCAAGAGCCTGTCACGCCGCATTCCCGTCTTTGCCCTGCGTCCGCTGTCCGCGGCAATCGCGACCGTGGCGGCGCTGGGCCTGGGCTCGCAATCTTCCTTCGCGGCGAGCCTCGCCTGGCTGGGCGCCGGGGGGTCGAATCTATGGAGCCTGCCTGCGAACTGGGGCGGCATGGCGCCCGCAAGCTCAGACGACGCATATGTTCCGAATGGCGCCGTCGATCTGGGTGACGCGCGGAGTGTGTCGTCGCTGTCGCTGGGCAATACCGGTACCAGCTCGCTGACGTTTCTGCCGGGCGGAAGCCTGACCACCACCAACTTCGCGCTGGGCTATGACTGGGGCGCCACCGCCAAGGCAACCCTGGGCAGCGGCGGCGCCGCCAACACCTGGCACACGCAGGATGGAATGATTGGCCAGGCCGCGGGCAGCGACGCGTCGATTTCCCTGTCTGGCGCCGGCAGCCGGCTTCAAGCCCTGGGGACGTTGTCCGTGGGCGAGGCCGGAAAGGGCGGGCTGGTGATCCAGGATCAGGCCGTGGCCGAAGCTGCCACGCTGATGGTCGGACGCAGCGGCGCTGGCTTTGGCGAAGTCGTCGTGTCTGATGCTGGCTCGATCTTGTATGCGTCCACCCTCGTGGTCGGTGGCGACGGTGCCGGCGCACCCAGCACCAGCGCCTCCGGCTCGGTCAGAGTGCTGGCGGGCGCAGCGGCTAGCACCTTCCAGATCCGGCTCGGCGACGCGGCCCTCGCCAACGGCAACTTGCACGTCGACGGCGCGGGGTCGATCGTGAACGCGGGACTGCCCGTGCTTGTGGGAAACAAAGGTATCGGCTCGGTCTTCATCAGCGGCGCCGGCCGCGTCGAGAGCGGCGGCGTCGTGGCGGGCGACCAGGCAGGATCCACCGGGACGATCGCGGCGTGGGGCGCGGGCAGCTCCTGGATCAGTTCGGGGCCGGTCGTGGTCGGCAATCTGGGCGATGGCGTGCTTACGGTCGCGGATGGCGCGACCGTGAGCGGCACCTCCGGCTACGTCGGGGTGCAGAATGGCAACAGCGCCGCCAATATAGCGGGGGTGGGTTCGTCCTGGATCAACAGCGGCATTTTCATCGTCGGTGAGAAAAATGGCGCACGGGGCGCAGTGGGCGTCCTGGACGGCGGCCGGCTGTCCAGCCTGAATGGCTCGCTGGGTCGTCTGGCCGGGTCCTACGGAACCATGACGATAATGGGCAGCGGTTCGAACTGGACCTCGGCCGGGCCGGTCACCGTGGGCAATGAAGGCGAAGGACGAGTCCTCTTGATGTTTGGCGGCACGCTGAGCGCGCCCGAAGTCGTGATTGCCAATGCCGCCGGATCAAAGGGGACGTTGATCATGGGCGTACCCACCGGTTTTGGCCCGCCGCCCGCCGGCGTGTTGAACGCGCCGGTGCTGCGGTTCGGCGCGGGCGATGGCGAATTGCTCTTCAACTTCATCGGCCCTGCCTTGACGTACGGCGGCAGCATAGAAGGAAACGGCCGGGTCAACATCATGTCGGGCGATGTGATTCTGACCGGCAACAGCGGCAACACCGGGCAGACGACGGTGTCAGGCGGTTCGCTCGCGGTCAATGGCGCGCTGGCCGGTCCGGTCAGCGTGGGCGCGGGCGGCACGCTGGCCGGTTCGGGCTCGGTGGGTTCGACGACCCTGGCCACCGGTTCGACCTTGAGTCCGGGCAATTCCATCGGCACGCTGACCATCAATGGCGACCTGACTTTTGCGCCCGGATCGGCCTACCGCGTCGAAGCGGCGCCGGGTTCCACCGACAGCGACCGGGTGGTGGTGAACGGCATCGCGCGGCTGGGCGGCTCCGTGCTGCACGTGGGGCCGGACGGCAACTTCACGCCCAATCTCAGCTACACCATCCTCCAGGCCAATGCGATCCAGGGCCAGTTCGACAGCGTGGCGTCGAACTATGCGTTCCTGGATCCCCGGCTGTCCTACAGCGCCACGGAGGTGACGCTGGGACTGCTGCAGACGCGCGCCTTTCCCACGGGCGCCAATACGCCTAATCAGCGCGCCGTGGCCGGCGGCCTGGAAAGCCTGGGCAATGACAGCCCGCTGCGCCAGTATGTCGCCACGCTGGCGCAAGGCCAGACCGAAGACGCCTTCGACAGCCTGTCCGGCGAAGTGCACGCCAGCATCGCCAACACCCTGCTCCAAGGGGCGGCGCAAGTCCGCGCCGCGCCATTGGCCAAGCTGCGCGCCAATCTGCAGGCCGGGGCGCTTCCCGGCGCCCCGACCGCGGCCGTGGGCGCTTCCGATGCGCCGCTTTCCACCGCCGCGCTGCCTCTTTCCGGCGCGCGGCCGGCCTGGGCTGAAGTCGTGGGCAATTGGCAGACCATCGACGGCGACGGCAACGCCGCCCGGGTGCGCCAGCACGTCGGCGGCCTGTTCATGGGCGCGGACCGGCCCGTGGGCGCGGATTGGCGCGTCGGCGGCGCGTTGGGATTCACCGACAGCAAGGTTCGTGTGGACGAGCGGTCTTCGCAGGCGGACGTCTCGAGCTACAGCGCGCTGGTCTATGGCGGAAAATCCTTCGCTGCCGGCCCGGGCGCCTGGCAGTTCCTGGCGGGCGCGGGCTATACCTGGCACGACATCTCCACGCGGCGCTACGCCAGCAGCCAGGCCGCCGCACTGACGGCGGACTACGGCGCCAGCACCAGCCAGGTCTTCACGGAGTTGTCCTATGCCTGGAAGCTGGCCGAGCGCACCACGCTGGAGCCGTTCGCCGGTCTGGCCTGGAGTGATCTGCGCACTCGTGGTTTTTCGGAGAACGGCGGCGACGCCGCCTTGTCCGGCGAGTCGGGCAGCACGCAACAGACGCATTCCACCTTGGGTTTGCGCGCCGCTCAGGGGTTCGATGCCGGCGGCCGTCAGGGCAGGGTCTACGGCACCGTGGGCTGGCGCCATGTCTTCGGCGACGTAAAGCCCGAGTCGCGCCTGGCGTTCGATGCCGGCCAACCCTTTACCGTCGCGGGCGCGCCCATCGGGCGGGATGCCGCGCTGGTGGAGTTGGGCGCGGAAGTGGCGATAGCGCGCACGGCTACGCTGGGACTGGGCTATGCCGGGCAATACGCCAGCGGCAGCCGGGAGCATTCGGCCAACGTGAACATGCGCTGGCAATTCTGATGCGAGGGTCTTGCGGCGCTGCGCCGCAAGACCCTCTAGCGCGTCACGCTTCGATGCGCTCCACCTTGCCCACCAGCAGGATGTACGACAGCGCGCCCAAGAGGGCCAGCGACGACACGTACACGATGGCCGGCGCAAAGCTGTCCTTGGACACCAGGAAGCCGATCACGATCGGCGTGCAGATCGAAGACAGGTTGCCGACGAAGTTGAACACGCCGCCCGTCAGGCCCAGGAGGCGCACCGGCGCCAGCGTGGACACCAGCGACCAGGTGATCGACGCAAGCCCGTTGCCAAAGAAGGCCACGGCCAGAAAGAAGATGACCCACGGCGTGGAGTCCGTGAAGTTCGCGCCGATCATGGACGTGGAGATCAAGAGGCCCAGGATGATGGGCAGCTTGCGCGCCACGCCGACGGTTGCGCCGCGGCGGATCAGGAAGTCGGACAGCACGCCCGAGCACAGCACGCCGATGAACGCGGCCAGGAACGGCACGGACGCGAGGAACCCGGACTTGATGAAGTCCATGCCGCGGTACTTGACCAGATAGGTGGGGAACCAGGTCAGGAAGAACCACAGCGTGGACGTCAGGCAGAACTGGCCGAGGTACACGCCCCAGAGCTTGCGCTTGGACATGACCAGGCCCAGGTCGCTCCAGTTGAAGGGGGCTTTCTTTTCCTTGACACGCTTATCCAGGTCGACGACGCCGCCGCCTTGCTGGATCAGCTCGATCTCCGCCGCGTTGGCGCCCTTGAACTGGCGCGGCTCGCGGTAGATCATGAACCACAGCACGCCCCAGACGATGCCCAGCAAGCCGGTGCTGACGAACACCATGTGCCAGCCGTAGTGGTGCTGCAGCCAGGCCAGCACCGGCGTCAGGAACGCCAGGCCGACGAACTGGCCCGAGGTGTAGAAGCCGATGGCGGTGGCCCGTTCGCGTTCCGGGAACCAGGTGGTGACGACGCGGTTGTTGATGGGATAGGCCGGGGCTTCCAGCGCGCCCACGGCCAGGCGCAGCACGAACAGGATGACGAAGCTGCCCGCGAAGCCCATGAAGAAAGTGGCCGCGGACCACAGGATCAGCGCGGCGGCGTACAGCACGCGGGGGGACACGCGGTCCACCAGCCAGCCGCCGGGGATCTGCATGGCGGCGTAGGTCCAGCCGAAGGCCGACAGGATCAGGCCTTCATGCCAGGTGTCCAGGCCGAACTCGTCCTTCAGGGCGGGCGCGGCGATGGACAGGTTGCTGCGGTCCAGGTAGTTGATGACGACGGTGATGAACAGCATCACCATGATGATGTAGCGGCTGCGGGTGGGCCGCTGGGCGCTTTGCAGGCCCGCGTGGGTGGCGGTGGTCAAGGGGGTCTCCTCTCTCTTTTATCGGCTTACCATTCGGCGAAGCTGCCGTCGGCGTGGCGCCAGATGGGGTTGCGCCAGCGGTGGCCCACGGCGGCGCGCTCCTTGACGTATTCCTCGTTCACTTCGATGCCCAGGCCCGGGCCTTGCGGAATGGCGACCATGCCGTCTTCGTAGGCGAAGACCTCGCGGTTGCTGACGTAGTCCAGCAGGTCGTTGGCGGCGTTGTAGTGGATGCCCAGGCTTTGTTCCTGGATGAAGGCGTTGTAGCAGCCGGCGTCGATCTGCAGGCAGGTGGCCAGCGCGATGGGGCCCAGCGGGCAGTGCAGGGCCAGCGCCACGTCATAGGCTTCTGCCATGGCGGCGATCTTGCGGGTCTCGGTGATGCCGCCGGCATGCGACGGATCGGGCTGGATGATGTCCACATAGCCTTCGGACAGCACGCGCTTGAAGTCCCAGCGCGAGAACAGCCGTTCGCCCAGCGCGATGGGGGTGGAGGTCAGCGGGGCCAGTTCCTTGAGCGCTTCATAGTGTTCGCTCAGCACGGGCTCTTCGATGAACATGAGCTTGAACGCGTCCAGCTCCTTCATCAGCACCTTGGCCATGGGCTTGTGGACGCGGCCATGGAAGTCGACGCCGATACCCACGTTGGGACCCACGGCGTCGCGCACGGCGGCCACGTTCTCCAGGCATTTTTCAACCTTGTCGAACGAGTCGATGTACTGCAGCTCTTCGGTGCCGTTCATCTTCACGGCGGTAAAGCCGCGGTCCACGGCGCTCTTGGCGGCCGCGGCGGTGTCGGCGGGACGGTCGCCGCCGATCCACGAATACACGCGGATCCGGTCGCGCACGTTGCCGCCCAACAGCTGCGACACGGGCACGCCCAGGTGCTTGCCCTTGATGTCCCACAGCGCCTGGTCGATGCCGGCCAGCGCGCTCATGTGGATGGCGCCGCCGCGGTAGAAGCCGCCGCGGTACAGCACCGTCCAGTGGTCTTCGATGTTGCGGGGGTCCTTGCCGATCAGGTAGTCGGACAGCTCTTCGACGGCGGCCGCCACCGAATGCGCGCGGCCTTCGACGACGGGCTCGCCCCAGCCGACGATGCCTTCGTCCGTCTCGATCTTCAGGAAGCACCACCGGGGCGGCACGATGTAGGTGGTGAGCTTGGTGATCTTCATGCTTGGGTCTCCTGGGCGGGATAGGCGCGTTGCCAGGCGGCGATGAAAGCGCGCGCGTTCTGGCCGGCTTCGGCGGCCGACAGGCCGGGTTTGTACAAGGCGGAGCCCAGGCCGAAGCCGCTGGCGCCCGCCTGGGCGTAAGTGGAAAGGTTGTCGGGGGTGATGCCGCCCACGGGAACCAGCGCGATGGGCGGGCGCATCACGGCGCGCCAGGCCTTCAGCACGGCGGGGCCCAGCTGCTCGGCGGGGAACATCTTCAGCACGTCGGCGCCGGCGGCCAGCGCCGCGAAGGCTTCGGTGGGCGTGGCCACGCCGGGGCAGGAGGCCATGCCCAGTTTCTTGGCGGCGCGGATCACGGCCGGATCGCTGTGCGGCATGACGATGAGTTCGCCGCCGGCCTGCTGGATCCGGGCGCAGTCGTCGGGCTTGAGCACGGTGCCGGCGCCGATCAGGCAGTCGGTAGGCAGGGCGGCGCGCATGGCGCGGATGCTGTCCAGCGGATCGGGCGAATTCAGCGGCACTTCGATCAGGCGAAAGCCCGCGTCGTAGAGCGCCTGGCCGACGGGTTCGGCGTCAATGGGCGTGATGCCGCGCAGGATGGCAATCAGGCCGCAGTGGGCCATGGCGGTTTGCAGGCCGGGATGGTTCATGGAGGGTTCCTAGGCTGAGATCGGTTGGGAAGCGGCGACAAGCCCGCCGCAGACGGCCAGGTGCCACAGGCCGCGCTCGGTGGCGTTCTGCGCCTGTTCGGGCGTGCCCAGGCCGTAGTGCCGCATGGCCAGGATGTAGCGCTGGCACAGCGCGGGTTCGCCGCAAAGCACGATGCGGGGCAGTTCGCCCTGCTGGCGCAACATCTCGGCAAGCGCGGCGACTTCATGGCCGATGAGCAGGCCCGACAGGTAGTCGGCTTGCGACCCGGGCGCGAGTTCGCCCGTCAGGCCGAGCGCGCGGGTGCTGAAGATGGTGGACAGCACGCCCGCGCGTCCGGCCGGCGCGCCGGCGACTTTGACGCCGCGCTCGAAGGCGGCCATGTCGGCGCCGGCGGCGTCTTCCATGGTGCGGCCCAGGATGGTGTGGCCGCGCAGCGCGGCGTAGACCTCGCCGGTCATGAAGGTGTCGAAGTGGGTGACGCGGCCGCGGCGGGCATTGACCCATTTGGAGTGCGTGCCGGGCAGGCCGATCAGCACGCTGTCGGCATTGCCGCCGGCCTGGTCGAACATCACGCCGAAGACCTGGGTTTCTTCGCCGCGCATCACGTTGGGCAGGCCGTGGCGCTGGATCAGGCCGGGCACGATGTGGACCGGAGCGGCGCCCTTGCGCTCCACTACGGTCAGCAGCGTGCCGATGCGTTCCAGGTCCACGGGCACGTCCAGGTAGGCGGCCTCCTTCCAGCCCTGGGCGCTGCCGACCATGCCGCAGGCGATCACGGGCAGGGCGGGCTCGGCGCGCAGCCAGTCGCCGCAGGCCTGGTCGAAAGCCAGTTCGAATCCGGACAGCGCGGCGGTGGCGGCGCCGTCCTGCAGCGGCTGCGGCAGGCGCATGATGCCCCACGGCAGATGGCGGGTGTCCAGCGTGCGGCCCGTGGCGTCCAGGCGGTAGGCGCGCAGCGAAGAGGTGCCCCAGTCCAGCGCGATAAGTGCCGCGCGGGCGGGCGATCCGGTAGTCATCAGAGTCTGTCTCGTCTCTGGCCGCAATGCCGGCTGCGGGTGCCGCGCCGTGAGGGGGGCGAGGCGGAGCAGGGCGTTGCGGGCCTTGTTGTCTGAAGCCCGTCGTGCGCGTTGAGGCGCGCAGCGGGCGATGCGAAAAATTCTAGATCAGCGCTTGAAAAATCTCAAAATATAGAATTAAATCCCACATACAGGGAATTTTTGGGTGAGATTTCGAGCACGGTTTTCGCCCGGTCCGACCAGGAATTCCCGCCTTTTCAGCGTATTCCGGCTTGCGGCGCCGGGTATGCTCTCCGCTTCGCCCGCGCCGTCCCGCTCCCGTTTCATGACATCCTTCCCCCTGACCTCCGATCATCCGTCCGCCCTGGACCCCGATTCCGCCGCGCCCGCCGGCACGCAGACGCTGATGCGCGGCCTGGCCGTGGTTCAGGCCGTGGCGGACGGCGCGCGCGACCTCAAGGAGATCTGCGCGCGGATCGGCGTGGCGCGCAGCACCACGCACCGGCTGGCCAGCTGCCTCGTGCAGGAGCGCTATCTGCGCGCCTTGCCGGGCGTGGGCTACGTGCTGGGGCCGAAGCTGATTGAACTGGGGTTCCAGGCGCGCGAGGCCTTCCCGATGGCGACCCTGGCGCGTCCCTATCTGGACAGCCTGGCCGAGCAGACGGGCGACACCATCCACCTGGCCGTGCGCGACAACAACGAGGTGCTCTACCTGGAGAAGATTCCGGGCAAGAAGGGGCTGGAGATGCGTTCGCGGGTGGGGCATCGCATGCCGCTGGCCGCAACGGGCGTGGGCAAGGCGCTGTTGCTGGACACCGAAGAGCCGCAATGGAAGGCGCTGCATCGCATCGGCGCGCCGGTATCGTCGCGCACGCCGGGCGGGCAGCAAAGCTGGGAGGCGTTCCGCGACCGCATGCGCGACTATGCCGCGCAAGGCTATGCGTTCGACCTGGAAGACAACGAGCCTTCGATCCGCTGCGTGGCCGCGCCGGTGCGGGATGCGTCCAGCGGCATCGTGGCCGCGATCAGCGTGTCCAGCACGGTGCCGTACATGTCGCTGGAGCGCATGCGCGACATGGTCGCCGTCGTGCAAGGCGCGGCGGCGGGCATTTCAGCGGAACTGGGGTGGAAGGTGGACCGCGACTGAACACCGCCGCGGTCCAGCGGCCTATTCCAGCGGCAGTGTCAGCACGCCCTGCGGCGCGGGGCGCATCATGACGCGGCGATACCAGGCGGAAAGCGCGGGCGTGTCGGGGCGTTCGATCGGCAGGGCCAGCCAGCGGTGCGCGGAGCTGACCAGCGCGATGTCGCCCATGGTCAGGTGGCGGCCGGCGATGAATTCGCGGCCTTGCAGGGCCTGGTCCAGGATCGCCGCGCGGGCATTCGAACGCTTGACGGACGCTTCGATCGCGGCCTTGTCGCGCTTTTCTTCGGGCGTGCGGATCAGGCCCAGGAAGGCCGGAACCATGGCGGGCTGCCATTCGGTGGTTTGCCAGTCCATCCAGCGGTCGGCGTCGGCGCGCATGCAGACGTCCTCGGGCCACAGCGTGCCCACGCCGTAGCGCGCGGCCAGGTAGCGCACGATGGCGTTGGATTCCCACAGCACAAAGCCGCCGTCGTCGATGGCGGGCACCTGGCGGTTGGGATTGAGCTTGGCGTAGTCGGCCGTGTCCACCACGCCGAACGGGCCGCCGGCCTGGACAAAGGTGTGCGGCAGGGCCAGTTCGCGCACGGTCAGCATCACTTTTTGAACGTTGACGGAAGTCAGGCGTCCCCAGATCTTCAACATAACCAGTCCTTGTAAGGGTCAGACGGGCGGCAACTGCCGCCGCGCAAAGCCGCTGTCGCGCGAAAAGCGCGTCCAGTTGAAAGCGGGGCCGGGGTCGGTCTTGCGGCCCGGCGCGATGTGTTCATGTCCCCAGGCGGCGGCCAGCGGGTAGCGCGCGCGCAGCACCGGCGTCAGCTTGCGCAGCGCCAAGTATTGCTCGTCAGTGTAGGGCAGCGTGTCCGTGCCTTCCAGTTCGATCCCGATGGAGAAGTCATTGCAGCGCTCGCGTCCCGCAAAGCGCGACACGCCGGCATGCCAGGCGCGCCTGTCGGTGGACACGAACTGGACGATGCGGCCGCTGCGGCGGATGAAGAAGTGCGCCGATACGCGCAGCCCGCGCAGGCGTTCCAGCCAGGGGTGCGAACCGTAGTCCAGCGTGTTCAGGAACAGCCCGGCGACTTCAGGGCCGCCGAATTGCCCGGGGGGCAGGCTGATGTTGTGCAGCACCAATAGCGACGCCTGCGCGCCGGCCGGCCGCGAGTCGCAGTTGGGGGAGGGCAGGAGGGAAACACCCGGGGCCGGCGCCAGCCAGCCATGTCGATCCAGAAGCAAGGCCATAGGGAGGGAGCATGTGTAGATTCCGACATGCATTATGCCGTGCGCAAAGGCAATGCTCTATCCGCCAGGCGCGGCCCTGCGTCTGGCGGTGGGAAACCGGCTTAGCGCTTGCCCGGCCCCAGCCGCGCGTGGTCCGGACCGCACCAGGTCTGGCCGTTCTGCAGCAAGGCTTCGGAGCGGGGCAGGTGGATGCCGCAGTGGGCGCAGCGCACCATGGATTCCAGCGGCTTGGGCTGCTGCGGCTGGCCGCCGGCCGGCTTCTTGGCTTTGCCGGCCTGCGCGCCGGACTGGCGCGCCGCGGCCATGCGGCCGGCGATGCGGGCCACGAACAGCACCAGGATGATCAGAACAATCCAGAACAGCAACTTGCCCACGTCAGCCTCGATGCAAAATCATTTCCAGCACGAACCGGCTGCCGGTATAGGCCAGAATCAGGAAACCAAAGCCCGTCAGCGTCCAGCGCAGCGCCACGCGGCCGCGCCAGCCCCAGATGTGGCGGCCCGCCAGCAGCACGCCGAAGGTCAGCCAGGACAGCAGGGTGAAGACGGTCTTGTGGTCGAATGGCAGGATCTTGCCGGTCAGCTTCATGGACGCCACGGAACCCGAGCCCACGGCCAGCGTCAGCACGATGAAGCCGATCCAGATGATGCGGAACAGCAGCTGCTCCTGCACCAGCAGCGGCGGCTGGGAGTCCAGCACGCGGCCGACGATGCTGCGCTCGGTGGGGGCGTCCAGGGGGCGGTGCAGGTGGCGGTCCAGCAGGGCCATCATCATGGCGTGCAGGGCGGCAATGGTGATCAGGCCATAGGCGGCCAGGGCGATCAGCAGGTGGACGCGCAGCCAGGGATCGTCGGCGTGGGGCACGAATTGCCCATGGGGAAACAGCGCGGCAAGGCCGCTGGCGATGGCGGCGGCGGGCAAAAGCAGCAATTGCAGGCCGTCGATGCGCACCAGCAGGCTTTCCAGCCAGAACACCACCATGCCCAGCCAGATGGCCGCCGACAGGGCCAGCGCCCATCCAATGAACAGGTGCTGGGCGCCCAGCATCGCTTGTTGCAGCCCGATTCCATGGAGAACCAGGGCCCCCAGCAGGCACAGACGGGCGATTTTGCCTGTCTTTTCCACTTCCCCGGCGCCGGCCAGGCGGATCCAGAGCGACCCCCCGAGCACTGCGTACGCCAAGGCAGCCGCTGTGTGAAATACAATGCCTAGTGACATAGAAACCGTTGTCTGGATGGGGCCTTGGGGTGCATGTCACCCGAAAGCGCAGAATCCGCGCCTGCGGCCACCGTTCAATCAACTAGTTTAAGCGGAAACGCCTCTCATGCTCGATAACCTAACTCAACGCCTGTCGCGCGTCGTCAAGACGCTGCGCGGGGAAGCCCGCCTTACCGAGGCCAACACCCAGGAGATGCTGCGCGAAGTGCGCATGGCGCTGCTGGAAGCCGACGTGGCGCTGCCCGTCGTGCGCGAGTTCGTCGCGCGGGTGAAGGAAAAGGCGCTGGGCGAAGAAGTCGCCGCCAGCCTCAGCCCCGGCCAGGCCCTGGTGGGCGTGGTCCACAAGGAACTGACCGCCCTGATGGGCGGCGACCTGGGCGCCGACTCCAATGAACTGTCGCTGGCCGTCCAGCCGCCCGCCGTCATCCTGATGGCCGGCCTGCAGGGCGCCGGCAAAACCACCACCACCGGCAAGCTGGCGCGCTGGCTGTCCGAAGGCCAGCACACCCAGCACGGCCGCAAGACCGGCAAGAAGAAGGTGCTGGTGGTGTCCGCCGACGTCTACCGTCCGGCCGCTATCGACCAGCTCAAGAGCGTGGCGGCGCAGGTGGGCGTGGACTTCCTGCCGTCCGACCCCAGCCAGAAACCCGAAGACATCGCGCGCGGCGCGATGGACCACGCCCGCCGCCATCACTACGACGTGCTGATCCTGGACACGGCGGGCCGCCTGGGCATCGACGAGGCCATGATGCGCGAGATCCGCGCGCTGCATGACCTGGTCAAGCCGGTGGAAACGCTGTTCGTGGTGGACGCAATGCAGGGCCAGGACGCGGTCAACACCGCGCGCGCCTTCGCGGATGCGCTGCCCCTGACCGGCGTGGTGCTGACCAAGCTGGACGGCGACGCCCGGGGCGGCGCGGCCCTGTCGGTGCGCCACGTCACCGGCAAGCCGCTCAAGTTCGTCGGCGTGTCGGAAAAGCTGGACGGCCTTGAGCCGTTCTACCCCGACCGCATGGCGCAGCGCGTGCTGGGCATGGGCGACATCGTGTCGCTCGTCGAGCAGGCGCAAAAGAACATCGATATCGCCGACGCGCAGAAGCTGGCCGCGAAGATCAAGTCGGGCAACAAGTTCGACCTGAACGACTTCCGCGACCAGCTCGGCCAGGTGAAGAAGCTGGGCGACATGGGCTCGCTGCTTGAAAAGCTGCCGGCCCAGTTCCAGCAGGCCGCGGGCCAGCTGCAGGGCGGGCAGGCCGAAAAGCAGCTGCGCCGCACCGAAGGCATCCTGAACTCCATGACCGCCGCCGAACGCGCCAAGCCCGAACTGATCAAGGCGTCGCGCAAGCGCCGCATCGCGACCGGCTCCGGCGTGCCTGTGCAAGAGGTCAACCGCCTGCTGGCTCAGTTCGAGCAGATGCAGGGCATGATGAAGCAGATGAAGAAGGGCGGCATGGCGAAGATGATGCGCGCCATGGGCGGCATGAAGGGCCTGGGCCGCTTCGGAATGAAGTGACCTCTCCGGTGTCTGACACCTTGGGTGTCTGACACCGGCCGAATCTGGTTCCCCGGTGTCTGACACCCGCGGGAGACGAACTTCAGCCTGGACCTGCGTCTCAGGGGTGTCAGACACCTATGGAAGTGACCCCCCGGTGTCAGACACCTATGGCGGCAGGCGCCCCAAAAAATGGCCAGACATTGCGTCTGGCCAAGTAATCGCGGCTGGCAGGGGGCGCCGTGCCGCGACACAATCCGGAAAACGCATGGGTGTCTTCCGGCTTGTCTGAACCGGGCGCCGCTTACGACAGCGGCGGTATGCGCAGCACTTGCCCCGGATAGATCTTGTCGGGGCTGGTCAGCATCGGCTTGTTGGCTTCGAAGATCAGCGTGTTCTTGGCGCCCTGGCCCTTGCCGTACTGCGCCTCGGCGATCTTCCACAGGTTGTCGCCCTTCTGCACGGTGTACATCTTGGCTTCGGGCGTGGCCTGCTTCACCTTGAGCTGGTTGTCCACCGCGGCCACGCCGACGGTGTTGCCCAGCGCCAGCGAAATCTTCTCGGCGTCTTCGGTGCTCAGCGCTTCGCCCGCCACCGTGACCTTGTCGCCTTCCACCGAAATTTGCAGGCCATCCGCGTTCAGGCCGTGCTTATCCAGCTCTTTCTTCAATTCGTCCGCCGTCGCGGCCTTCGCCTCGCTGGCGCCAAAGAGCTTTTCTCCAACGTCCTTGATGAAATTGAGCAGACCCATAGTGTTTCCTTTATCTATGTTGCGGTGAGAAAACGACGTGCTGTCAGGGCGCGCGGCCCACAAACATTTTTTTCACGATGCCGGCGATCAGGGTGAGCACGGCGCCGCCGACGCCGCCACCGACCACGCTGCCCGCGATCGCTGAAAGATCCAGTCCCGCATTGCCTGCCGCCATGGCGCCGGCTCCGGCCGTGATCATGGGCGCAAGCCAGGAACCGCCCGCCACGCCGCCGATGGCGCCCGCGATGGTGTTGCCCAGGGTGCCCAAGTTGAATTGCTGGAGCATTTTTCCGAGCCCGTTGCCCGCGGCTGCGCCGGCGACAAGCTGGATGAGAAGATTAATGATGACCGCGGTGTTCATGATGCCTCCTCTGCCCCGATGGGGCGATGTGCAACGCTAGAACAACAACAGGACAGCAGTAAGACGCCAGCAGGAACGATTATGACTCGCACATTCCCCGTGCGACGAGGGGTTAACGTGTAACAGGTTGCTAGCCTCCTGCCAGACTACGCAACAATGCAGGCCTCTTCGCAGGGCGTTTGCATCCGTGGGTTTAAGCCCTTCATGCGCGGGGCGGCATGCAAAAAGGGCCGCTGTGTCGGCGGCCCTGCTCTTGCGATGCGATTGCGCGAAAAAGCGCGGCGGATGCGGGTCTCAGCCCCCGCCCACCGCGACCACGATTTCGATCTGGTCGCCGTCGGACAGCGCGGTCTGCTCGTGCTGGCTCTTGGGCACGATCTCGCCGTTGCGCTCCACGGCCACGCGCTTGCCGGCATAGCCCAGCGTTTCAAGCAATTCGTTCACCGTGGTGTCCAGCGGGAATTCGCGGGCGTCTCCGTTCAGGGTGATGTGCATGGCAGGTGTCTCCTCACTGTTTTGCGTAGGCGTCGGTGGCGCCGATCAGGCGCGCCAGCGTGCCGGGTTCATCGAAGGCGTGGCCCGCATCGGGCACCAGGTGGAACTCCGCCTCGGGCCAGGCGCGATGCAGGTCCCAGGCCGTGCGCGCGGGCGTGCAGACGTCGTAGCGGCCCTGGATGATGGTGCCGGGAATGCCGCGCAGCTTGTTGGCGTCGCGGATCAGCTGGCCTTCTTCCATGAAGCCGGCATTGAAGAAGTAGTGATTCTCGATGCGCGCAAAGGCCAGCGCGGCGCGGTCGGCGGCGTGGCTTTGCTGGTGGCGCGGGCTGGGCAGCAGCGTGATGGTGCTGTCTTCCCATTTGCTCCAGGCCTTGGCGGCGCGCAGCTGCTCGGCCGGGTCATCGCCCGTCAGGCGCTTGTGATACGCCGCGACCAGGTCGCCGCGTTCGCTTTCCGGAATGGGCGCCAGGTAGTCTTCCCAGCGGTCCGGGAACAGCCACGACGCGCCTTCCTGGTAGAACCATTGGATCTCGGCGCGGCGCAGGCCGAAGATGCCGCGCAGCACCAGCTCGCTGGTGTGCGCCGGATGCGTTTCCGAGTAGGCCAGCGCCAAGGTCGAACCCCAGGAGCCGCCGAACACCAGCCACTGGTCGGCGCCCATGATCTCGGTGCGCAGGCGCTCGATGTCGGCGACCAGATGCCAGGTGGTGTTGTTGTCCAGGCTGGCGTGCGGCTGCGAACGGCCGCAGCCGCGCTGATCGAACAGCAGCACGTTGTAGCGTTGCGGATCGAAGAGCTGCCGGTGCAGGGGCGAGCAGCCGCTGCCGGGGCCGCCATGCAGGAACAAGGCAGGCTTGCCTTTCGGGTTGCCGCACATTTCCCAATAGATCTGGTGGCCGTCTCCGGTGTCCAGCATGCCATGGCGGTAGGGTTCGATCGGCGGATAGAGCATCAGGCGACTCGCTTGAAGATCAGGTCCCAGACGCCGTGGCCCAGGCGCAGGCCGCGTGTCTCGAATTTGGTCAGGGGGCGGTAATCGGGGCGGGGCGCGTAGCCGTCCGCGGTGTTTTTCAGCAGCGGTTCGCCGCTAAGCACTTCCAGCATCTGCACCGCATAGTCTTCCCAGTCGGTGGCGCAATGGATGTAGCCGCCTGGCGCGATGCGGCTGGCCAGCAGCGAAATGAAGGCGGGCTGGATCAGGCGGCGCTTGTGGTGGCGCTTCTTGGGCCAGGGATCCGGAAAGTAGATGTGCACGCCGGCCAGCGAGTCGGGGGCGATCATGTCGCGCACCACTTCCACGGCGTCGTGCTGGATGATGCGCAGGTTCTGGATGCTGGAGTCTTCAATGCGGCGCAGCAGCGAGCCGACGCCGGCGTTGAAGACTTCCACGCCCAGGAAGTTGTCGCCGGGGCGGGCCAGCGCGATCTTCTCGGTGGTCTCGCCCATGCCGAAGCCGATCTCCAGCACCGTCGGCGCCTGCCGGCCGAACGCGGCGGCCGGATCCAGGCGCCGCGCGGCGTAGGGAAGGGACCACTGGCCCATCAGGCGTTCCAGCGCGGCCAGCTGGCCTTGGGTGATGTGGCCGCGGCGGTGCACGAAGCTGCGGATGTGCGTGGCGCCGGGGCTGTTGGGGGCGTGGGCGGTGCTGGCCAGCGCGGCCTGGGTTTCCGGGGAAACGTTGGGGGGCGAGGCGTCGGCGGGGGGCGTTGCGGAAGGGTTCACGGGCGAATTCGCGGGGGTGTTCGCGGGCTTGGTCGTATTCATAGCCGGGATTGTAGTGGCAGGCCCGCCGGCGCGGAGTCGGCCATAGGGACTAAAATAGGGACATATTTGTCCCGGATGGCTCCCGCTATAGTTTCAGCCCGGTCCCCTTGCAC
The DNA here is from genome assembly GCF_042721735.1 of Achromobacter sp. NPDC058515. Taxonomy (NCBI): domain Bacteria; kingdom Pseudomonadati; phylum Pseudomonadota; class Betaproteobacteria; order Burkholderiales; family Alcaligenaceae; genus Achromobacter; species Achromobacter sp. NPDC058515. The sequence continues at coordinate 39,036 of NZ_JBHXNI010000003.1, forward strand.
CGTAGTTCCTTTTCATGAACCTTGCCCGCATCGATCTCGTCACGCTTGCCCTTTTTGTCTCCGTGGCCCGCCAGGGAAGCATCTCGGCGGGCGCGCGCCAGTCGCATCTGGCGGTGGGCGCGGCCAGCAAGCGGATCTCGGACCTGGAAGCCGCGCTGGGCACGCCGCTCCTGTATCGCAACGCCGCCGGGGTGGAGCTGACCGACGCGGGCCAGGCCTGCCTCGTCCATGCGCTGCGCGTGCTGCAGGAAGTGGAGCAGATGGCCGGCGCCTTGTCGGATTTTGCGCAAGGCGTGCGCGGGCAGGTGCGCATCGCCGCCAATACCTCGTCGCTGACGCAGTTCCTGCCCGAGGACCTGGCCGCCTTCATGGATGAGCACCCCGCCGTGCGCATCGACCTGGAAGAGCAGAACAGCAGCGACATCGTCACGGCGGTGCTCGAGAACCGCGCGGATATCGGCGTGTTCGCCGACCGCACGCCCGCCGCCGGCCTGTCCACCTTCCCTTACCGGCTGGACGAACTGGTGCTGATCGTGCCGCAGCGCCATCCGCTGGCCGCCGAGCCGCAAGTGGCCTTCGCGGACACGCTGGCGTACGACTACGTGGGCCTGCCGCCGGCGACCTCGCTGGCGACCCGCCTGTCCGAGGAAAGCGGCAGGATGGGCCGGGCCATGCGCCTGCGCATCCAGGTGCGCAGCTTTGACGCCATCTGCCGCATGGTGGCGGCCACCCGGGGCGTGGGCATCCTGCCGCGCATCGCCGCCGAGCCGCACGCGCGCTCCATGCCCATCCGCCTGATTCCGCTGACCGACGAATGGGCCCGCCGCTGGCTGCTGCTGGGCGTGCGAGACGCGGACACGTTGACCGTGGCTGCCCGCCTGCTGCTGGCGCATCTGCGGGACGAAGGCTGAGCGCGGGTTTATCCGGGGTTTCCCGTTCCGGGAATGCCCCTTTCCCCGATTGTCCATTCCGCTCTCCGGCGCTTTGCGCGCACACTGCCGTCCATCACTACCGATAGACGCGCCTGGGAGGCGATATGGCAGGGCAGATTCTTGCCGGCATTCGTGTGCTGGAACTGGGGCAACTCATTGCTGGGCCTTTCGCCGCCAAGACCCTGGCGGACTTCGGCGCGCAGGTCATCAAGATCGAGCCGCCGGGCCAGGGCGACCCGCTGCGCAAATGGCGCCTGCTGCATGAAGGCACCTCGGTGTGGTGGGAGGCGCAGTCGCGCAACAAGCAATCTGTCTGCGTGGACCTGCGCCAGCAGGAAGGCCAGGACATCGTGCGCCTCCTGGCGCGCGAGGCCGATGTGCTGATCGAGAATTTCCGCCCCGGCACCCTGGAAAAATGGGGCTTGTCGTGGGAAGCCCTGCATGAGCTGAATCCCCGGCTGATCATGCTGCGCATCTCGGGCTACGGCCAGACCGGCCCCAAGGCCCGCGAACCTGGCTTTGCCGCCATCGGCGAAGCCATGGCGGGCCTGCGCTACCTGAACGGCGAGCCCGGCCGCGCGCCGGTGCGGGCAGGCCTGTCGCTGGGCGACACCATCGCCGGGCTGCATGGCGCGCTGGGCGTGATGCTGGCCCTGTACCAGCGCGACGCGCGCGGCGGCGTGGGGCAGGTGATCGACACCGCGCTCTACGAAAGCCTCTTCAACCTCAGCGAAAGCCTGCTGCCCGAATACTCGGTGTTTGGCGCGGTGCGCGAGCCCGCCGGCGCCTCGCTGCCGGGCATCGCTCCGTCCAACGCCTATCCGTGCCAGGATGGTTATGTGCTCATCGCCGGCAACGGCGACGCCATCTACACCCGCCTCATGGCGCGCATCGGCCGCGACGACCTGGGCCAGGACCCGGCGCTGGCGCACAACGACGGCCGCGCCAGGCGCGTGGCCGAGATCGACGCCGCCATCGGCGCCTGGACGCTGGAGCGCCGCATCGACGACGTGCTGGCCGCGATGCTGGAGGCGGGCGTGCCCGCCGGCCGCATCTATTCGGTCGCTGATATTTCCAAGGACCCGCACTACCGCGCCCGCAACGCCATCACCTCGATGGAGTCCGCCGCGGGCGTGCAGGTGGAGATGCCCGCCGTGTTCCCCTACCTGTCGTCCAACCCCGGCGCGGTGCGCGAACGCGCGCCCACGCTGGGCGAGCACACCGACGCGGTGCTGGCGTCCGCCGGCTTGTCCGAAGAACAGCGCGCCGCGTTGCGCGCCAAGGGAGTCATTGCATGAATACCGGTCCCGCCCGCATCGAGATCAACGAGGTCGGTCCGCGCGACGGCCTGCAGATCGAAAAAGCCATGGTGTCCACCGACGACAAGGTCGCGTTCGTCGACGCCTTGTCCGATTGCGGCTTCGCGCGCATCGAAGTCACCAGCTTCACCTCGCCCAAGGCCATTCCCGCCCTGGCCGACGCGGTGGAGGTGATGCGCCGCATCCGCCGCCGTCCGGGCGTGGTCTACACCGCGCTGGTGCCCAACATCCGCGGCCTGGAACGCGCGCTGGAGGCGGGCACCGACGAGATGAACCTTGTCATGTCATGCTCCGAGACGCACAACCGCGCCAACCTGCGCATGACTCGCGACCAGTCCTACGCCGAACTGGCCCAGGTGCTGGCCGCCGCCGCCCGCGCCGGCGCGCCGTGCAACGTATCGCTGTCCACCGCCTTCGGCTGTCCGTTCGACGGCGACGTGCCGGCCGCCCAGGTCCTGGACCTGGCCGCCAGGCTGGTCGACGCGGGCGCTTCCGGCATCACGCTGTGCGACACCACCGGCATGGCGTTCCCGACGCAAGTGGCGGGCTTGTGCGAAGCGGCCGCAAAGCGCCTGCCCGGCGCCGCCCTGACCGTGCACCTGCACAATACGCGCGGCATGGCGCTGGCCAACGCCATTGCGGCCTGGCAGACCGGCATCACCCGCTTTGACGCCGCCGCGGGCGGACTGGGCGGATGTCCCTACGCGCCCGGCGCCAGCGGCAACGTCAACACCGAAGAGCTGGCGCACATGTTCGCCTGCATGGGCGTTGAATCCGGCGTGTCGCTGGAGCCCTTGCTGGCCATCGTGCGGGGCTTGCCCGTGCTGGTGCAGCGCGACCTGTCCAACGCGCTGCTGCAAGCCGGGCCCCGCCTGGCGCTGCATGCGCCGCCGGCCTGGCTGGCGGAACGGTTTCCGCCAGCCGCGCCCTGACGCCCTGGATGTCATCACGACCGAACCCGCAGTACCCGTAGCACCCGAAGACCACCCACAGATAAAAATACCGAGGAGACAAACCATGGCCCTGTCCTGCCTGCCCACCGTCCTGCGCGCCAGCGTAGCCGCCGCCCTGACCATCGCCGCCGGCGCCGCCAGCGCGCAAGCCGATTTTCCCAACCGTCCCATCACGCTGATCGTGTCCGCCGCGCCCGGCGGCACCACCGACATCGCCGCGCGCCTGATCGCCCAGCCCCTGGGCGCGGCGCTGGGCCAGAGCGTCGTGGTCGAGAACAAGCCGGGCGCTTCCGGCGGCATCGCCGCGCAGACCGTCGCCCGCGCCAAGCCGGATGGCTACACGTTGCTGCTGCAGTACTCCGGCTTCCAGGTCATCACCCCGCACGTCACGCCGGCCGCCGGCTGGGATCCCATCAAGGACTTCGCGCCCGTGGCCAACGTGCTGTCGGCCCCGCAAGTGGTCGTGGTGCGTCCCGACCTGCCCATCAAGTCGCTGAAGGAGCTGGTCGCCTACGCCAAGGCCAACCCGGGCAAGCTGAACTACGCCTCGTCCGGCAACGGCTCGCTGCAGCAGGTGGCCACCGAGCTGCTGAACCAGATGGCCGGCACGCAGATCACCCACATCCCGTACAAGGGCACCGGCCCCGCGCTGAACGACCTGCTGGGCGGCGCCGTGGACATGACCATCACCACGCCGCCTCCGCTGCTGGGCCAGATCGCCGCCGGCAAGCTGCGCGCCCTGGCCGTCACCGGCAACACCCGCCTGCCGTCGCTGCCCGACGTTCCCACGGCCGCCGAAGCCGGCTACCCCGACCTGATCGTCTCGTCGTGGTTCGCCATGTACGCGCCCAAGGACACGCCCGCGCCGGTCGTGGACAAGATCGCCGGTGAGATCCAGAAGATCATGCAGGGCGACGCCTTCCGCCAGAAGGCCGCGGAGCAGGGCGCCGAAGCCATCTTCATGGGCCCCAAGGAACTGGGCGCCTACACCCAGGCCGAGCTGGACCGCTGGGGCAAGGTGGTCAAGGCCGCCAACATCACGGCCAACTGATTTCGCTGTTTTTGTGATGGGTCAGGGCGGCGCGAGGCCGCCGCCCTGACCGGAAAAAGGCGCGCTATAATCGCCGCCTCTGTCCCGGTTTCATGACCGCGGCACGACACCCGAGCGGGTGTAGTTCAATGGTAGAACGGCAGCTTCCCAAGCTTCATACGAGGGTTCGATTCCCTTCACCCGCTCCAGAAATTCTCCACACTCGGCATGTGACTTTGGGACGCTCCTCAAGGTCTGGAAGCTCCGCGTAATTTCTCTGCTGGGTTTTGCGGGTATTCCGCGAAATTCGTAAGCAGCAAGCCGCGCGGCTGGCAAGTGAACACCCCTTAATCGTATTGCTGCATGCCGCGTCGAGCACTTCCAAGACAGGTGGTCTGCCATGGCGCCTCACGTCAGCCCCCAGAAAAATCTGTCAGCCGCGGATGCGGTCGCATGCCGTCTGTAGTGGGCGATCTGGCGTCTTTATGGAATCAAATATGAATGGAATTATCGCTTAAGCGTTCATATATGATCAGTAGAAATCCGCTGAACAATTGATCGAAATCTGCCTATATGTTCAAATATGAGTGCCTAATGATTTTCTTCGGCCATATTTGAGCAGGTGTATCCATGTCATCTTCCGAGCAAGAAAGTTCTGGTTCACGGGTCGCGTTGCCGCGGCCTGTGGAGCGTGCGCTGCGCGGCCTTGGGCAGGACATCTCGACAGCGCGCCGCATGCGCCGGTTAAGTCAGGAAGACCTGGCACAGCGTATCGGCACGTCATTGAGCACGGTCAGGCGCATGGAAGACGGCTATCCCGGCACCGCCCTGCACACCTTCCTGCGCGCCTTGCAGGTACTTGGCCGCCTTGAGGCTGTGGTGAAGGTGATGGCAATGGAAAATGACGCGCTGGGGATGGAACTGGTGCGGGAACAGTTGCCCCAACGCGTGCGGACGTCCCGTGGCAGCAAGCCAAGTGTTGCTCGCTCCGCTGCTGCCAAAGAAGGCGCTGCCGATGACACCAATGAGCTGCAGGGATTCTGATGGCTACCAAGGCATCCAGGCGTCAGGATCTAGAGGTCCATCTCGGTTCCAGCGGCCAGGTCGTGGGCCGGCTATATCTGGGTAGCGCCAAGCGCAGCGCGTTCAGCTACGACGAGCGTTGGTTGCGAGATTCGCGATTTTTTGCGCTATCGCCCGACCTGCTGCCCATCCTGAGTGTTCAACATCCTCAAGAGGCGTTCTTTCGCGCGCTGCAGGACACTGCGCCAGACTCGTGGGGTGAACGCGTGATTCGGCGTGCCCACGCAAGATGGCGGCAGCAAGACCGCGAGACGCCCGCGCTGGAGCCTGTCGACTTCTTGATGTGGGTGGATGACGAAGCCCGTGTCGGCGCTCTGCGTCTTTTTGATCCTCATGCCAAAGTCTATTTGCGCTCGGGCGGAACACATTGGCACGTGCCGCCTTTGCTGGAACTGGATAAAGTCGTGCAGGCGGCCCGCGCGTTGGAGGCCGGCACGGAGAGCGAGCGCGACCTGCAATATCTGCTTGGGCAAGGCACCTCATTGGGCGGAGCCAGACCAAAGTCAACCGTTCGAGATACGGATGGCCGTCTGGCCCTGGGCAAGTTCCCCAGCCAGGCGGACAAGCGCGACGTTATTCGAGGCGAGGTGCTGGCCATGCATCTTGCCGCCAAGGCGGGCATCAACGTGGCAACGGCGCGTGTGGAGTTGATCAATGGGACGGCGGTCGCCATCATCCGGCGTTTCGACCGGACCGTTGATGGCGGCCGTATTCCCTACGTGTCAGCCGCGACGATGCTGGAGTCTGATGGCCGCGACACGGCGCATGCGTATACGGAACTGGTGGACGCCCTGCTGCAGGAAGGCGCCAACCCGATCGCCGACATCCATCAGTTGTGGCGCCGCCTGGCCTTCAATTTTCTGATCTGCAATACCGATGACCATTTGCGCAATACGGGGTTTCTGTATGACGCGCGCAATCATGGATGGCGTCTGTCGCCGGCATTCGACCTCAATCCGATGCCAGGCGATCGCCGCGAGAGCAAGACATGGCTGACCGAGGACTCCGGACCGATTGACAGTCGGGACGTTCTGATGGAAGGGGCGCCTTACTTCAGATTGGATGCAGAGGAAGCGGCTGCGATCTGGGCGGAGGTGGCCCGGGCAGTGGACAGCTGGCGTCCGGTGGCCAAGGGCTTGGGCATGCGAGGTACTGATTTGGTCGATTTTGACCCCGCATTTGCGTAGCGTCCCCCTGCCCGCTAGCCGCGCGCGCCATCCCCGCGCTCGATGCGGCGCGCAAACATGGCGAAGCTGGCGCGCACGATGGCGGGCTTGAGCAGGAAATCGTGCGATTCGGCTGCCAGCGCGTCGTCGACCGGCCGCACTTCGCCGTAGGCGGCCGCCGCGAGCAGCTGGTTGCGCGCCGCGCGTTCGATCAGCACCGAGAGGTACAAGGTCTCCTCCACCGAGGACGTCGCCGCCAAAAAGCCGTGGTTCGCCAGCAGCACGCAGCGCTTGCCGCCCAGCGCGGCGGAGATGATCTCGCCTTCCTGGTCCGCGATGGGCAGGCCCGGCCACTCCTTGAGGTGGGCGCAGTCGTTGTGAAACGGCGTGGCGTCCATGTGCGACACCACCAGCGGGCGGCCCGTCATGGACAGCGTCGAGACATAGGGCGGATGGGTATGGATGATGCAGCGCACATCGGGCCGATGGCGGTAGACCCAGAAGTGAAAACGCACGGCCGGGTTGGGCGTGCCCTCGCCCTGCAGCACTTCCATGTTGTCGTTGATGCGGATCAGCGATTCTGGCCGGATCTCGTCGAAGGCCTGAGCCAATGCCGTGGTGAAGAAGGTGCCATCATCGTTGCGCACCGTGATTTGTCCGGCCAGCGTTTCGGAATGCCCTTCGCTGGCCAGGATGCGACAGCTCAGGGCGATCTTCTCCTGCACGCTCCAGTTGCCGAAATCCAGCTTGTTGGCCGAGCGCTGGAAAAACGCATCGGATTGGCGCTGCTTGTCGTCCACATTCGTCTCCTGATAGGGGCCTGGTGGGGAATTACACCGCGCGCAGCGCGCAAGGCGATTGACCGCAGGCGCACAAGGATTGTCCGAGAGTGACAGCCCTAGGGTAAACAGCAGGTGTGCGCCGGATCACGGCCGATACAATCGTTCAGCGGGCACCGGGCCCGCCCTGAAAGTCTGGTGCTCCCGCAATGCACGTCCCTTCCTCGATTCCGACCGTTGCTCCTCAGCCGGAACCCGACCTGAACTTTGCGCCGCGTTTTCGCCCGTTCTACGAGGCTGAGCTGTCCGGCTATAAGGCGCAACTCGACAAGCTGGTGCTGCCGGGCGACTTCCGCGCGCTGACCATGCAGCCGCGCCTGCATTTGCAGGCCTGTCGCTTGCGCGCCGGCGGGCTGGCTGTGAATCTGGAGTCCACGCCCATCGCCGTCCAGCATCGCGCCGAACACGCCGCCGATGCCCTGCGCGCCGAGTTCCTTGCCAGCTTCATCATCGAAGGGCATGGCGTGATCACCCAGAACGGCGCCTGCCTGCCGGTGGATGCCGGCGACATCATTTTCCGCACCACGGCGCTCCCCTCCGAAGTGCGCATGCTGACGGACTCGCGCCTGGTGGTGATCAAGGGGTCGCTATTGCGCCTGCTGGGCATGCATCTGCGCGACAGCTCGCAGTTCACGGCCCAGCGCGCCGCCGCAACACTGCCCATGGTGCGCACGGCTCACAGCTGTCTGGCGCATGTTTTTTTCGATCAGGCAGAGACCAGCCCGACCTCCGGCATGTTCGCCGAGCAGGCGCTTCTTTCGCTGCTTGCGGCGATCTACACCAGCCAGGCGCTGGACCAGATCCCGGCGGCCCAGCGCGGTCCCATCGAGAGCTGGCAGGCGCTCACCAGCTATCTGGACGCCCATATCGCCGACCCCGACCTATCGGTGGCCGAGGTCGCCCGCGCGCTGCGCGCATCCAGCCGCTGGGTGCATCGCCTGTTCCAGATGCAGGGCACGCAGTACAACGAGTATGTGCGCGAACGCCGCCTGCATCTGGCGCGCCTGGCGCTGGAGGACCCGCGCAAGGGTCACGTGCCGGTCAAGGACATTGCGCTGTCCTGCGGGTTTCAGGACGCAAGCCATTTCAGCCGCCGCTTTCGGGAGCGCTTTGGCTACCCGCCCAATCAATACCGCGCAACGGCCTGCCCCGCCGCATAGCGGGGCAGGCCAGCGGCCTCAAGCGGCGCGACGCTCCTGCCCGGTGGGCTTCATCAGGAAGGCCGACGTGCCGGCGATCACGCCCAGCACGGCCAGATAGGCGCCCACCGGCACGATGCTGTCAAAGCGCGCCACCAGCATGGCCGACACCAGCGGAGCCAGGCCGCCGCCGATGGCCGCCGAGAACTGCACGCCGATCGACAGCCCCGAATACCGAAGTTCCGCGGGAAATTGCGCCGCATACAGGCTCGATTGGGGCGCGATCATCATGGCGTAGTTCAGCGCCATGGCGATGAACACGGCAATGCTGTATGCCAGGAGCGAGCCGCTGCCCACCGCGATGAAGATGGGGATGGCCATCACCGCCAGCAACAGGCCGCCCCAGCCGCAGACGCGCCGCGCGCCGTAGCGGTCGCCCAGCATCCCGAACAGCGGAATCGTGAAGATCAGTACGGCCGCGCCGTACAGGAGGGCATGCAGCGCATCGCTGCGGCTGAATCCCAGCGTGGACACCGCGTACGACACGGAAAACACCAGGAAGGTGTAGATCAGCGTCACTTCGGCCAGCTTGCAGCCGATGCAGAGCAGCAGCGCCTTTCCGTGCTTGCGCAGCAGCTCCGCCACCGGCAGCTTGACCTGGGTGCGCTGGGATTTGACGCGGGAAAAATCGGGAGACTCGTCGATGCCCCGGCGTATCAGCAGGCCCACCACGATCAGCACGGCGCTGGCCAGGAACGGCAGGCGCCACCCCCAGGACAGGAAATCCTCCTCGGGCAGCCGGGTCACCAGCGCGAAGGCGCCCACCGACAGCAGAATGCCCAGCGGCGCGCCTACCAGCGGCAGGCTGCCGAACAAGGCTTTCCAGCGCGGCGGCGCGTGCTCCACGGCCATCAGCATGGCGCCGCCCAATTCACCGCCAAACGACAATCCCTGGCCTACCCGCAGCGCCACCAGCAGGACCGGCGCCCATACGCCGATCTGCGCGTAGGTGGGCAACAAGCCGATGAGCACCGTACAGATGCCCATCATGAGCAGGCTCAGCGTCAGCATGGACTTGCGCCCGATGCGGTCGCCGAAGTGGCCAAAGAGAATGCCGCCGAGGGGGCGCGCGAGCATGCCGCTGGCAAAGGCGGCGAAGGCCGCCAGCGTGCCGGTCAAGGGATCGAACTGCGGAAAGAACAGCATGTTGAACACCAGCGCGGCGGCGGTGCCGTAGGCGAGAAAATCGAAGGCCTCCACCGCTGTGCCGACCACCGTGGCCACGGAGACCCGAAAAAGATTCGGTTTGTTGCCGGATGCCGTAACGGCGTCCGAGTTGGTGGCTGCGTCCATGTTTTCTCCTTGATGATCGTTTTTTTGCGAACAGGACCTAGGCGGCATGCCCGGGCGGGATGTAGCCGGGCAACCGTTCGATGCGTCGGCGCCAGGCGGACAGCGCGGGATAGGCGGCCATGTCGATGCCCGCCTCTTCGGCCAAGGCCAGGTAGCCATAGCAGTCGATGTCGGCCACGCTGGGCGCTCCCGCCAGCCAATCGTTCCCGGCCAGGCGCTTTTCCATCAACTCCAGAACGCGGTCGGTGCGCCGCTGCAGGCCCGCCAGATCCAGCAGCGCCTCGCTCACGCCAAGGTGATGGGCGGCCTCGGCGTGGCTGACCACCCGCGTCAGGCGCAGCGGCTGCAGGCTGTTGGCAATCTCGTTTGTCGAAACCGATATCCACGCATGCATTTGCCCGCTATGCGGCAGGGGCACCAGCCAGTGCGGCGCGTGCTTCTGCGCCAGGTAGAGCAGGATGGCGTGGCTGTCCCAGAGCGCCAGGCCGTCGTCCTCGATGGCGGGCACCTGCCGCCAGGCGCTGATGCGCTCGAACGCTTCAGTCTGGTTCTTGCGCGCCAGCACGTCGATGAATTCGCGCCGGCAGGGCAGGCCGATCAGCGACAGGAACAGGCGCACCTTGTAGCAGTTGCCGGAACGGGGATGGTCGTAGAGCGTGAGCATGGGGAGCGTTCGCTTGGCGTCCCGTCTCGGCGGGCGTGTGGATGAGCTGCGGCTAATGTTAGGTAGCAGCCGCGCCGATAGCCTTGCCAGAGCGCGCACAGGCCTTGACCGCAAGCGACAGGAAATGCCCAGGCTCCAGGCGGACCTGCCGAAAGCAGCGAAAGGGTGCATGCGGCGGTCCCCACCGCCGCGCATGGGCTACGTTGACGAAGGCGCGCCCGGCTCCGCGGATATGGGCTGCATCCGGGTAAAAGGGGCCGCACTCACTGGCTGAGTTCCTCGGCCAGGAATCCACCGCTCTGGTGCCGCCACAGCCGGGCGTAGATGCCGTCCAGCTCCAGCAGTTCGGCATGGCTGCCTTGTTCGATGATGCGGCCTTCGTCCATGACGATGAGGCGGTCCATGGCGGCGATGGTGGAAAGCCGGTGGGCGATGGCGATGACCGTCTTGCCCTTCATGACTTCGTCCAGGCTTTCCTGGATGGCCGCCTCGACTTCCGAATCGAGGGCGCTGGTCGCTTCGTCCAGCAGCAGGATGGGGGCGTTCTTGAGCATGACGCGGGCGATGGCGATCCGTTGGCGCTGGCCGCCGGAGAGCTTGACGCCACGCTCGCCGACCAGGGTGTCGTAGCCCCGGTTGCCGTGGTTGTCGCTCAATTGATCGATGAATTCGTCGGCCTGGGCGCGGGCCGCGGCCGCCCGGACTTCGGCGGGATCCGCGTCGGGACGGCCATAGGCGATGTTGTCGCAGATCGACCGGTGCAGCAGCGAGGTGTCCTGGGTGACCATGCCGATGGCGCTGCGCAGGCTGTCCTGGGTGACCTGGGAGATGTCCTGTCCGTCGATGCGTATCTGGCCGCGGTCCACGTCGTAGAAACGCAGCAGCAGATTGATCAGCGTGGACTTGCCGGCGCCGGAACGGCCGACCAGGCCGATTTTTTCGCCGGGGCGCACGGTGAGGCTCAGGCCGTCGAGCACCTGGCGCTCGTTGTTGTAGTTGAAGTACACCCGGTCGAATTCGACCTTGCCGCGCGTGACGCGCAGCGGGACCGCATCGGGCGCATCCTGGACTTTCGGAGGGTGGGTCAGGGTGGCGATGCCGTCCTGCACGGTGCCGATGTTCTCGAAGAGCGAGGTCATCTGCCACATGATCCAGTGCGACATGCCGTTGACCCGCAGCGCCATGGCCGTGACGGCGGCGACGGCGCCGGTGCCGATTTCGCCGCCATGCCATAGCCACAGGGCGTAGCCGCCCGCCGAGAAGATCAGCGCCGTGGCCAGCACCTGGTTGAAGATCTCGAACTTGCTGACCAGACGCATCTGGCGATAGCCCGTTTCCCTGAAATCCTCCATGGCGGCGCGCGCGAAGCGGGCTTCGCGGTTGGTGTGCGAGAACAGTTTGACGGTGGTGATGTTGGTATAGGCATCGGTCACCCGGCCGGTCATGGATGACCGGGCGTGCGCCTGCTCTTTCCCGACCTTGCCCAGGCGCGGCACGAAATACACCATGGTCAGGCCGTAGAGCAGCATCCAGGCGATGAAGGGCAGCATCAGGCGCCAATCGAATCCGCCCGCCAGCGCCACGATGGCGAAGAAGTAGACGGCGATGCCCAGCACGATTTCGCAGAAGGTGAGCAGCACTTCGCGCACCGCCAGGGCAGTCTGCATGACCTTGGTGGTGACCCGCCCCGCGAACTCGTCGGAGAAGAACGACAGGCTTTGCCGCAGCATCATGCGGTGGAAGTCCCAGCGCAGGCGCAGAGGCAGGTTGATGGCCAGGATCTGGTGCTGCACCACCGTGCGCAGGCTTACCAGGACGATGCTGGCCAGCAGCACAAGGCCGATGCCCCACAGCACCTGGCGCTCATGCGCCGACGCGGGCTCGCCGGCATGCCAGACGGCGAGCAGATCGACGATCTGTCCCAGGAACGCGAACAGCCAGGCTTCGTAGATGGAGACCGCGGCGCTGAGCACCGCCAGCGCGGCGATGTAGCGGCGCGATCCGTGCGTGCAAAACCAGAGGAACGCGAAAAACCCCTTTGGAGGCAGGGGGACGTTCTCGGGCGGGAACGGGTTGAGTTGGCTTTCAAATCTGCGAAGCAAGGCAGAGGCTCCAGGATCGGGATTTATCGCTTTGAGGCCGGCCATGGGCGCGGCGCAAAGAAGCGCCGGCCTGGCATGGGGCGGCGCCCTTCGGCGTCATTTAAGCGCATTTGCAGACGTCGAGGATGCGGGAACGATCGGCGCTTGTCCAGGTGCGCAACTGCCAGCCCTGCTCCGCAAGGCGGCCCGCCCAGGCCGGCGATTACCCGGCCAATGCCGCGCGCGCCACGCGCTGCCTGAAAAAATCCGCCATGGTTGCCGCGGCGAGCGACAGCGGGGTCCCCCTAAGCGTCATGATGCCGATGCTCGCGACCGGCATCGGAACCTCCGCTCGAATCCGCGTTGCTTCGCCGCCGTACGGCCGGACGTTGAGCATGCCGGCGGGACAGATGATCAATGCGTCGCTTCGGGTCATCAGGTTCCACATCACGCCGAACGTATCGCAGTCGATGACGCGGCCGGGCTCTTGCAAGCCCTGTGCCCGCAGGCCGTCCAGAAAGGCCTCGGTGTGGCTGCCTCCCGATACGTTGAGCAGCCATTCGCAGCCGCGGATGTCTTCCCAGCGCGTGGCGCCTTCCAATGGATGGCCACGCCGGCAGGCAATCATGAATTCGAGCGGCCGCAGCGGTTCGAACTCGAATTCGTGCTCGCCCGCGCTTGCCGCCATCATGCGGGACGCCAGCGCGAAATCCAGCGCGCCGTTGCGAAGCGCGGGCTGGACCGCCGCGAGCAGGCCCTCCGAGACCTTGACCTTGGCGGCGGGCATGCTTTGCCTGAAATCGCTCAGCACGTCGGGCAGCACGCTCAGCATCACCATGGGGGTCACGCCTACCGCCACCCGCGCCTGGGCGCCGCCGAGAAGCTGGCGGATGTCCTGGCGCGCAAGCGTGAGCTGCGCTTGGGCGAGCCGGGCGCGCACCGTCAGGCGATCGCCGCATTCGGTGACCGCGATGCCCCTGGCGCTGCGCGTAAGCAGCGGCGCGTCGAGTTCGGTTTCCAGTTCCTTGATGGCCTTCGTCACCGCGGCCTGACTCAGGTGCAGGCTACGCGCGGCTGCCCTGATGCTGCGAAGTTCGGCCACTTTCAACCAGGCCCGAAGATGATGGTCTTTCACGCGCACCTCGATAGTGACAACCAAGGATTGTCACCTTAACAAAAATATAGCCTTACATGTAGCGCAGGCGATCTTTAAGCTTCACGACGACAAGATGACGTGCGATCCCAAGTCTGGTTCCGTGCAGCGCTTCAGGAGAAAGCTCATGCTGATTTTTTCAGGTCGTGCCCGCCGGGCCGTTACGCTGTGTTTTGCGCTGCTCGCGGCAGCAAGCGCCGGCGCGGCCCAGGCCGAATGGCCCGAGCGGCCAATCAAACTCATCGTGCCGTATGTCGCGGGTTCCGGCCCCGACGTGGTGTTGCGTCCGATCGCCGAAGCGCTCGGGCGCGAACTGGGCCAGCCGGTGGTCGTCGACAACCGGGGAGGCGCGGGAGGCATCGTCGGCACCCAGCTGCTGGCCACCTCGGCGCCGGACGGCTACACGATCGGTTTCGGCAACCTGGTGACCCTGGCGATCAACAAGAGCATGTATCCGAAGCTGCCTTATGACCCTCAGCGCAGCCTCTCGCCTGTCAGCCTCGCCATCAGCAACGCGCTGGTGCTCATCGCCCGCAACGATCTCCCGGCAAACAACGTCCAGGAGCTGATCGCCTACGCCAGGAAAAATCCGGGCAAGGTCAGCGTGGGCTCGCTCGGCGTGGGCTCGAGCGCCCACCTGGCAGGTGAAATGCTCAAGAGCGAGACCGGCACCTCCATGCTGCACGTTCCCTACAAGAGCGGCCAGCAAGCGGTCGTCGACATCGCCGGCGGGCAGCTCGATGTCATGATCGACAACGTCGCCGGCGTGCTGCCCTTCATCCGCTCGGGCCAGGTCAAGGTGCTGGGAGCGACCAGCGCTGCGCGCGTGCCCGTCCTGCCGGACGTGCCGACCGTCGATGAGTCCGGCTTGAAGGGATTCGATGTGGTGTCCTGGGGAGGAATCGTCGCGCCCGCGGGCACGCCCAGGCCCATCATCGACAAGCTCAATGCCGCCGTGGCGAAGGCCCTGCGGGACCCCGCGGTCCTACAGCTCAACGCGACGCTGTCGGTTGACGCGACGCCGTCCACGCCGGAGGAGTTTTCCAGCCTCATCGCGACCGAGATTCCGCGTTGGGGAGCGATGGTGAAGCGCTCCGGCGCGTCGGCCGACTGACCACGTCCATAGAATTCGGAGCCACCATGACGAACGAACTCTGGCGCTGGAGCGCCCTTGACCTTGCCCAGGCCATCCGGGCCGGGGATGTGTCAAGCCGGGAGGCGGTGCAGAGCTGCCTGGCGCGTGCGGAGCAAGTCAATCCCGCCTTCAATCCGCTTTCCGAAATCCATGCCGGCCAGGCCCTCGGCTCGGCCGATGCCGCCGACGCCGCCGTCCGCGACAAGAAGGAACTCGGGATGCTTCATGGCGTGCCCGTGACGATCAAGGCCAACGCCGATCTTGCCGGATCGGCAACGACCAACGGCGTCGTCGCGTATCGCGACGTCGTCGCCCAGGAGAGCAATCCGGCCGTCGACAACTGGGTGAAGGCCGGCGCGGTGGTTATCGGCCGCACGAACGTTCCGGCGTTTTCCTGGCGCTGGTTCACCGACAACGATCTGCACGGGCGCACCGTCAATCCGTTCGACGCCGCGCGCACGCCCGGCGGATCCAGCGGCGGCGCGGCCGTCGCCGCCGCCCTGGGCATCGGCGCCCTTGCGCACGGCAGCGACCAGGGCGGGTCGATCCGATACCCGGCCTACGCTTGCGGCGTCGCGGGGCTGAGGCCGTCGCAAGGCCGGGTGCCGGCATTCAACGCCAGCCAGCGGTCCGAGCGCCCGGTTGCGTCGCAGATGGCTGCAACCCAGGGTCCCCTGGGCCGAACCATCGCTGACCTGCGGCTGGGACTGGCCGCGATGTCGTCCGGCGATGCTCGCGATCCGTGGTGGGTGCCGGCGCCGCTTGAGTTGCGGCAGCCTGGCGAAAGCCGGCGCGTTGCGCTGTTTCGCGGCACCGCGGCTTTCCGGGCCGACCCAGCGGTGCTGGATGCGCTGGAGCGGTCGGCTGCCTGGCTGGAAGACGCCGGATACATCGTCGAAGACGCGACGCCGCCCCGGTTCGACGAGGCGGCCGACCTGTGGCTCAACGTTCTGATGAACGAGTCCTCCGGATCCATGCAGCGCGAGATCGAGCGTGTCGGGGACCGGGCGATCCAGCGTGCGTACCAGAGCATGCTGGCGCATACGTCGATCCTGGACAAGGACGGCTTCATCGAGGCGATGGCGATGCGCACGACGATCCTGCGCGAGTGGAGCGTGTTCTTTGATCGCTTCCCCGTTCTGCTCATGCCGGTGTCGTTCGAACGGCCGTTCCTGGTCGACGAGGATCAGCAAGGCGACGAGGCCATGGGGAGAATGATCCGCGCCCAGAGTCCGCTGATCTCGACCGCGATCCTGGGCCTGCCGGGCCTGTCGGTGCCGGTCGGCCTGTCGGACGGCGTGCCCATGGGCGTGCAGGTGGCTGCGGGACGGTTCAGGGAAGACCTTTGCCTTGCGGCGGGCGAGGCTATCGAGGCGCGCGCTTCGTGGAATGTCCTGGAGAGGCTTTCCTTCTGATGCCGCCGGCGCATTCGTGATGGCCTTGACGTGTAGACGTGATGGCTCATGCCGATGCGAGTCGCGAGCGCGGCTTTAAGTCATGCGCTCGGCTGGTTCGCGGTGGATGTTTCGTTTGGAGAAATCCCGGAATTACGGCAAACTTCCCATGGCTTTTTTGCAATGCGTACTACCTGTTCAAGTGATGCTCTATTCAGCGTGCGCGCAATGCGCAACGTTTCATCAAGCAGCTTGCCGGTGAATGAATGCGCCGGCGGGCAATCTACTGGATGGTATTCAATGGCAAAGCGCGGTCATGGTCATTGCGATAGGCCCTCGTGCAACACGGGGCCCGCATGTGTCTCCCTGGATTCAAACCGCCTTCCATGGCCGAGTCCTCCCGCTCATCGCCATCTCCTTCCTGTTTTTCCCAGAACGTTTCCGGCCGCTTAGCGTCGGCGTGGTGCGCCTGAGCGGCTGACCCGGCATTCGCGGGCCAGGCGCACGGCAGGAAGTTGCCTTGACGGGAAGCGGCCGTAAGCTGGCGCTGCCCTGTCGCATTCCAATCCGGGATTTCAACAGGAACAACGCGGCATGTTCATCCGAAGTCTTGGAATAGGCCGGCTTGCGGGCGCATTGATCGCCATGGCGGCAATGGGCATGGCGGAAGTCCGGGCGCAGCCAGGCTCGTTCACCGACCCGGAGGATGGCGCTTTCGACATGAGCGACTTTCTTCTGCACCGCAAGGGCGTGCTGCCGGTGCCGATGATCATTACCGAACCCGCGGTGGGCTACGGTGGCGGCCTGATGCTGCTGTACTTTTCCGAATCGCTGGCGGAAGCCGGACAAAAGTCCAAGGAGGCGGGCGGTCCCTTGACTCCCCCGAATATCACAGGCGCGGGCGTCATGGGGACGGAGAACGGTTCGCGCGGCGCGGGGCTGTTCCACTTTCATACCTGGGACCAGGACCGTTACCGGTACATAGGCGCATTGGCGCAGGGCCGGATGAATCTGGACTACTACGGCCTGCTCAACCAGGGCCGCAGCTATGAGCTGAAGGGAACATTCCTGGTTCAGCAGCTGCTCGCCAAAGTCGGCGATTCGCGCTGGTACGTGGGGCCGCGCTATACCTATTTCAAGTCGGATACGACCTTTACCGGCGCCGGCGCCACGGAACTGGGCATCAAGGATCAGCAACTCAGCGTCGGAAAGCTGGGACTCGTCGTCGACTACGACAACCGCGACAATATGTTCTACCCGACCAAGGGCAGCTACGCGGAGTTGGAAGCTCAATTCGCTCGTGGCTGGCTGGGCGGGTCGAAATCCTTCGAGTCCTACCGGGCGCGCGGCTACACCTGGTTGCCGCTGAACCCGAAATGGACGCTTGGCCTGCGCCTGGACGGGCAGACCACCAGCGGATCGGTGCCGTTCTATGCGCAGCCGTATGTCGACCTGCGCGGCGTGTCGCGCGGGCGCTACCAGGACCGGACCGCGCTAGCCACGGAAATGGAATTGCGGTGGAATCTCACGCCGCGCTGGTCGGTGCTCGGCTTTACAGGCGTCGGCAAGGCCTATGGGCGCTGGAGGTCGTTTGGCGAGGCGGATAATGTCGTGAGCGTTGGCACGGGCTTTCGCTACCTGATCGCCAGAAAGCTGGGGCTGACGGTCGGTATCGACGTCGCGCACAGCAAGGACCAGAACGCCTTCTACATTCAGGTGGGGAGCGCATGGCGCTAGGCGGCACAACGGCGCTGCGGCGCCGGGTCCGCTCAGCGCCGAATCTCCTTCATCCCGGACCCTGGTCTGCTCCGGGCTTGCGGCTGATCTTGGCATGCCGGTACAACCCGTCCATATCCAGAACCGTCAGTCCGCCGTAGTGCGTTCGCAGTACGCCCGCGCGCGCCAGGCGCGTCAATGCCGTGTTGCAGCGCTGCCGCGAAACGCCGCACAGGCCGGCGATCTCTTCCTGGGATATCTTCAGGCGCCCATTGGTGCCCGAATGCAGCTCGGCGTCGAGCTGCGCCGCGACGGCGCGGGCCACGGTGGTATCGACGTCGAGCAGCACGTTGCCGGTATAGCAGCCCATCAGCCAGTTCACCCGCTGGGCCAGATGGGTCATCAGCGCCTTGGTGAATTCGATATTGTTGTTCCACAGGCGCTCGCAGGTATCGCGCGGCAATATCACGACCCGGCTCGGCCGCAAGGCCACCACTTCGTATTCAAATCGCTCGCGGCGGATCATGGTGGCTTCGCCGAACCAGCTTCCGGTGCTGAAGCCGGCCAGCGACAGGGACTTGCCGTCGGCGCCGCGGGACGACCACTTCACCAGGCCTTCCACCACCCCATACCAGCCCGGCGACCGCGAGCCCTCGCGAAACAGATACTCGCCGGCGGCCAGCGACACGGTGCGCAGCTCGGCGCGGACCACGTTGCGTTCAAGTTCGGGCAAGCCTTTGTACCAGGGCACCACATCGAGCATCTTGTCCACCGGGCACTGCGCGAGCCGCCGCTTCGCGCTTGACGAGGCGTGGCCGGTATCGGCAGGCAGTCCGCGCATACTTCCCCCCTGTTTCGCTTTGGGATCCTGCTCAGGTAAACCCTAGGATTCTTTGTCAACATGATGACTGTCCGCACGACAGCCCGGTCGCAGAATGGTTGACGCCCTTCGGGTCAAAAACCATAAGAGGAGACCGGTATGTTGTCAATGCCACGCATGATGTCCGCCACCGCCACAGCCTGCGGCATGGCCGTCGCGCTGCTGGGCGCCAATGCCGCCCACGCGCAGATTTCGGATGATGTCATTCGAATCGGCTTCATCACCGACATGTCCGGCGTCTACTCGGGCCCGGATGGCCCCGGGGGCGCGGAAGCCATCAAGATGGCGATCGAGGAAATGGGCGGCGAGATCAACGGCAAGAAGATCGAGCTGTTGACGGCGGACCACCAGAACAAGGCGGACATTGCCTCGGCCAAGGCGCGCGAGTGGTTCGACCAGCGCGGCCTGGACATGCTGATAGGCGGCACGAATTCCAGCACGGCGCTCGCCATGTCCAAGGTGGCCGCGGACAAGAAGAAGCCCTTCATCGTGGTGGGCGCGGGGGCGCCCGCGCTGACCAACGAGCAATGCACGCCCTATACCTTGAACTACGCCTACGACACGGTGGCGCAGGCGCGCGGCACGGGCGCGGCGGTCGTCAAGGCGGGCGGAAAGAGCTGGTACTTCCTGACGGCCGATTACGCCTTCGGCAACGCGCTGCAGGCCGATACCACCACGGTGGTCAAGGCGGGCGGCGGCACCGTCGTGGGCTCGGTCAAGCATCCCCTGGCGTCCAGCGACTTCTCCTCGTTCCTGCTGCAGGCGCAAGGCAGCAAGGCGGACATCCTGGCCCTGGCGAACGCCGGGGCGGATGCGACGAACGCGATCAAGGCGGCCAACGAGTTCGGCATCACCAAGACCATGCGGCTGGCCGGGATGATCATGTTCATCAACGATATCCACGCCATGGGACTGCCGGCGGCGCAGGGCATGTACCTGACCGACAGCTGGTATTGGAACGCGTCGGACGAGACCCGCTCCTGGGGCCGGAAGTTCTTTGACCGGCGCCAGGCCATGCCCTCGTCGCTCCAGGCCGCGGACTATTCGGCGGCGCTGCAGTATCTGCGCGCGGTCAAGGCCACCGGCACGGACGACGCCGACCGGGTGCTTGCCCATCTGCGCGAAAACAAGCTGAACGACATGTACATCAAGGACGGCGTCGTCCGCCCGGACGGCCGCGTCGTGCACGATATGTATTTGTTGCAGGTGAAGACGCCGGAACAGTCCAAGGAGCCCTGGGACTATTTCACCGTGCTGCAGGCCATCGATGGCAATGAGGCCTTTACCAAGCAGGCTGAGAGCCGCTGCGCGCTCTGGAAATCCTAGGAGAACCATGATGGCCAAACGCAAAGTGATCGTGACCATTGCCCCGACCGGGGGCATGGCATTGAAAAGCCAGAACGCGAACCTGCCGACCCAGCCCGCCGAAATCGCCGAGGACGTCTACCGCTGCTACAACGCCGGCGCCAGCGTGGTGGCCCTGCATGCGCGCCGCCCGGACGATCTTGCCACCTGCGACGCCTCGGTCTATCGCCGGATGAACCAGCTCATCCGCGAGCGCTGCGACATCGTGCTGAACAACTCGACGGGCGGCGGAGTGCATGGCGACATGGTGAAGGAGACGTCTCCCGGAACCTGGGAGATCCTGTGGGAGGAGCGGATCAAGGGCATGGATGCCGGCGCCGAGATGTGCACCCTGGACGCGACGACCTTGAACCTTGCGTTCGGCGACCGCGAATACCTGATGAACACGCCATTGAGCAGGGCGCGCGAGCTGGCGGCCGGCATGAAGGCGCGGGGCATCAAGCCCGAGTGGGAGGTGTTCAGCCCGACGCACATCCTGCAGGATGCGACGACGCTGATCAACGAGGGCCTGGACGAAGGGCCCCATTTCATCAACCTGGTCATGAACGTGCATCGGAATTTCCAGAACGCCATGCCGTTCTCGCCGCGCCATCTGCAGATGATGGTGGACCTGCTGCCGAAGAACAGTATTTTCTGCGTCAGCGGCATCGGCCCGTCGCAGCTTGAGGCCAACATCAGCGCGCTGCTGCTGGGCGGCCATGCGCGGGTCGGTCTGGAAGACAACCTGTACTACCGCCACGGGGAACTGGCCACCAACGTCCAGCTGACCGAGCGCATCGTGCGCATCATCCGGGAAATGGACATGGAACCCGCGACGGCGCAGGAGGCCCGCGAGATTCTCGGCTTGCCGCTGCAAAGCGGCATACGCCCCGAGTTCGCGCTCTGACGCGGGATTCCGCCGGCGCGGCGACAAGCCGCGCCAGCACTTATTCATTCACCGGCGAAACGACATGAGCGAATCTTTGAAGGGAAAGCGAGTCCTGGTCACGGCGGGCGCGCACGGCATAGGCCTGGCGATCGCGCGAAAATTCCTGGCCTCGGGCGCCGATGTGCATATCTGCGATGTGAATGCGCAAGCCTGCCAGATCGCCAGGGATATGCACCCGTCCCTGAGCGCAAGCGCGACGGACGTCTCCGATGAAGTCCAGGTCCTGGCCATGTTCGAGGACCTGGCCAGGAAATGGGGGCAGCTTGATGCGCTCGTCAACAACGCCGGCGTGTCCGGGCCGACGAGCCGGCTCGAGGACACGACGCTTGCGGCATGGCAGAACACCCTGGACGTCAACCTGACCGGAGCCTTCCTGTGTTCGCGCAGCGCGGTGCCGCTGCTGCGGGCCGCCGGAGGCGGTTCCATCGTCAATATCTCGTCCGTGGCGGGCCGCCTGGGATTTTCTCTGCGCTCGCCCTATAGCGCCAGCAAATTCGGACTGGCCGGCCTGACGCAAACCTGGGCCATGGAGCTGGGGCCCTGCGGCATCCGGGTCAATTCCGTCTTGCCGGGCGTCGTGTCGGGCGACCGGGTCGAACGCGTGATTGCCGCCCGCGCCGCGGCCGGCGGCGTCAGCAATGACGAGATGCGCGATCAGCTCGTGGAGAAAGTCTCCTTGCGCCGCATGACCAGCCCCGAGGATGTGGCCAATCAGGTCGCTTTCCTGTGTTCGGACGAAGGCGCGATGATCAGCGGCCAGAGCATTTCGGTCTGCGGCAACGTGGAGCATCTGGGGTGAACTGACCAGGTTGCCAAACCGCCGGGCCCCGGTCCATAATCTGCGCTTCATCGTTAATTGATAACCGTTCGCATTACAGGTTGTGCGAAGGGGATGTCGCGAGCAGGCGGGATCGTGAGCGGATCGGAATGTTTGTCCCAGGACTTCGAGCGCCTCTATGGCAACCATCACAGCTGGTTGCTGGGGTGGGTGAATTGGCGACTGGGCAATGCGGCGGATGCGGCGGACCTGGCGCATGACGCTTTCGTGCGCCTGTTGACGCGCCCGTGCCGTTTCGACAACGCGCAGCAGGCCCGCAGCTACCTGCGCAAGATGGCCAATGGCATGTGCGTCGACCTATGGCGTCGCCGCAATCTGGAGCAGGCCTGGCTGGATGCCCTGGCGGCGCAGCCGGAGCCCACCGCCTCGTCCGCCGAACAGCAGGCCATGGTGCTTGAGGCGCTGGGCGAGATCGACGCGATGCTGCGCGAACTGCCGCCCAAGGCGGCTCATGCCTTCGTCATGGCGGTGGCCTGCGAAATGACGGACAAGGAAGTGGCCGGCGTCCTGAACGTGTCGTCCCGCATGGTGCGCAAGTACGTCGCCCAGGCCATGCTGTGCTGCATGAAGCTCGAAGCGCGGCTGGCCGCCGGCCTGCCCGGGGAGCCCGGCAGTCCCCCGCTGGCGGCCGGCAAGGCCGCGCGATGACGGTCGCCGATACGCCGGGGCAAGCGCCTTCCCATCGGGTCATGGAGCAGGCGGCCGAATGGTATGCGTTGCTGCGCACCGGCGAGGCGTCGGCTGCCGAGCGCCTGCAGTGGCAACAATGGATTGACCGGGCGGCCGAGCATCGGCAGGCCTGGAGCTATGTCGAGCGCATCGGCCGCAGGTTCGCGCCGCTTGCGTCCAGTCCGGACCGGGACGCCGCCGTCTCGGCGTTTCGCCAGGCCGCGAGCGTGGCGCCGCGCCGGCGCCGCCAATTGCTGCTGGGCCTGGCCGGGATGCTGGGAACGGCCTGCCTGGGGTGGACCGCCTGGCGCCAGACGCCGTTGCCGGCCATGGCGTCGACCTGGGGCGCGGACCATCGCGCGGGCGTCGGCGAAACGCGCAGGATCGCGCTGCCCGACGGCACCGATGTCTGGCTCAGGGCATTGAGCGCGCTCAATGTCGACTACGGCGACAGGCTGCGCCGGGTGCAGCTGGCAACGGGCGAACTGCTCATTGACACCGCCTCGGACCCCTTGCGGCCCTTCGTGGTCGATACCGCGCAGGGCCGGCTGCGGGCGCTGGGCACGCGCTTTACCGTGCGCCAGGAAGAGGGCGGCGTCCTGGTTGCCGTCCATGAGGGGGCGGTCCGTGTCGATACGGCGGCTTCCGGCGCCACAGGAATCGTGCAGGCGGACCGGCAGGCGCGCTTTACCGCGGATGCGCTCGATGCGCCCATGCCGGCGGACCCGGCGCGGGAAGCCTGGACGCGCGGCGTGCTGGTGGCGGACGACATGCCCCTGGCCGAGGTGGTTGAGGAGCTGCGCCGCTATCACTTTGGCCACCTGGGCATTGCGCCCGAGCTGGAACGCCTGCGCGTGTTCGGCAGCTACCCGATCGATGACACGGGGCGCGCGCTGGACATGCTGGCGTCGGTGCTGCCGATCCGGGTGCGGCGCACGCTGCCCTGGTGGCTGGCCCTGGAGCCGCGCGGCTGAGAAATATTGCCTGCGGCGGTTCCGCATATCGCCGCCTCGTTCGATTAAGGATAGTGAGAGCCCCTTAATTTTCTTGAACGAGAGCACAGGTCCGTCATGTCCCATCGCCTTCCCACCGCCGCCACGGCGTCCGCCGCCCTCCCTGCGCGCCCTTTGACCTTCGCGCGCGGCCGAATGCGGGCGTGGGGCTTGCCCCTGGCGCTGGCCGTGGCCGTGTCGGCGGCATGGGGGCCGGCGGCCCAGGCGCAGAACGCGCCGGCCGGGTCCGGCCTGGCGTCCGAGCTGCTGTCCTTCGACATCCCGCCGGCGCCGCTGAACCAGGTGCTGGCGCGGCTTGCCAATGAGTCGGGGATCTTGCTGGCGGCGACGCCTGCGCTGGTGGCCGACCGCCACAGCAACGGGGTGCGCGGCCGCTACTCCAGCCACGATGCGCTGGGCCAGGCCCTGGCCGGCACGGGGCTGCGCGCCACGCGCGAGGCGCCGAATCAATATCGCCTGAGCGTGGCGCCAGGCGCCGAAGCCGCCATGCTGGAGTCGGTGACCGTCACCGGCAGCGCACTGTCCAGCGGCCTGCCGCCCGCGTATCCGGGCGGCCAGGTGGCGCGCGGCGGCCGTCTGGGACTCTTGGGCAATCGCGACGACATGAACACGCCGTTCAGCGCGACGCAGTACACGTCCAGGCTCATCGAGGACCAGCAGGCGCAGAACATCGGGGACGTGCTGGTCAACGATCCCTCGGTGCGCAACACGTATTCGCGCGGAGCGGGCCGCGACGAGTTCAACATCCGGGGCTTTACGCTCTTTAACTACGACGTGTCATTCAACGGCCTGTATGGCGTATCCCCGCGCAATTCCAGCTCGCTGATCGGCGTGGAGCGGGTGGAAGTGCTGCGGGGCCCCAATGCCTTGCTGAACGGCATGGCGCCTTATGGCTCGGTGGGCGGCTCGATCAATCTCGTGCCCAAGCGCGCGGGCCCCGATCCGCTGAACCGTTTCACGGTGTCCTACATCGGCGACAGCCAGTTCGGCGCGCATGCCGACCTGGCGCGCCGCTATGGCGACAGCCAGGAATTCGGCGTGCGCCTCAACGTGGCCGGCAGCGGCGGCGACCTGCCCATGGATGGCGCCAGGGAGGACCTTGGCGCGGTGGCCCTGGGCCTGGACTACCAGAGCGAGCGCTTTCGCATCGAAGGCGACATCAACTACCAGAACCGCAGCACCGATGCCCGCAGCGGCCTGCTGTTTGCGCCTCCCGCCGGCGTGGAGATCGGCGCGGCGCCGGATGCGCGGAGGAATTTCTTTCCGTCGTGGACCTACTGGAAGACGAAGGAATGGTCGGGAGCGCTGCGCGCCGAGTACGACGTGACGCCGGATTGGACCGTGTACGGCGCCGTAGGCGCGCGCAAGCATGACTTCGAAAGTCTGCAGACGAGCTGGCTCATGCTGGACGACGCAGGAAATATCGGCGCGGTGCCGGCTCGCCTGGACGAATCGCTTACCAGCAAGACGGGCGAGGTCGGGGTGCGGGGGCGCTTGCAGACGGGTCCGCTCAAGCACGAGCCCGCGCTGAGCGCGAGCGTGCTGGATATCGACTACTCGTCGGCCCGCATCCGCTCCAGCACGGTGTTCTCCAATATTTACCGCCCCGCCGACCTGGCCAAGCCGGATATCGCGCGCCCGGACGATCTGCCCAGGACCAGCGAGACCCGGCTCTATAGCATCGCCCTGGCCGACACGATTTCGCTGGCGCAGGACCGGGTGCAGCTCATCGCGGGCTTGCGGCACCAGCGGATAGAGTCCGCCAACTTCGACGCCGCCACCGGACGGCGGTCGTCGGAATATGACGAGTCCGCGATTACGCCGGCCTTCGCGCTGACCGTCCGGCCCACCGAGCGCCTGTCGCTGTACGGGAACTATATCGAGGGCCTGAGCCAGGGCGGCACGGCGCCGGAAGGCTCCGCCAATGCGGGGGAGGTATTCGCCCCGGAAATATCCAAGCAGTTCGAGGTGGGCGTCAAGTATGACTTCGGCGAGTTCGCCACGACGGTCAGCGCCTTTCAGATCGACCGTCCCAGCAGCTATCTGGACCCGGACACGCAGCGATACGTGGCGGACGGGCAGCAGCGCAACCGCGGGCTGGAATTCCTGGTGCAGGGCGAGGCCGCCCGCGGCGTGCGGCTCTTGGGCGGCGTGGCCTACACCGATGCGCGCCTGACCCGCACGGAGGGCGGCGTCAACGACGGCAACCGGGCGCCGGCCGTTCCGCGCTTTCAGTTCAATGCGGCGGCGGAGTGGGACACGACCTTCCTGCCGGGCCTGACGCTGACCGCGCGGATGCTGCGCACCAGTTCGCAGATTGTGGACGTCGGCAATACGCAGGAGATTCCCGGCTGGACCCGCTTCGACGTGGGGGCGCGCTATGCGTTCAATGCCAACGGCAAGCCCGTCGTGGTCCGCGCAATGGTCGAGAACGTGTTCAACAAGAACTATTGGCAATCCGCCGCGCGCGAAGGGCTGACGGTCGGCGCGCCGCTGACGGTGCTGCTGTCGGTGTCGACGGAGTTCTGACCGCCGCAGGAATGCCGGCGCCGTGGATAATATGGCCTGCTTGATCAGGCCATATTTCATATCCAGGGCAGACCGCATGGCAAAGACATTCGAACTTGAGACGTTGAAGATGCGGATGGGCGATGCCGAGTTCCGCTTGTTGGACCTGCACCGGCGCATACAGCGCGCGCTGCGCGCCCTGATCCTGGATGGAGCGCTTGGCCCGGGAGTGAGGCTGCCCGCCACCCGCGGCCTGGCGCTATCGTTGGGCGTTGCCCGCGACACCGTCGAGAACGCCTATGTGCAGCTGCATCGCGATGGCTATATCGCGCGGCGCGAGGGCTCGGGCAGCTACGTGTCCGAGACGGTCGGCGCCGAGTTGCGAGGCGCCGGGCGCAGGCGCATGAAGCCGCAGGACGCCGGCCCCGGTGCGGCGGAGCCTGGGTCGGGCCTGAGCCG
Source organism: Achromobacter sp. NPDC058515 (assembly GCF_042721735.1). Lineage (NCBI taxonomy): Bacteria > Pseudomonadati > Pseudomonadota > Betaproteobacteria > Burkholderiales > Alcaligenaceae > Achromobacter > Achromobacter sp. NPDC058515. The sequence goes on from NZ_JBHXNI010000003.1 coordinate 65,653, forward strand.
GCGCGGCCGGATGATATACGACAGCGGCGGCGTCGCCGACCAGCAGGCGGTCAAGGCGTTTGCCACCGGCCTGCCGGAAACGCGAACCTTCCCGACCGATGTCTGGGAGCGCCTGCAGCGCCAGGCGATGAAGGACTACCGCGCCAATGTGCTGTTGCATGGCGACCCGCAGGGCGCAGAGCCGCTGCGCAAGGCGATTGCCGCCTATCTGAACCTGGAGCGCGGCGCCAAGGTGTCGGCCGAGCAGATCCTGGTGCTGAGCAGCACCCGGCAGGCCCTGTTCCTGTGCGCGCAATTACTGGTGGACGCCGGCAAGCCCATCCTGATGGAGAATCCGGGGTACTTCGGCGCCAGGAAGGCGTTTGAATCCGCGGAGGCCCGGGTCGTGCCGATCGACGTCGACGCGGACGGGATACGCACCGACCTGCTGCGGGCGGACCGCAGCGGCGCCCACTGCGTCTACGTGACGCCCTCGCATCAGTATCCCACCGGGGTGACCCTGTCGCTGGAGCGCAGACTGGAGCTGACGCGCTGGGCCGACGAGAACGGCAGGTGGATCATCGAAGACGACTATGACAGCGAGTTCCACCATGACGGACTGCCGACGGCGTGCGTGCAGGGCGTGGACCGGTATCGGCGAACCCTGTATCTCGGCACCTTTAGCAAGACGCTCTATCCCGGCCTCAGGATGGGGTACATGGCCTTGCCGCGTGAACTGGTCAGCGCGTTTTCCCGCGCGCGCAGCATCATGGACGGGCACACTCCGCAGATTCTGCAGCTGACGCTGGCCCGCTACATGGAAGACGGGCACTACAACGCCCACGTCCGCGCCATGCGCAAGCTGTACGCCGCGCGCAAGGAGGCCATGCTCGATTCGATCGGCAGGCATCTTGCAGGCATCGCGACCGCGGTCAGGCCGGCGGGCGGGCTACAGGTTCCGTGCCTGCTGGAGCCCGGATGGTCGGAGGAGCTGACCATCCGCCAGGCGGCGGCGGCCGGCTTGGTGTTGCCCGGCATCAGTCGCCTGTACGCCGGCGCGGACAGGATGCAGGGCTGGCTGCTGGGCTATGCCTCGCTCACCGAGCATGAGATAGAGGCCGCCGTGCTGCGCCTGGGCAAGGCCCTGAGAAAGCGCTAGCGGGCGGGGCCCCTGGCCTGCTAGGGCTTGGCCGCGCCGCCTATCAACGCGCGGTGTCCGCCGTGGATGAGCAGATGCGCAGTCAGGCCGGCGACCAGTCCCCAGAACGCGCCGCCCACCCCTAGCAGGGTGACGTTCGCCGCGGTGGCCAGGAAGGTGATGAGGGCGGTTTCGCGGGTGCGCGCGTCGGCCATGGCATTGGCGAGGCTGCCGCCGATGGCGCCCAGCAGGGCAAGGCCCGCGAGCGCGGTGATGAACGCCTTGGGCAGCACCATGAACAGCGCGGCCAGCGTGACGCCGAATGTGCCCACCAGGATATAGAACAGGCCGCAGGCCAGGCCCGCGATGTAGCGCTTGCGGGGGTCTTCATGCGCATCCTTGCCGGTGCAGATCGCCGCGGTGATCGCCGCCACGTTGAACGCGTGCGCGCCGAACGGGGCCATGGCGAGCGAGCCCAGGCCGGTGACGACCAGGATAGGGTTCGCGCTGGTCTTGAAGCCATCGTTGCGCAGCACCAGCATGCCCGGCATGTACTGCCCCGTCAGCGTGATGATGAACAAGGGCAGCGCGACGCCCAGCAAGGCGTTCAGCGAAAACCGGGGCATTTCGACAACGGGCCTGGCAAGGCTGAGGTGGACCGCGGAGAAGTCTATCCTGCCCTGCGCGATCAGCAGCGCCAGGCCGACGACCAGGATGCCGACCACGGCGAACCTTGAGGTAAACCGCTTGAGGAGGGCGTACGAGATCACCAGCGCGGTCACCAGCAGCGGGTCGGCGCTGGCGCCGCCGAAGGCGTTGACCCCGAACTGCAGCAGGATGCCGGCCAGCAGGCCCGCGGCAATGCCGCCGGGGATCATGCGGACCAGCTTCTCGAAAGCCCCGGATGCGCCCAGCGCCACAAAGCCCAGCGCCGAAATGACATAGGCGCCGATGACCTCGCCGTAGGGCGTGAACGGCATCACGGTGGCAAGAAACGCCACGCCCGGCGTCGACCAGGCCGTGACGATGGGTTCCTTGTGGCGAAAGCTCAGCCAGGCGCCGGTGACGCCGACGCCGACCGACACCGCCCATACCCAGGAGGCGGTCTGGGCGGGCGTCAGTCCGGCAAGCTCGGCGGCCTGGAAGACCAGCACGAAGGTGCCGCCGTAGTTGACCAGCACCGAAATAAGCGCCGCGACGGTCGGCGAGAAGAAATCGGCGGCGCGAAGGCCTGCCGGCGATGTGCTCATGTATCACTCCACAATGATGAACAGGCCGGCTGACGCATCGGCCAGGATTGATCGTGGAGTGTAGGGTTGGGGCGGCATGGTGATTCATGCCACATCCGGAAGATCGGGCAGACCGCTTTGCGGCCTGCCATTGCCTTTGGATCAGAACTTGTACGCCAGCCCCGCGCTGAACGCGCGGCCGTTGCCCGGCAGGAAGATGGGCATGGCGGGAGTGGCGGTGTTGCGGATGGCGTAGCTGCTGGCGTAGGTCTTGTCAGTCAGGTTGTCGGCCGTCACGTAGCCGCTCCAGTGCGCGTCGTGTTCGTAGGCGATCTTGAACCCGAGCAGCGCATAGGCCTCTTGCTGGGTGCCGGGCGCGTTGGCGTGGTTGGTTTCGGTGTCGCTCATCAGCCAGCGCAGGTTCGGGCCGAAGCGCCATCCGCCGAGGCGGTACATCACTTCGGCGCTGAGCAGATGGCGCGGCACGCCCGCGATCCGGTTGCCCTGATATTCGCCGCTGCGAAAGCGGAAGTCGCTCAGCGTGTAGGCGATGCGGTAGTCGAACATCCCGGCGCCGGGAGAGGGCAGCGTGCCGGAGAGGCCGGCTTCGATGCCCTGATGGCGGGTGCGGCCGCCGTAGTTGTAGGTGCCGGCCGGGGTGCCGTTCTCGCTGGTGACCGACATCAGCTCGTCCTCGACCTTGCTGCGGTACAGCGACACGCTCCATTGCTGGTCGCGGCCGGCCACGGTGAATGCGCCGTCGCCGCCCACCTCGTAGGTGAGGGCGCGCTGCAGGTCCAGCTTGCTCATGGAGGTGCTGGCGGTGGCGGGATTCATGGGGGCGGCCACTTCGCCGTTGACGATTTCCCAGAAGGTGGGGGCTTCGTTGCTGCGGCTGACGTTGGCGTACCAGCGTTGGGACGCGGCGGGCTGCCAGATGATGCCGAGCTTCGGGGTGGCGTAGCGCCAGTCCTGGTCCAGCGTCTTGCCGCTGTTCCGTTCGTGCGCGTCGCGCACCGCCTCGCTGTACTTCAGGTCGCCGACCACGCTGAACTGCGGGCTCAGGTGCCAGTCCAGGCCGATCATCGCGCTGCGGTTCTCGGCGCGCAGGTCGTAGGCGCCGAAGCGTTGCAGCCGCTGGCCGTCGGCGGGGCGGATCGCCACCAGGTCGCGGTCCATGTCGCTGCGCTGCCAGTCCAGCGCCACCCGGTAGTCCACCGTGCCGGCCTTGCCCGCCAATTGCCACAGCAGGCCGTAGGTGTCGCCGTCCGTCAGGTTGGCGACTTGCGGATTGGTGAAGTCGTCTTTGGTGTGCTGCCAGTAGATGCCAGCGGTCTGGTTGAGGTCCTCGGTGCCCCAGAAGCTGCGGTTGGCCAGGCGGAACTGGGTGGTGTCGCGGTGCGGATCGCGCAGGTAGACGTTGTTGGCGAGGTCTTGCGGCGTCTTGCCGTCGCCGAGCACGCTGCGCGGGTCCTCGTACATGCGCGCCTTGGGGATGGGCTGGGGGATGTCGAACTTGAGGTCGGTGTAAGAAAGATAGGTGCGGTTCTCGAAGGCGCCGCGGCGGAATCCCACGTTGCCCTGGAAGCTGGTGCGCTCCGACGCGGAATGGTGGCGGTAGCCGTCCGACTTGTCGTAGCCGAAGCTGAAGCGGCCGTCGAGCCGGTCGTCCTCGAAGCCCTTGGCAAGCGTCGCGTTGCGGGTGCCGAAGCTGCCGCCGCCCAGCCGGACGAAGTCGCCCTGGGCGCCGGTGATCGATTGGAAGTCCACCTCGCCGCCCAGGGTGCTGGCGCCGGGCGACAGCGCGTTGGCGCCGCGCCGCACGCTGATGAGGCCCGCGTTGCGCGGTTCTAGCAGGCTGATGATGAACGAGCCGTCCGCGTCGTTGAGCGGCAGGCCGTCCTGCATCAGCAGGATGCCCCGTGATAGCGGATTGCTCTGGATGCCCGACCCCCGGATGTTCAGGCGCGGCTGGTCCAGGCCGCCGAAGAATTCCTGCACGATCACGCCCGGCTGATAGTCCAGCGCGTCGCGCAGGGTCGTCAGGCGGACCTCCTGCTGGGGCTGGATCAGGTTGGTGCCGCCGGGCACGGCTTGCAGTTCGGCTTGCGTGCGCAGCAGATTGGGCTCGAGCGCGCGCGGGATGGCCAGCCCGTGCACCAGCACGGGAGCAAGCGCGGGCGCTTCCTGGGCAAAGGCCACGGAGAGCCCGAGGGCGGCAAGGGTAAGACTGGACGCGAGTTGTCGCAGGACAGGGGTAGACATCGGAAGAATTCCACGAAGAACGGTCTGGGCGTTACCAGGAAATGTGAAACATGGTCTTGGCCAGCAATACGATGCCGACCATGTGACAGAACACGCTCAGGTGCACCCGTGCGCGCAGGGCGGCATGCAGGCGCTTGCGGCGCGCCAGCGTCATGGCGGTGATGACATGCAGGAGCACGCTCGTGGCCAGGACGATCTTGATGAGCAGCAGGGTGCCGAACGCCGAGCTGCCGGGGCTGGCCAGCACGCTGCGGTACTGCCAGGCCATGCCCAGCCCGGAGCCGTATAGCACCAGCAGCACCCAGGGCATGACCGCCCGCACGCGCGGGGCCAGTTCCCGCCCCAGCGCCTTGCGCACGTCCGCGGACAGGCGCTGTTGCACGGGTTCGAGGAACAGCACCTCGAAGGCGACGGTGCCGATGAAAACCAGGGCGGCAAAGAGGTGGAAGATGTGCAGCAGGACATAGGTCATGGTTGATTCCTTGTGGCAAGCAATAAGTCGCGCAGTCGTCCGGCGTCGGCGGCGCGTTGCGGACTGCCGGCAGGGCCGGTGAGCGGAACGGACGTGACGCGGCCGTGGTCGACCATCACGCAGCGGTCGACCAGGCCCAGCAGTTCCTGCGGGTCGTGGCTGATGCAGAGCAGGGCGGCGCCGCGCCGGGCCAGTTCGTCGCGGCAGCAGAGGGAAAGCTGGCGGCGCAGGGCCGGATCCAGCGCGCTGAAGGGTTCGTCCAGCAGCAGCAGGTCGGGCTCCAGCGCCAGCGCGCGGGCCAGCGAGACCCGCTGCGCCATGCCGCCGGACAACTCGCCGGGCCAGGCCTGCCCCGCCGCGTCCAGCCCGACGCGGGCCAGCCAGTCCCGCGCCATGCGGCGGGCGTCGGCGGCGCGATGGCCGGCGGCGCGCAAGGGCAGCGCCACGTTGTCCAGGGCGTGCCGCCAAGGCAGCAGCCGGGGTTCCTGGAACACCAGCACCGGGTGCCTGAATGTGTTCCCCAGCGTGCCAGCGCTGGGCCGCAGCAGGCCGGCGGCCAGGCGCAGCAGCGAGCTTTTGCCCGCGCCGCTGGGCCCCAGGAGACCCAGCCGCTCGCCCGGCGCCAAGCGCAGGTCCACGTGTTCCAGCACGGTCTGGGTCCCGTACCGCAGGGATAACGCCCGCATCTCAAGCATTGCTAGGCTCCATCCAGCGGCCAAGGCGGCGCTGCAGCGGCTGCAGCAGCGCGAATTCCAGCACGGCGACCAGGGCGAAGATCAGCAGCACCCAGGCGAACAGCTCGGCGGTGTCGAAGGTGCTGCGGGCATTGGCCAGGGCATAGCCCACGCCGTTTTCCGCGCCCAGGACCTCGGCCATGACCACCAGCCGCACGCCGCCGCACATCGCGATCAGCAAGGCCGCCAGGAGCGGCGCGCTCAGCGCGGGCAGGTACAGGTGACGCAGGCGCAGCCACGCGCCAAAGCGGTACACATGCGTCATTTCCACCAGTTGGCGGTCCACGTGCAGCATGCCCTTGACGGTGTTGACGTACATGCCCGGCGCCATCATCAGCGTCGTGATGAAGATGACCATCGGCGATCCCAGGCCGAACCACAGCATCGCCAGCACCACCATGACCACGGGGGGCATGGCCATCAGCAGCCAGCGCACGGGTTCGATGAGCCCGCGCAGGCGCGCGCTGTGTCCGGCCAGCACGCCCAGCGCGAATCCGATGGAGGCGCCGGCCAGCACGCCCACGCCGATCCGCATCAGGCTGATCCCCGCGTTGGCGAAGAACTGCTCGCTGCGCACCAGCGGGCCGATGGCGCGCAGCGCATCCCAGGGCGTGGCCATCAGCAGCGGGCCGAGGCGCAGGGCGGTCAGGTGCCAGGCAAGCAGCAACAGCAGGACGCCGGCCACGCTCCAGCCGCGCGAGGTGCGCGCGGGGCCGCGCTCCATGGCGGGCGCGCTCATGGCCCGTAGAAGCCGACGGGGGGCAGGTCGCCGCCGATGGCTTGGGGATAGCGGCTGGCCAGCAGCCGGTACAAGGCTTCCAGTTCGGGCCGGGCCTCGCGGGCGCTGCGGCTTTCCAGCCGGGTGCTGCGGATCGCGGTCTCGATGGCGGCGGCGGGCAGGTGCGGCAGGTGTACCCGCACCAGGGCCGCGCAGGCCTCGGGGTTGGCGGCGCACCATCGCGCCGATTCCGCATAGGCCTGATTCACCGCGCGGCACAGCTCCGTGTCGCCCGCGACGCCGGCAGCCGCCATGACGCCGGCCTGCGGCAGCGAGGGCTGCTCGGGAAAGCCGCTGCGCCAGGCCTGTTCCAGGCTTTGGGCGCGATACAGCGGCACGCCGCCGGCTTGCGCCGCCCGCCACAGCAGCAGAGAAGCCATGGGCTCGACCAGCAGCACATGTTCGGCCTGGCCGTTGAGCACCAGGGCAATCGCGTCCTGGCCGTCGCGGGTGCGCCGCAAGGCCACGGGCGCCAGTCCGCGGGCGGCCTGCGCTTGCAGCAGGGTATCCAGCAGCACGGCCGGCAGGTCGCGCTGGAACGGCGCCACCAGTTCGCGTCCGGCGAGGTCGGCGAAGGTCTTCACCGCCGGGTCGCGGCTGACCAGCCACAGGATGCCCCATACCGAGATGTTCAGCAGGCGCACGGGCATGCCGCGGTTGTGCAGCAAGGCGGGCAGCGTGCTGGGCGCCGCGCTGAAGTCGATGTCCTGGTTCACCAGCAAGGTGCGCAACTGGTCCGGCGTCTGCCACAGGCGGAACCGCAACTGGTCGGTATGGTCGGACAGCGCGCCGTTGGCCGCCATATGCATCAGCGGATAGCTGACCACGGCGCCGGGCCCGGCCAGCGTCAATTGGGCATGGCGGCGCGGCGTCGCGGCCCGGGCGGGCTGCAGGCGCGGCAGCAGCGCGGCGCCCAGTGCTGCCGCGCAAAGGCGGCGGCGGGTGTGAAGGTCGACAATCATTTTTCTAAATACGAATTATTATCGTTTTATTCTCCCCTCATGCCGAAAGACCCAGAATGACAAATATCAATCTGTCCGAGCCGCTTGCCGCCGCGGCGGCCTTGCTGGAAAAGTATCCGCTGCTGAGCGGACTGCCGGCTGACGTTGCCGCCCATCTAGTGCGCGACGCCAGCGCGCTGCGCGCCACGGCGGGGCAGGTCCTGTTCGGCGAGGGCGACGAGGCGCGCCACTACCTGCTGGTCGCCGCAGGCCAGGCGGAGGTGATGCGCTACAGCTACAACGGCGACGAGCGCGTGTTTCGGGTGTTCGAGCCCGGCCAGCTGATGGCTGAAGCGGCCATGTTCATGCCGCACGGCCGCTATCCCATGCAGGCGCGCGCCCGCAGCGACGTGCAATGCTGGCGGCTGTGCCGCCATCGGCTGCACGAGGCTTGCCGGCGGTGGCCCGACCTGGCGCTCAGGCTGCTGGCCGGGCTGAGCAAGGCCGTCTATGACCAGGTGAACCAGGTCGACTGGATCACCTCCAGTTCCGCGGCCGAGCGGCTGGCCAACTACCTGATGGGGCTGCATGAGCGCCAGGGCGCCGCGCTGACGCTGCCGCTGAACCAGCGCCAGCTTGCCGCGCACCTGGGCATACGCGCCGAAACGCTGAGCCGCCTGCTCAATGACTGGCAGTCGCAGGGCTACATCAGCGGCAAGCGGTGCCAGTGGGTCGTGCACGACCCGGCCCATCTGGCCGGCTTGTCCGTGACGGCGCGGCGGCCGTTCTGAACGCGGGCAGGGGCGCGGCGCCGGCGGCATAGCGCGCCGGCCGCGGCGCGCCAATGACTTGCGTCATGGGAGCCTGCGCCGGGGGACCGGAGAATGGGCGGTTGATCCCGACGCCCGAGCCTTGCGCCATGTTCCATCCCGACCCTGCCGGACCTCCCGCCCCGACGCCGGCGCCCTATACCGAAGACGATATCCGCCGGCTGGTTCACCGTTTCTATGCCAGGGTGCGCCAGGACGAGGCGCTGGGGCCGATTTTCAATGCGCGCGTGGCGGACTGGGATCATCACCTGGAGATGCTGTGCGACTTCTGGTCGTCGCTGGCGCTGGGCACGCGTCGCTTCAAGGGCGCGCCGATTCCCGCGCACGCCCGGATTCCCGACTTGTCCTGGCCCTTGTTCCAGCGCTGGCTTGCCCTGTTTCACGGCGCCTCGGCGGAACTGGGATGCCCGGCCTTGCAGGCGAAGGTCGACGCCATGGCCGAGCGCATTGCCGCCAAGCTATGGAGCGTGTGGCAGCAGCGCGCAGCCATGCCCAGCCTGCCCGACACCTTGCCCGAGGGGGTGCGGCCCTACAAGGACAGTCCGGTGTTCACGCCGGAGAACCTGCCGAATGCGTTGAAGGCGGCGCATTCCACCAAGGCCGGCACCTGGGGCCTGCTCAAGGTGCACGCGGGCGTGCTGCGCTTCACGCAGGACGATCCGCCTGGCGCCGAGGCCGTGCTGACGGCGGGCCAGCAGGTGCTGATCGAGCCGCAGCTGCGGCACCACGTGGCCTTTGAACTGCCGGGCAGCTTCCAGATCACGTTCTGCAGGGCTTGACGCCGGCCCGCCAAGCGCGGGCGGTGGGCGCAATTCGTTACGTTATAGCCGTTCGAATTGAAACATTAATGTTCAAAACCGGGTTCGATCGCATGTGGTCGCGCGCCGCCGACCGTTACGCCGAGGCAAATCGACGTTTCGTCGAAAAAAGCATGCCTTCCTTTTGCGTGGTGACAAAAATCGATACGTCTTCGGTTTAAGCCGTACCGGCTGCCCGCAAAGGATTCGATATGAAGAAGCTGACCGCCAACCTGCCGGCATGCAAGGGTGTTGCAACCGTGCTCGGGCTGATGCTGGCGCAACCCGCGCTTGCCGATATCAGCTGCCCGCAGCCCAACCCTTCCACGTCCACCACATGCACCGTGGATGCCACCCAGAGCGGCAACCTGACCGTCGATTACACCGGCGGCACGGGCACCGGCACCAACAGCGGCGGCTATGGCGGCAACTACATCGTGGTCAACAACGGCTACCTCGGCCCCAACCCGCAGCAGGCCGCGCTGCTGGTGCGCCTGAAGGGCGGCACGGGTTCTCCCGACGGGAAAGACAGCGGCACCTTTGGCGGCTGGGGCGGCGCGATCACCATCACCAACAACGAATCGGTAGAGACCAACGGCTCTCCCGCGGAGTCCCCGCAAGGGGCCGCGCCGGGCGTGTGGGACGATGGCAGCGCACAGTTCGGCATCTACGGCGCATCGGTGGGCGGCAAGGGCGGCACGCCGCCGGACAACTTTGGCGGCGGCAGCGGCGGCGGGGGCGGCAATGGGTCGGCCGTCAACATCGTCAACAACGGGCAGGTCGTGGTGCAAAAGCTGCCTTACGGCGGCGTGGGCATCTACGGAGCCAGCATAGGCGGAACCGGCGGCGATCAGATGAGCGCCGTGGGCAGCGACCAGGTGGGCGGCAATGGCGGAAACAGCGACATCGTCAATATCGCCAATAACGGCTCGGTTTCGGTGTCGTCCAGCAGCGCGGGCCGCTACGCCTGGGGCATAGGCGCCGAATCGCTCGGCGGCGCCGGCGGCAAGGACAACGGCTGGGGCGGCACGGGCGGCGGCGGGAACCCCGCCGCCGCCACGGTCATCACGAACAGCGGGACGGTGCAGGTCAATGTGGAAATTCCTGGCAGCGCCACCAGCAACACGCTGACCAACGGCGTGCGCGGGCTGTATGTCGCCAGCCAGGGCAACGCGGGGTTTACCTCTAGCGACGGCAGCGACAACGGCGGCCAGGGCGGCGGATTCGGCACCATGGCGGCCGTCAACAATGGCCAGATCTCGGTCACCACCAATTCCCTGCCCGAGCCGACGACCTTGGCGTCCCTGTCCGGCGGCATCGTGATGGTGGGCCTGGGCGGCAATGGCGGCGGCGGGCCGATGACCAGCACCAATACCACCGGCGAGCGGGGCGGCAACGGGGGCTCGGCCCTTTCGTCGGCGACCGTCACGCTGAACAGCGGCTCGTCGATCGCCACCAGCGGGTACTACCTGCCCGGCGTCAGCGTGATCAGCCAGGGCGGCAACGGCGGACCCGGACGCGAAAGCAGCAACGGCGCCAACGGCGGCAACGGCGGCACCGTCCAGGTCGGCATGAGCGGCAGCGCCGGCGTTTCGACCTACGGCACTCAATCCCACGGCATCGTCGCGCGCAGCCTGGGCGGCGGGGGCGGCGGCGTGGAGACCAGCAGCGGGCTGGTCGATTTCACGCCGGAGAACGCGGGCGTGGGCGGCGCCGGCGGCACGGTCAATGTGACGACCGGCGATGCCTCGGCGGGAACCGCCGGCGGCACGATCAGAACCCAGGGGGATTATTCGATCGGCATCCTGGGCCAGTCGATGGGCGGCATCGGCGGCGCCACGACGGGCAATTTCGAGATGTTCGGCAATGCCGGCGCCGATGCCGGCAACGGCGGCGCCAGCGGCACGGTCAACGTCGACAGCCGCACCGCCATCACCACCTTCGGAACCTCGTCGCACGGCATCGTCGCGCAAGCCATCGGCGGGGGCGGCGGCACGGCGGGCGCCAGCGCCGGTCTGGTCTCGGTGGGCGGCGCCGGCGGCAGCGCCGTCGCCGGCGGCACGGTGAACATCACCCAGAACGGGAGCCTGAGCGTCAACGGTTCGGCGTCCATCGGCATGCTGGCCCAATCCATCGGCGGCGGCGGCGGCGACGGCGGCAGCGCCAATGGCGTGGCGGTGATCGGCGGCACCGCGGGGGGCGGGGGTGCGGGCGGCCACGCAACGGCCAACCTGAGCGGCGGTTCGGTTTATACCGGCGGCGACCACGGCTACGGCATCGTTTCGCAAGCCATCGGCGGAGGCGGCGGCACGGGCGGCGCGGCGTCCGCCTACGATGCCGGCGTGGGGTTCTCCATGGCGGTCGCGGTAGGCGGCACGGGCGGCAATGGCGGCGCGGGCGGCACGGCGGCCGCCAACGTTTCCAACTCCAGCGTGACGACCGGCGCGAGCGACGCCCATGGCGTGATCGTGCAATCGGTGGGCGGGGGCGGCGGCGCGGGCGGCGCGTCGGTGGCCCAGGCCCTGACCATCGCGGTTCCCGATGAGGATGCCTCGTTCGGCGTGGCGGTCAGCTTTGCCATGGGCGGTTCGGGCGCCACCGGCGGGGCGGGGTCCACGGCCGCGGCCACGCTGGCCAGCGCCGGGATCACGACGCAGGGCGCGAATGCGCAGGGCGTGATCGTGCAGTCCATCGGCGGCGGCGGCGGCATGGGCGGCAGCGCCTCCGCAACGTCCACGGTGATCGGCACGGGCGACTCGGTCGGCGGATCGCTGCAATCCGCGCTGGGCGGTAGCGCCGGCGCGGGCAACACGGGCGGCGCCGCGTCGCTGGTCATGCAGGGCAGCAGCATCGCCACCTCGGGCGATTCCGCCAATGCGATCCTGGTGCAGAGCGTGGGCGGCGGCGGCGGCGCCGGAGGCGTGGGATCGGCCACCGGACGCAGCATCAATACCGATGCCAATGTGTCGATCACGCTGGCCCTGGGCGGCAGCGGCAACTCGGGCGGCAATGGCGGCGCCGCCAGCCTGACGATAGACCCGGGCAGCTCGGTGACCACGCATGGCGACGGCGCGCGCGCCGCGCTGTTGCAGTCCATCGGCGGCGGCGGCGGGGCATCGCAGGGCGGCCAGGTCGGCCTGGAGGTGAGCGCCACCGAAGAAGACAGCACCACGGACGTCCGCGGCTCCGTCTCCGTCGGCCGCGGCGGCGGCGGAGGAGGCAACGGCGGCGCGATCAACCTGAACAGCGACGGCAACATCACCACCTATGGCGCCGACGCGGACGGCCTGCTGGCGCAGAGCATCGGCGGTTCCGGCGGCCTGGGCGGCGCCGTGGGCGGCAATAGCGGCACCCCCTCTCCGCTCCCCCGGGTGGACGATTCCGGGACCACCTATCAGTTCAACGTGGCCGTCGGCGGGACGGGCGGAGCGGGCGGGAACGGCGGCGCCATCGGAAGCAGCGGCGCGCCCGCCATCCTGGGCGCCTACACCCAGACCTACGGGGACTATGCGGACGCGGCCGTGGTGCAGTCCATCGGCGGCGGCGGCGGCGCGGGCGGGGCGTCCGCGGTGTCCTCCAGCGTCTCCCTATCCAATGTGACCCTGGCGGTCGGGGGCAGCGGCGGCAACGGCGGCTCGGGAGGCGAAATCACGGCCTGGCTGAACGGCGACGGCGTCAACGCCTTCAACACCGAAGGCTATGGCGCGGCGGGCGTCGTGCTGCAGTCCATCGGCGGCGGCGGCGGCATGGCGGGATCGGGCTCGCCGCAGGCGCGCGGCCAGATGCAACTGGGCGGCATGCAGGGGAACGGCGGCGCCATCACCGTCACCGGCGGGAGCTGGGCCTCCATCCTGACCAAGGGCGACAGCGCCTACGGCCTGGTCGCCCAATCGATCGGCGGAGGCGGCGGCATCGCCATGGCGGGCAGCGCCAGTTCGGCGGCCAACCCCGGCAGCCAGCAGTTCAGCATGACCGCGGGCAACGCCAGCGGTGGCGGCTATGGCAGCCCCGTCACTGTTGGCGGGGGCCTGAACCTGAACACCTATGGCGCCAGGGCGATGGGCGTCATCGCGCAGTCCATCGGCGCCGGCGGCGGCATCGCGACCACGGGCGCCGCAAGCGGCATGGGCACGATACAGCTGGGCAGCCAGCGGAACAGCTCCTACGGCGCGAACGCCAGCGAGGTGCAGGTCGACCTGAACGGCAGCATTACGACGCGAGGCGCCGGCGCGCACGGCATCGTTGCCCAGTCCATCGGCGGGGGCGGCGGCATCGTGGGCGACGTGTCCCAAGCCATCCAATTCAATCCGGCGGGGTTCGCCAGGCAGTCGGTCTCGGTCAACTCCGATGGCGGCGGGGGCAACGTGGTCAACGTCGCCTTCAGCGGCAACCTGACGACAGGCGGCGCCAATGCGCATGGCATCGTCGCGCAATCGATCGGCGGCGGAGGCGGCCTTGCCGGTGGCCCCCAAGGCGGATTCGCGGGATCCATCGGGCAGGGCGGCAGCGGGAGCAAAGTCCAGGTGCAGCAGTCGGGCGTCTTGCAGGCCACGGGCGCGGGATCGGCGGGCATATTCGCGCAAAGCGACAGCGGCACCGCCTCGAACAGCTCGGTTTCCGTCGTCGTCAACGGCGATGTGCAAGGCGGCTCGGGATCCGGCAGCGGAGTCTGGGTCGCGTCGGGCAAGGCCAACCAGCTGGTCGTGAATGCAGGCGCCTCGCTGGGCGCCTTGTCGGGCGTGGCCGCGCGCTACGACGGGAAGTACGGCGCCGGGTCGGGTTCCATGCTGACCATCGACAACTACGGCACGCTGTCCGGCAGCACGCTGTGCGCCAATGCCGACGGCAGCAATGCCTGCATCCTCAGCAATCACACCGGCGCCGTGGCCACCGACGCCGTGGCCTACAACGGCAACGTCCGCAACGGCGGGTTGATCGTGATCGGCAAGCCCGGCCAGTTCCAGACCCTGACCGTCAGCGGCGGCCTGACCCAGTCCAATAGCGGCGTGCTGCGCGCCGATGCGGACTTCGACACGCTGCGGTCCTCGCACATGGTCATCGAGGGCGACGCCAATCTGGCCGGCGGCATGGATGTGCTGCCCCAAGCGCTGCTGCCGAAACGCGAACTGTCCGTGGTGACGGTGCAGGGGAGCTCGCAGGGATCGCTCACGGCAGTGGACAGTCCGGTGTTTGACTACGAAACGCGCCAGGTCGGGCCGCAAATCCGCATTCGCGTCGAATCGGCCGATTACAATGCGTCTTCCATGGGCCTGAAGGAGAACCAGAGCCAGGTCGCGAGCCACTTGCAGCGCACCTGGGATGCAGGCGGGAATTCCGCGCTGGCGCCGTTGTACGCGCAGCTGGACCTGGCCTCGCGCCAGGGCGCCGGCGCCTATCGCGACAGCGTCGCCAATCTTTCGCCGGGCGTGACCCTCGCGCCGGCGCTGCAGTCCGCCGCGAACATGGGGCAGTTCACCAGCGCCATGATGTCGTGCCCCACATTCACCGGCGCGGATGCAATGACCGGCGAACAGAACTGCTTCTGGGGCCAGGTAAGCGGGCGTGCCACCCGGCAGGAGGGCAGCCGCGGCACGTCGGGCTTCGACTACGACACCGTCACGTACCAATTCGGCGGCCAGCGCGAAGTCAGCCCCGGCTGGTTCCTGGGCGGCTCCCTGGCGTACGAAAACAGCCGCGTGCGCGCGAGCGACGGCAGCGTCAGCGGCAATGGCGACAGTGGCTACGCCGGCGTTGTGCTCAAGCGCCAGGAGGGGCAGTGGGTGTTTTCCGCGGCCTTGGGCGGCGGCTATGGCGGCTACGACATGGACCGCAACATCGACATCGCCGGCTATCGGGAAGCCGTGTCCAGCCAGCCCGACGTGTACGGTTTCAACGCGCGCCTGCGCGCCGCCCGCACGTTCGCGCACGGCAACATGTATGTGAAGCCCTACTTGGACCTGGACTTCAGCTACAGCCGCATGCCGGGGTACAAGGAATCGGGCTCCAACCCGCTGGCGCTGTCGGTCGACGGCAGCGACCAGTTCATCATGGGCGTGTCGCCCATGATCGAATTCGGAGGCCGCGCCGAGCTGAAGAACGGAGCCATGCTGCGCCCGTTCCTGTATGCGGGCGCGTCCTTCCTGTCGCAGGACGACTGGACGTCGAGCGCGCGCCTGCGCGGCGCGCCGGCCGGCGCCGGATCGTTCGACACGTCGCTGCCCATCGACGACGTCATCGGCAAGGTGGGGGCGGGCCTGGCGGTGATGAAGGCGGGAGGCGTGGATTTCCGCTTGCAGTACGAGGGGCAGTTCTCGCAGCATGTGCGCAGCAACAGCGCGTCGCTGAAGGTGATGGTGCCATTCTGAGCGCGGGCGAACCGGTCCCGGGCTGCGTCCTATGCCAGCGCGCGCCGCAGGCGCAGCGACGCGACACGGCCCAGGACGATGGGATCGACGCCATTGTTGAACGTCACTTCGGTCTGCGCGCCGGGCCGCTGCTCCAGCTGGGAAATATGTTCGAGATTGATGATGACCGAACGGGACAGGGCGCAGAAGGGCGGGAAGGGAAGCTGCGCCGCCAGGCGCTTGAGCGTGATGTGCATCAGCTCGTTGGCGCAGGCGACGCCGCACAGGCGCACGTAGTCCCCTTGGGCTTGCATGACCGTCAGTTCCTGGACCTTGATCAGCCGCGTGCCTGCCCGGGTTCGCATGGACAGGTGGCCGGCCGTGCGGGGGCGCAGCCGCGCCAGCGTTTGGCTGAGCCTGTCCGGACAGACCGGCTTGAGCAGGTAGTCGACCGCCTCGACGTCGAAGGCGCGAGCGGCATAGTCGGTGTGCGCGGTAACGAAGACAACGGAGGCTGCGGATTCCTGGCCGTCCAGAAGATCGAATCCCGTGCCGGAAGCCAGTTCGATATCCAGGAAAATGGCGTCCGGGTTGTGGTCCCGGATCAGCCTGCGCGCCTGTTCGACTGTAGCGGCCTCGCCCGCGACCTGGACCGCGGGCGCGGCTTCAAGCAGCCGGCGCAGGTAGCGCCGCGCAGGAGCCTCATCGTCGATGATCAGGACACGTAGCATGGTTCTCTCTGGCGCCAGGGTGTGGCGAGTATATTCTTTCGGTCAAATCCGCAGGTAAATAAAAGGCCATATGCGGTGTCCGGCGGTCCGGCGGTCCGGCGCCTGGCTTGAACAGGGCCCTTTCGGGGGGCGCGTCCATGATATTGACATCGATCGGCCAGGGGCTCAGCCAGGGGGAATCCTCTCCGGGGTTTTGGCGCGCCCAGATAGTGGGCTGGATTTTCCTTGCGGTCATCGGCTACTTCATCCGGCTGGCCGTGTTCGGCAACGCCGTCGCGGCATTCTGGCTCACGCTGTCGCTGGAGCCGTTGGCGTTCGTCCTGACCAGCACGGCCGCCGTGCTGCATGGACGCCGTTCGGCCAAGGCCGACGCGCCCATCCTGGTGCTTGCCTGCGCGGTGTTGCTGTGCCTGGCGGCCTCGGCGCTGCTGGCCACGATTGCCTACGCCATCAATCACCTGCTGTTGCCTGACGTGATCGGCGCGATACCCGGAAACCAATACCGGCTGGGATTCATCTACTACATGGGGATACTCTCCATCTGGACGCTGATCTACTTCGGCGTGTCCGCCGAGCTCGCCGCGCGCGCCGAACGCATGTCCAAGATGAAGGCCGAGACCCGGTCCTTGAGGCTGGAGCTGGAGCATCTGCAGCTGCAGATAGAACCTCACTTCCTCTTCAATTCGCTCAACACCATCGTCGCCGAGATCGCCGACCGCCCAGCCGTGGCCGAGGAGATGACGCGCCGCCTGGCCGATTACCTGCGCTATTCGCTGGACAGGCGCGGGCGCGGGCTGTGCCGGCTGGAAGAGGACATCGAGGCGGCCCAGGCCTATGTGCGCATACAGGCCCTGCGCTTCGAGAGGCAGCTGGAATGCCGGTGCCAGATCGACCCGGCCACGCTGAAGATCAACATACCCCACATGACGCTGCAGGGGCTGGCGGAGAATGCCATCAAGCACGGCATGCGTTCCGAACATGACCGGTTCGTGATTCACATCCGCACCCGGCTTCAGGGCGGCGTACTGATCATCGAGGTGGATAACCCCGGCCAGCTGCAGGCGCCCTTCGATCTGGTGCAAAGCGGCGGCGGGCTCGGCAATCTGTGCCGCCGCCTGGCATTGCGCTACGCCGACCGATACGAATTCTCGCTGGATCAGCGCGGCGACCTGACCGTGGCCGAGATCCGGCTCAGCGGCGAGCCGGCGCCGCTGTAGCGCTTAGCCGTGGTTCAAGCCCACGGTCAGCCCGCCGCAGGCGTAGATGACCTGTCCGGTGATGAAGCCCGCCATGGGATGGGCAAAGAATGCGACAGCGTGGGCGATTTCCTCGGGCAGGCCCAGCCGCCCGACGGGAATGGACTGCATGATCTTGCGCGTCCGCGGGCTGTCTTCGGGATTGGCCGCGCGGAACATTTCCGTGGCGACGGGGCCGGGACCGATGCAGTTGGCCGTGACGCCATGCGGCGCCAGCTCCAGCGCCCAGGTGCGCGTCATGCCGATGAGGGCGGCCTTGGAGGCCGCGTATGCCGAACGCAGCTCCTTGCCCAGCGCCGACCGGCTGCTGATGTTCACGATGCGGCCGTAGCCCCGCTGCTTCATCGCGGGCAGCACGGCCTGCGCGCAGAGCAGGGCCGCGGCGACGTTGAGGTCCACGCTGACCTGCAGGTCGGCCAGCGACAGCGTATCCACGGGCGCAAGCTTGACGATGGCGACATTGTTCACCAGGACGGCAGGGTCGGGGATCTGGCGCAAGATGTCCAGGGCGGCATCGCGCGGGCCGGCATCCAGCAGGTCGGCCTGGATGAAACGTTCGCCGGGCAGCAGGCGCTCGGGCGCCACGCGGTCAAGCGTGACAATCTTCAGGCCGTCGGCCGCCAGGCGCGTCGCCGTGGCGCGCCCGATGCCATGGCTGGCGCCCGTGATGATCGCCGTGCCTGGCGCGGCGGAAAGGCGGGCGGAAGTCATCGGCTGACTCCCGTCTCGGCGGCGCGCGTCTTCCACCGCGCCGATTCCGATTTCAGGAAGGCCAGGTATTGATCCCGGGCGCCGCCGACCGGCTCCGCGCCCAAGTCGCGCATGCGGGCCTGAAAGGCGGGCTGGCGCAGGGACTTCTGCATCGCGGCCGCCAGCTTCTCCACGGCGGGCGCGGGCGTGCCCGCGGGCACGAACAAGCCCAGCCAGACCGGAATCTCATAGCCCGGAAAGCCGCCCTCGGCCAGCGTGGGAATGTCAGGCATCAGCGTCGAACGCTGCGCGCTCAGGAGGCTGATCATGCGGACCTTGCCCGCCTTGATCTGCGGAGCCGCCACCGTCAGCGACATGACCGCCACATCCAGCCGGTTCGCGAGCAAGTCGCCCATCGCCTGGCTTTCCCCCTGATAGGGGATGTGATTCATGCTCAGGCCTTCCCGCTTGGCGAAGTACTCCATGCTGACATGCAGCGGGCCGCCCACGCCTGTGGTCATGTAGCTCAACTGGCCGGGACGCTGCCTGGCCGTGTCGACCAGGTCGGCCGCCGTCCTGAGGGGGCTGCCCGCGCTGACCACCCAGCCGTAATCGTTGTTGGTGATCTGGCCGATGGCCTCGAAGTCCTTCGATGGCCGGTACGGCAGGCTGGGATCCAGTTCCGGCACGACCATGATCGGGCCCACGCCGCCCACCAGCACCGTGTAGCCATCGGGCGCGGCCTTGGCGACCAGTGCCGCGCCCAGGGTGCCCGCCGCGCCGGGCCGGTTCTCGACGATGATGGTCTGGCCCAGGTCCTTGGCCATGGCTTCGCCGAGCGTGCGCGCCGTCACGTCGGTGGATCCGCCGGCCGAGAAGGGCACGATGAACCTGACAGGCCGGTCCGGATAGCCCTGGGCGGCGGCGGGCAGGGCAAATGCGGACACGGCGAGGACCGCGGCGATCCGCGCCTGTCGGGAGATGACGGTGCGCAGCGCCCGGACCGGGCGTCGGAAATTGATGGCCATGTTGTCTCCTTTTGGAATTTTCCGGTGTGAAAAACGGGTGGGAGGTCAGCGCCAGATGTCCCGCACGGCCTGCGCAATCGCGTCGGCCTGCCGGAGCCCGGCGTCGGCGCAATCCGCGCGCCTGGAGGGGTCGAGCACGTTGTCGCCGATGGCCTGCAGGCTTGCCGGGTCGGGCAGCACAGCATGGACCTGTCCGCCGGCCCCGCGCAGCGCCTGGAGTTCCTGGCGCAGATGGCCGCTGACCGGATTGCCGTCGCGGTACCCGAGCGGAGCCAGGACGACCACCTTGCGGAATCCCGCCGCCATGTCGGCGTTGGTCAGCGAACGGATGCCGCCATCCATGTAGGTCGCCGCGCCGATCGGCACGGCCGGCCACGACCCGGGCACCGCGCAGCTGGCGGCAATGGCGTCGACGAAGTCCACCCCGTCTTCGGCGCCGAAGCTGCGCCCCTCGCCCGTCGCCGTATCGACGGCGACGACGCGCAGGGGGCGGGCGGGCCAGTCCGGGGCGGCGAGCCTGGAAGCGATGATGGCGCGGCGCTCGGCCAGCGTCGGGGTGTCGCTGCGCAGCGCATACGCGCCGACGCGCTGACGGGCCAGCGTCAGGTCGGCGCCCACCTTGCCATACAGTTCGTGGTTTTTTTCGTCGGCCGATTGCTGCGAGTACGGACGGAATTGCTCCGCGCTTGCGGCGTCGTCCAGCTGCCGCGCGAGCAGCTGGGCGACGGGCACGCCCTGGGCCAGCTGGGCGCCCACGACGGCGCCCGCGGAGCAACCGATGAAAAGGTCCGCCGCGGCAAGATCCACGCCCAGGCGCGCCAGGCCCGCCAGGACGCCGATCTCCCAGGCCAGCCCGGTCACGCCGCCGCATCCCAGCACCAGGCATCGGCCGCCGTTCAGGCCAGTCATTCAGGCCACCTCTTGCCGGGCGGGGGCGCAGGCGGCCGCCGCTGGACGGAAGAAGTAGTCGCCCATGTCCGTCTTGCGCAGCATGTGCCAGTAGTCGTCATTGCGGAACGGCGTGGGCGCGACCACCTTGCCATGCGCATTGCGATACCAGTTGCTCATGCCCTTGTGCGTCCAGATCATGCGGTCATGGGCAGCCTGCACGCGCGCGTTGTAGGCGTCGTGCCGGTCTTTGCGGACTTCGATCTCGAAGCGTCCGCCGGCGCGCGCCATGCCTTGCTGCAGCAGGCCCATGACATAGCGGACCTGGGTTTCCAGCAGGGCGACCACGCTGCCGCCATGGCCCAGCGCGGTATTGGGGCCCGCCAGGATGAACAGGTTGGGAAAGTCCGGCGCGGCAACGCCCATGAAAGCCTCGGCGCCCTTCTTGTCCCAGACTTCGCGGATGGAGCGTCCGCCGCGGCCGTACAGCTTGAATGAGGACAGCAGGTTGATCGCGTCGAATCCGGTCGCGACGATGAGGACGTCCAGCTCATGCGCGGCGCCGTCGTCGCTGACGACCGCGCCCGCCGTGATCCGGTCGATGCCGCCCGTGACCAGCTTGATGTGATCGCGCGCCATGGTGCGGAACCAGCCGTTGTCCATCAGCATGCGCTTGCCGAAGGGAGGGTAGTCCGGCAGCACGTCGGGCAGCAGGTCCTGGCGCGCGCCGAGCTCGGCCTGTATGTAGCTGGTGAAATGCTCGCGGTGTCGGTCGTTGACCTTGTTGATGGAGCGTTCCGGATGCGGCCATTGCGGGTCGATCTGCAAGGTCGCGTGGACGCGGTCGTTGAAGATCCAGGCCAGGCGCTGCCGATACCACTCCTGGTAGTACGGCACGTCCCGCAGCAGGAAGCGGACATCCCGCGGCACCGGCTTCTGGAACTTCTCGAAGGGGGCGGCCCATTGCTTGGAGCGCTGGAACACGGTCAGCGATTTCACCTCGTCGGCGATGGCGGGCACGACCTGCATGGAGCTCGCGCCGTTGCCGATGATGCCGACCTTCTTGCCGCGCAGGTCGATGTCTTGCGGCCAGTGCGCCGTATGGAAGCAAGGGCCCTCGAAGGTATCCAGGCCCGCTATCGGCGGCAGTTTCGGAACGTTCAGCAGCCCTACCGCGCTGATCAGGATATCGGCCACGAAGTCCTGCTCCTTGCCGTCCTGTCCCACCGCGCGCACGTTCCAGCGCAGGCTGGCTTCGTCGTAGCGGGCGGATTCGACGCGGGTGTTGAAAAGGATGTTGGGGCGAACGCCGTACTGGTCCGCCACGCCTTCGAAGTAGCCCTGGATCTCGCCCTGCAGGGCGAAGTAGCGCGACCAGTCGTGCTTGGCGAACGAGTACGAATAGATGTGGTTGGGCGTGTCGACGCCGGCGCCCGGATAGCGGTTCTCGTACCAGGTTCCGCCCACCTCCGCGTTCTTCTCGATCAGTACATACGGGATACCCGCTCCCTGCAGGCGTATGGCCGCGCACAGGCCAGCCACGCCCGCGCCGATGATCAGCACGCGGTAGCCCTGCGGCACGGAGAACGCGTGGCGCTGCTCCAGCGCGAAGTCGGGATCCAGGCCCAGCCAGCTGGCGATCATCGGGCCATAGGCGTCGGGGACATCCTCGCCGATGCTGGTGCGGAGCATGGCGACCAGCTGTTCGTGCGTGGGGGCGGCAAGCGCCGGCGCCTGGCCCTGCCGGGCGCGGATGACGGCGGAATAGGCCGCCAGGCGGATCTCGTTCTGCACGTCTTCCGGCAGGCCGCCCGGATCGTTGTCTTCCAGGCCCCGGATGCGCGTGCATTGGTAGCGCTCGGACAGCCACTGCGTGTCGCCGGTGAGGTGGACCAGCACCATGAGCAAGGTGGGGATGTTGGCGCACTCCAGAGCGCGCTTGAGCGTGGCCTCCCATGCGTCGTTGCTGAGCGGGAAATCGGAAGCCTGGGTATCGCGATGCATGTAGGGGTCCTTCTATGAATGGCGTAGGGATTCAGTCGGCATGGATTCAAGTCGTTGCCGCCAGATTCGATGATTCCACCGTGAATATTCATGATGCAAACAAAAGAATCGGCAACGTTTAATATGTGCACAACAATAGCGGAACGGCGAAAGCGATGGGTGACGAGAAGAACGTGAAAGGCGCGCAGACGGTGTTTCGCGCGGTGGGCCTGCTCAAGCAGATCGCCGAGCATCACCCATCAGGAGTCCTGCTGAACGCATTGGCGCAGACGGCCGGGCTGGACCGCACGACGGCCTACCGGCTGGCGTGCAGCCTGGCGGAATCCGGCCTGGTGGAACGCGACTCGAACAAGGTGTACCGCCTGGGCCTGGAAGCGATGCAGCTGGGGTTGGCGGCGATGAAGGGCGCGCCCATCCTGGACCGCTGCCGGCCCTTCATGCAGCGCCTGGCGCGCCGCACGGAAGACACGGCGTTCCTGGTCGTGCGTAACGGCGACTATGGGCATTGCCTGCTGTCCGAAGAAGGATCCTTTCCCGTCAAGGCGCTGGTGCTGCAAGTGGGCGGCATGCGGGTGCTGGGGATAGGCTCAGCAGGGATGACGCTGCTGTCCCTGTTCTCGGACGACGAGATCGAGAAGCTGTATGAGCGGCACCGGGATGAATTCCGGCCCAAGGGGCCCACGTTGGCGCAGTTGCGGCGCCTGGTGGCGCAGACGCGCAAACTCGGATATGCAAGCACGGATAACCTCGTCACGGAAGGAGTGAGCGGAGTCGGCATGAACTTCCAGATCACGCCGGGCAGCCATGCGGCGGTCAGCATCGCCGCGATCAACAGCCGCATGCAGGGGGACCGGAAGCTGAGGATCGCTGAGCTGATCGCGGAGGAATTGCGGGCCGAGGGATTTGAGCCCCGGTTCTCGCCAGGTCCATGAGTTCCGGGGCGTGGGCTCGCGCCATCGGCGCCGCCCCGGAACCGGATCGGCTTATTCCGCGGTCGCGCCGGATTTTTGAATCAGCGCCGCCCACTTGGCGCTGTCGCTGACGATGAAGGCGCCGAATTCGTCGGGCTTGCTGAACAGCGCGTCCAGGCCCATTTTCTTGAATTGCTCCTGGATATCGGGAGCCGCCTTCATCTTCTGCAGCGAGGCCTGCAGCCGGTCGATGACGGCCGGCGGCGTGCCGGCCGGCGCGACGATGCCCAGCCAGGGCATGGCGTCGTAGCCCGGCAATCCGGATTCCTCCACCGTGGGAAGGTCGGGCAACACGCTGGACCGCGTCTTGGTGGTCACGGCCAGGGGACGCACCTTGCCCGCGTCGAGGAAGGGCTTGGCGGCCGCGATGTCCACGAACAGAAGATCGACTTCGCCGCCCGCCAGGGACGTCAGCGCGGGAACGCTGCCCTTGTAGGGAATGTGCGTCATCTTCAATCCGGTCAGCGCGGCGAAGAGTTCTCCTTCCAGATGATTGGACGTGCCGTTTCCGGAAGAGGCGAACGTCGCGGGCTTGCCATCCTTCTTGAGCGTCGCGACCAGGTCCTTGACGCTGGCCGCCTTGACCTGGTTTCCGGTCACCAGGATGTGCGGCACGCTGGCGATCAGCGACACGGGCTGGAAGTCCTTGACCGGGTCGTAGTTCGCGGTGGCCTTGTACAGGCTAGGCGCGATCCCCAGCGACGAGGCGGCCATCAGCAGCGTGTAGCCGTCGGCCGGCGCCTTGGCCACGAACGCGGATGCGATCATGGTGCCGGCGCCCGGCTTATTGACCACCACGACGGGCTGGCCCAGGTCGCCCTGCAGCTTGGCGGCGATCTGGCGGGTCATCACGTCGGTCACGCCGCCCGGCGTGAAGGGAACCACGATGTTGATCGGCTTGGCCGGGTAGCCCTGCGCGTGGGCGGCGGCGCCCGCGCAAACCAGGGATGCGGCCAGGAAGTGCGATAGCCATTTCATCTTTTGTCTCCAGAGGTTTTATAGGTTTGGTTTTCAAGTTGAACCGGCGCTGCGGTTCCGGCGCCGGATGAGTCCCCACACCATGCTGGCGCAGGGCATGTCCAGGTCCAGCTTTTCGGCGATTTCCACCATGGAGCCGATCAAGGCGTCGACCTCCAGCGGCTTTCCCTTCAGCGCGTCCTGCAGCATCGACGTCTTCGCGGCGCCGGCGCTGGCGGCGGCCTGCATCCGCTGCTCGACCGTCGTCCGTAGCGGGAGCCCCAGCGCCGCGCCGAGCGTCAGGTATTCGTGCAGCATGGCGCGCGCCAGCCTGCCCAGGTAGGGGTCTTCGACCAGCTCGTTCATGCCGGCGTTGGCCAGCACGCTCAAGGGGTTGAACGTGGCATTGCCGGCCGCCTTGATCCAGACGGCTTCATGGATGTTCGCGCTGATGTCGCATTGCATGCCGGAGGCTGTCAGCAAGCCGGCCAGCCGGGCGGCGCGGCCGGAGATCTCGCCGCCGGGCTCCCCGATGATCAGGTTGTTGCGGGCGTTCTGCACCGCGACGCCGGGCGCCGGCGCATGCGCCGCGATGTACACGACCGAGCCGAGCACCCGTTCCAGCGGCACGGCGCGCTTCAGGATGCCGCGGGCGTCGACGGACCGCAGCGGCGCGTCTCCCAGCGGGGAATCCAGCGTGGGCAGATACCACCAGGGGATGCCGTTCATGGCCGGCACGACCGCGCCGTGCGCCGCCAGCATGGGCGCGAGGTGGCCGCCGATGTCGTCCAGGGCCTGCTGCTTGACGGTCAGGAACAGATAGTCCGCCCCGCGCACGTCGGCCGGATCGTCCGTGGCATGCACGGGATAGCTTTGCGTGGCGCCGTCGACGGTCAGGCTTACGCCGTTTTTCCGCAGCGCGGCCAGGGTCTGGCCGCGGGCGACCATGGATACCTCGCATCCCGCCTTGGCCAGGCGCGCCGCGAGCAGACAGCCGATCGCGCCCGCACCATATACCGCGACGCGGCATTGATGAGAATCTTTCATATCTTCGCTGGAAAATGGGCCGCCGCGAGGCGGCGCCGTTGCCGCTAATCCTGGTATTGAGGCCGGGTCCGCTGCAACATCCTGAGCAGGGGAGGCCAGTGCTTATGGCGCGACGGGCGGTCAAGGCGATCGAACTGGCGGCCCACCTTCTCGGCCACGGCCTCCGGCGGAATCACCAGAGGCATGCCTCCCGCCAGCGCGGCGATCTGCGCCTGGCAGGCGCGCTCAAGGTAGAACATGGCGTCGAATGCGTCCGGCACGCTCGCGCCGCAGACGAGCAGCCCGTGGTTGCGCAGGATCATCGCGCCATGCGGGCCCAGGTCCGCCACCAGCCGCTGCTGCTCGTCCATGTCCAGCGCAACGCCTTCGTAGTCGTGGTAGGCGATGCGCTTGTGAAAGCGCATGGCGTGCTGCGAGATCATGAGCAGGCCCGCCTGCTGCGCGGACACGGCAATGCCGGCGGCCGTATGCGTGTGCATGACGCAGGCGGCGTCATGCCGGGCGCGATGGATGGCGCTATGGATGACGAAGCCGGCGGGGTTGATGCCCAGGCCGGTCTGATCGATGAGGATATCGCCGTCGATGTTCACCTTGACCAGGTTCGATGCGGTGATCTCGTCGAACGTCAGGCCGTAGGCATTGATCAGGAAGTGCGGCTCGTCGCCGGGAACGCGGGCCGAGATATGCGTATAGATGTGGTCGGTCATGCGCATGGCGACCGCCAGGTTGTAGGCGGCGGCAAGGTCGACCCGCAGCGCCCATTCCTCGGCTGAAACCTGTTCCTTTATCGATGCCCCGGTCACGGCGGCTCCTCCTGTCTCTGATTTTTTTGATTGATGGCGCCGGTCATGCGCGGCGTCTTTCAACCGGAGTATAGGTTTTCCCGCCGCCGGAAACTAAGAAAACGTTTTGATGGAAACGCATCAATTCCGTCGATGCGTCCGCCGCGCGCGAATGCATGAGAAACCTTGATCAATACGCATAAAAACGTTTAGCTGGTGCGGCGAAATGCCGCTTCCTATACTCGTTTTCTTACCAAGAGGCGCGCCTGGCCCGGGCCGGGCGGCCGTTGAAAATCAGAAACACGGAGGCTGGATGGACGCTGTAGGAAATCGCACGATCAAGGATTTGCTCGATGAGCAGGCGCTGTGCCACGGGCATCGGTTGGCGATCGTGCATGAGTACCAGAATGGCGACATCAGTCAGCTGAGCTTCATCCAGTTGCGCGAGAGCGCCTTGAGCTACGCGGCGGGCCTGCAGGCCCAGGGCGTGCAGCCGGGCGACCGCGTCTTCGTGTTCATGGGCAATACGGCGGAGTACGTGCCTCTGTGGATGGGCCTGATGCTGGCGGGCGCCGTGCTCGTGGCGGGCAACATCTATCTGACGGCGCCGGAGGCGGCCTACCAGCTCGGGCATTGCCAGCCGGTCCTGGCGCTGGTCGAGCCGGCGCACGAGGCCCTGATACGTGAAGTCTGCGCGGGGATGGAACATGCGCCGGACATCATCCCGGTGGCGCGCGCGGACGGGTTGGCCGGCGGCCTGTCGGCGCCGCCCGGGAAATTCCAGGCGCCGGAGATGGACAGCGACGACCTGGCGCAGATCCTGTACACCTCGGGCACGTCGGCGCGGCCGAAAGGCGTGATGCTCACGCAGGCCAATCTGCTCTGGTGCGGCCAGGCGGGCGCGGCCAACAGCGGCCTGTCCCGCGCGGACCGGGTGTTCAACAACAAGCCGCTGTTCCACGCGAACTGCCAGGAAACGGTGCTGTCCTGCCTGACGGCGGGCGCCACCGCGGTGATCGGCGAACGCTATAGCGCGTCGCGCTACTTGCGCCAGCTGATAGAGCACCGCATCACCGTATGCAGCCTGTCGGGCATGCTGTGCCGGACCTTGCTGAACCAGCCTCCCACGCCGTTCGACACGGCGCACCAGGTCCGGTTCGCGGGGTATGCCATCAATATCTCCGAGCCCGAGATCGAGGCGTTCATCGAGCGCTTCCGCATTCCGCTGCGCAATGGCTACGGACAGTCCGAATCCATGCTCTACATCACCTTGCAGCCGCATGCGTCGCCGTCCGCCTATCCGTCTATCGGCCGTCCGGCGCCCGACCGCGAAGTGTTCGTGGTGGACGACGACAACCAGCCGGTGGGCGTCGGGGAGGTGGGAGAGATCGTTGTGCGGGGCCGGCCCGGACGCACGCTGACCTTGGGCTACTTCCAGGATCCGGCCGCGACGCAGGCGGTGTTCGAAGGAGGCTGGCTGCACACGGGAGACCTGGGGAGCCAGGACGCCAAGGGAAACTTCTTTTTCTTCGGCAGGAAGAAGGAAGTGATCAAGCGGGCCGGCGAGAACATCTCCGCGGCGGAGGTGGAAGAGGCGCTGATGGGCCACCCCGACGTGCGCGACGTGGCCGTGGTCGGCATTCCCGATCCGGTCCGGGATCAGTCGGTTAAGGCGTTCATCGTGCTGCACGGCAACCGCGCGGAAGACGCCGCGGCCATCCGGGCATACTGCGCCGAGCGGCTGGCGTACTTCAAGGTGCCGGAGCACGTGGAATTCATCGCGGAGCTGCCCCGCAACGCCAGTGGGAAGGTGCTCAAGCGCGCGCTGCTCGATGCGTGAAGCGTCCGCCTAGGCCTTGCTCGTGGCGGCCTTGCCCAGCCGCGTCAGGGCCTGCGCCACCTGCTGGACGACCGCCTGGCCCTGATTGCGGTGGGTGGCGATGGTGAACTCCAGCGTCAGCGGCTCCAGGTCCGGGTCCACCGGGACCAGCGTGCCGGCCTTCACCTGATCGGCCACCATCATCTCGGGCAGCTGGGCAATGCCGCCGCCCGCCTCGACCACGTCGATCAGGCTGTTCAGGCGATTGCAGCTGCAGATATTGTCGAGGTTGGCGCCCATGTCGCGCAGCTCGTCTTGCGCGGGGCCGAAGAACCCGGACGGGCGGGAGACGCACCAGAGGGGCACGGTCTGCAACAGCGACTGCATCGGGCGCGGCTGGCCATGGGCGTCGGTCAGCAGCCGGGACGAGATCATCCAGGACATGCGGGTCGTGCCCAGCGAGGCACAGGTGAACTGGTCGTCGCGCAGGTGATTGGCCACGATCGCGATATCCAGCGCGCCCGACGCCAGGTGCTCTTGCAGCTTGACCGCGAGGTCCAGTTCGATCTCGTAGGAGACGCGCGGCAGGGCGCGGCGCAGCTCGGGCACCACGCGCGAGAACCATGTCATGGAAATCTCGCCCATGCCTATGCGCACCGTGCCGGCCGCATTGGTGACGGCTTCGGCATCGGTGAAGGCGTCTTCCACCGCCAGCAGCAGGGGTTCGACGCGTTCGGCGAAGCGGCGCGCGGGCACCGTCAATTCCAGCCGGCGTCCCCGCTTTTCAAATAGCGGGAAGCCCAGCGCCTGTTCCAGTTCCTTCATGCGCGCCGACACGGCGGGCTGCGATGTGTGCAGCCGTTCGGCCGCGGCGCGGAAGCTGCCCAGCTTGGCGATCAGGCACAGGGTTTCGGCATTGACCAGATTCGGACGCGGCATGGGAAAGGGTGTGGTGACTTTCGCCGGTATGTTATAGGAAAGGGCCCGGGCGCTGGCTACGCCCGCACTTGCGCCGGCAGATAGAAGCAGTAGCCGCTGTTGCGCAGCGTCTTGACCGGCAGCGTCTGGCCGCTGGCGGCTTCGACGCGGCGGCGCAGGCGCCGCATCTGCGTATCCAGGCGGCGCTGGTCGTATTCCAGGTAGTCGGCGCCCAGGGCTTCGATGATCTGCCGGCGGCTGATGTTCTCGCCGGGCTGGCTCATCAGGCAGCGCAACACCATCAGGTCTTGCTGCGACAGCGGCACGGCGGGCGCGCCGGGGATGTGCAGCCGGCGCGGGCCGACCTCCAGCAGCCAGTCGGCGGGCGGCTGGCCTTGCGGCGGCTGCCGCAGGCCCAGCCGGCGCACCAGGGCCGCCAGCGTTGCCGCCAGCTCATCGAGATCGCAGCCCTTGCCCAGGTAATGGTCGGCGCCCATGCCCAGGCCCTGGATCTTGTCGGCGCCCGTGTGGCGCGCGCTGAACACCACGATGCCCACTTGCTGGCCGTCCCGGCGCAGGCGCTGGATCAGGTCCAGGCCGCAGCCGTCGGGCAAACCAATGTCGATGACCGCAAGGTGATGGCGGCTGGCGTCGAAGCGCTGGTCGAATTCCTGCAGGCTGGACACGCACATCGGCGCATAGCCCAACTCTTCGAGAAACTCGCCCAGTTCCTGGCGCAGCACGGGCTCGTCTTCGAGCAGTATCACTTCAGGCATGCGACGCGCCTGCGGAAATGCGGCCCGGGGGGCTGGTGTAATCTGCCTGGTTGCACGGGAAATGCGACTTGATGAAACGGAAATATTACTCCACGGCGCTGGCGTGGCTGGGGATGCTGGCGTTGTTGATGGCAGGCTTGACGGCGGCGGCCGCGCAGGCGCGCGCCGAGCCCCTGCGCCTGGACGGGAAGGTGCGCGTGCATGACGCCGGGGGCCATCTTGAGCGCCTGGACGACGCGGGCGGCGCGCTCGATGCCGCCGATGCGGCCGAGGCCCGCAACTGGACCGCGCTTTCCGGCAATCTCAGCGCGGGTTTCACGCCGGCGACGGTCTGGCTGCGGCTGCCGGTGCAGGTGGACCAGATCCCGCAAGGCGGCTGGATGCTGCGCCTGAGCAACGCGCTGCTGGACGATGTGAAGGTGTACGTGAGCCGGGGCGGGGGCTGGACGCTGCTGGGGCGCAGCGGCGAGGACCTGCCGCGCAGGGACTGGCCGGTGGACTATCGCAGCCCGGCGATCCAGTTCGATCCGCCGGGCGCCGGCAGCTACGTGATCCTGGTGCGCCTGCAAAGCAAGAACGCGCTGGCGACCCGCCTGGAAGTCTGGGAGCGCCTGGCCTTTGACAATCAATCGCGCCGCGAAGGGCTGCTGTTCGGACTGTATTTCGGCTTCTACCTGCTGCTGATCTGCGCGCACGCCGCCTTCTGGCTGGTCACGCGAGCGCCGATGAGCGGCCTGTTCCTGGCCTACATCGGCAGCTGCGTCTTCAACGAAGTCCTGTCGCTGGGGCTCGTGCAGCAACTTACGGGCTTGCCGGTGGGCTGGAGCGACCGCCTGCTGGGCGTGGGCATCGCCATTAGCCTGCCTGTCGCCATGCGTATCGCGTTCCGCCAACTGGACCTGGCGGCGCTTTACCCGCGCGCGGTGCGTTGGCTGGAAGCGCTGTTCTGGGGCATCGCCGTCGCCTGCTCGACGCTGATCGTGACGGGCCACTACGCCTGGGGCATGCAGCCGATCCAGGCGCTGGCCTTGCTGCTGATCGTCGGCTTTTCGTCGCTTGCCGCCTACCTGCTCAAAAGAGGCTGGCGGCCGGCGCGCTTCTTCGCGCTGGCCTTCGGGGTGTTCTATGTCAGCGTGCTGATCGCGTTTCTGCGCAACCTGGGCGTCTTGCCGGTCAATGCCTTCACGGAGTACGTCTCCACGCTGGGCACGATGCTGCACATGCTGCTGCTGAGCCTCTTCATCGTGGGGCGCTATGAACGGCGGCGCCGCATCCGGGAGCGGCAGCAGGCCAACGTGGCGGCGGACCTGGCGCGCCAGCACAGCCAGCGGCTGGAACAGGAAGTCGCCTTGCGCACGGCCGAAATGCAGAGCGAGATCGAACGCAGGGTGGAGCTGGAGGGCGAGCTGCGCACCTCGCTGGATAAGGAGCGGCAGGTGTTCGTGGAGCAGCGCGACTTCGTGGCCATGGTGTCCCACGAATTCCGCACGCCGTTGGCCATCATCACCACGTCGGCGCAGCAGCTCGGCCGCAACCTTGCCGCGCCGGTCGAGAAGAGCCTGGCGCGCTGCGGCAACATCCGCGACGCCGCCATGCGCCTGCTGGCGCTGGTCGATGAATACCTGACCCACGACCGCATGCGCGAGCCGCGGGCCGCGCTGCGCATGTCCCGGTGCGACTTGCCTGCCTTGCTGGAGGATCTGGACCGCGAATTCCCTCCCGGGCGCATCCGGTGCGAGTACGGCCCGGGCGAGCATGTCCTGGACTGCGACGCGGGCATGCTGCGCATTGCGTTGCGCAATCTGCTGGCGAACGCGGACCGGCATTGCGCGGACGGCGGGACGGTGCTGGCGTCCGTGCGCGAGGAGGGCGCGATGCTGCGCATCGAGGTCGCCAACCCGGGCAGCCGGATTCCGCCGGCCGAGCAGGAGCGCCTGTTCCAGAAATACTACCGGGGGCAGAACGCGCTGCGTCATCCGGGCGCCGGCCTGGGCCTGTACCTGGTCAGTTCGATTGCCGAGCGGCTGGGCGGCTCGGTGATGCTGAAGACCGCCGGCGGCGACGAGCCGGTCTGTTTTTGCCTGAGCCTGCCGCAGCGCCGGGCGGGCTGATAGGGTCCGCGGGTTTCGCGGATCCTGGTTCTCGATAGCCGACAATTGTTGCGATAAAGCATCTATTTGTATCTTTCTAGCCTTGCAGGGAAATGCGAATTTTCCTTCAAATTCGGCTTTCGTCGTTCTTTATGGCGCTAATTTTGGAAAGAAAATCCGGGCTTTACAAATCGCTCAGATTTGCTCAGGTTTGAGAATGCAAGGATCAGTATATTTCAGACACGAAATTTACATGGTTCATACAAATGTCTCGCCGTTTCCAGCTCACTCCCCTCGCTCTTCTGCTTAGCCTGAGTTTTTCGCCTTTGGCGACGCCGTCCGCATTTGCAGCTGGAGGAGGCGACTATATCCTGCACAACGGGGTGGAGCCCGGCGACATCACGAACACCGGCGGCTATAACTCCATCAGCGTGGTCACCAATTCAACGGTGGGCGGCAGCATCATCAACGATGGCGAGCTATGGCCAGCGATCGGCGGGAACGACGGCATCAAGGTCCGGTCCTCAATGGTGTTTGGTTCGATCGTTAACAATCCTGGCAAGCAGCTGACTGGAATACGCGCCATCAGCATCGTGGATGGAGCCGAGATTGTTGGCGACATCTCCAACAACGGCAAAATCTCGGGTAGCTATGGCCTGGGCGTCGGCATTGAAGTGACCAATGGCAGCTCGGTTCTCGGACGCATCGTCAATACGGGAACACTCGAGGCCGGCATCGTGGTTTCCGGCGGCATGGTGGCCGGCGGCATTTTGAATACCGGCACCATCGACCGCAAGCTTGATGATGCCGCGGTGGATATCGCGAACGCGGCCGGGCCGATGGTTCTCACGAACTCCGGCACTATCAAAGGCAATGTGCGGCTGGGAAGCTCTACGCTGGACGTGCAGGGCGGCGAGATCACGGGCAGCGTGACCGGCAGCGGCGCCGTCAACATCAACGCCGACTACACCCCGTCGTCCACCATCAGCGTCCAGCACGTCAACGTGGCCGCCGGCAAGACGCTGACGATCGCCAACAAGGAAGTGAAGGGCCTTATGGCGATCTCCGGCACGCTGGCCGGCTCGGGCGACGTGGGCCCGACCACGCTGCTGGCGGGCTCGACGCTGTCGCCCGGCACCGCCGCAAAGCCGGTCGGCGCCCTGACGGTGAACGGCAACCTGACGTTCGACGCGAACTCGACCTATCGCGTCGATGCCACGGCGGACGGCAAGCATGACAGCGTGCATGCCATGGGCGCGGCCAACCTCGCGGGTTCGGTGCTGCACGTGGGCGCGGGCGGCTCTTATGCCCCGTCTACCGCCTACACCATCGTGACCGCGGACGGCGGCCTGAACGGGCAATTCGACAGCCTCTCCAGCAACCTGGCGTATCTGGATCCCAAGCTGGCCTATCAGGGCAATGACGTCGTGCTGACGGTCAACCTGAAGACAGTTCCGGTGGATCCCGTCGCCCCGCCCGAGGACAATGGCGGCGGCACCGGCAACACGGGCGGCAACACCGGCAACACCGGCGGCGAAACCCGTCCGATCCAGTTCGCGGACCTGGCCGTCACCGGCAACCAGCGTTCGGCCGCGAATGCGGTGCAGAGCCTGCCCGCCTCCAGCTCGCTGTACAAGCGCGTGCTCAACCTGCCCAGCGGCGCTCCGGCCGGCGTGTTCGCCGACCTGGCGGGCGAATCGTTCGGCAGCAGCGTGTCGGCGATGCAGAACGTAAGCAACAACGTGGCCAGCCTGCCGACGGCGCAGCTGCGCGCCAACATGAACGCCGGCTGGCTGCCCGGCCCGGCCACGGCCCAAGTGGGCCGCGGCGATGCCTCCACGCTGCCGCGTTCCGCCGCGCAGCCGATGTGGGCGCAGGTCTTCGGCAACTGGCGCACCATGGACGGCAACGGCAACGTGGCCAAGACCCGTGAAACCGACGCCGGCGTGTTCGTGGGCGGCGACCATGGCGTGGGCGATGGCTGGCGCCTGGGCGGCGCGTTCGGCTACACCGACAGCCGCATCACTGTCGACGACCGTTCCGCGAAGTCCGACGTGAACAGCTACAGCGCGATCATCTACGGCGGCAAGGGTTTCCAGGCCGGCCAGGGCAAGATCAACGTGACCGCCGGCCTGGCCTACACGTGGCACGACATCAGCAGCAAGCGCAACATCAACGCCGCCGGCGAGCGCCAGGAGCTCAAGGCGGACTACAGCGCGAGCACCGGCCAGATCTTTACCGATGTGGGCTATGCGATTGCGTTGAACGACCGCGTCACGCTTGAGCCGTTCGTCGGCGCGGACTTCAGCGACCTGCGCACCCGCGGCTTCTCTGAATCGGGCGGCGACGCGGCGCTCAGCGGCAAGAGCAGCACCAGCCACGTGGGCACGACCACGCTCGGCCTGCGCGCGCAGACCACCTTCAACGTGAAGGAAACGGCCGGCCGCCTGCGCGGCATGCTGGGATGGCGCCATGCCTACGGCGACGTCAATCCGGAAGCCACGATGTCGTTCGACGGCAGCCAGCCCTTCACGGTGGCGGGCGCGCCGCTGGCGCGCGACGCGGCGGTGATGGAAGTGGGCGTGGACCTGGCGATGAGCAAGAACGCCACCCTGGGCCTGGCCTACTCCGGGCAGTTCGGCGACGGCAACCGCCAGAACACGGGCACCGTGAACGTGAGCTGGCGCTTCTAAGCGCACGCGCCCAGGCGCACGGAAAAAGCTGGCCGCCTCTGGCGCCAGCTTTTTTTTCGCCCTGCGGCTTTGCCTGTTCATCCGTGAAATACAGGATGTCCGCGGGCAAGGCGCTTGGATAAACTGTCCGGCCACCCCTATAACGAGAACGCCATGAGACAGTTTCTACCCGCCCTGGGCGCCGCCCTTGCGCTGACGCTGGGCGCCAACGCCGCGTCCGCCCAGCAGGGCCCGCCCCGCGATCCCTTCTTCTGGCTGGGGGAGATCAACAAGGCCACCGCCGTCATCAACACCGACGAAGGGCTGCTGGACAAGGCCATGGCGCCGCGCCTGGCGGCCGGCGTGGCCAAGGTGATCAGCGACGGCAACCAGCCGGGCGCCAAGCGGCCGGCCAGCGTCATTACCTTCGAGCCCTTGCTGATCAAGGCGGCCGGCGAGGACATCACCCTGCTGCACGCGGGCCGCTCCAGCCAGGACATGCACGCCACCTACCGCAGCGCAATCCTGCGCGACAAGCTGCTGGAACTGGCCGGCCAGCTGAACGCCACGTCCGGCACGCTGGTGGAACTGGCGGCCAAGCACGCCGGGACCATCGTGCCCAACTACACCAATGGCGTGGCCGCGCAGCCCAACAGCTATGGGCATTACCTGCTGGGGCAGGCGGCGGGCCTGGCGCGCGACGCCCAGCGCATCCGCGAAGCCTACGTCCGCATCGACCGCTCGCCCATGGGCACCACGGTGCTCAACGGCACCAGCTGGCCGCTGGACCGCAAGCGCATGGCGCAGTACCTGGGTTTTGCCGCGCTGGTGGACAACGCCTACGACGCCTCGCAGATCTCGTCGATGGACCAGCCCGTCGAAGTCGCCTCCATCGTGACCAGCATTGCGCTGCGCACCGGCAATTTCGTGGAAGACGTCATGACCCAGTACGCCCAGTCGCGTCCGTGGATCCTGCTGGAAGAAGGCGGCGGCAACACTTACGTGTCCAGCGCCATGCCGCAAAAGCGCAACCCGGGCCTGCTCAACGACACCCGCAGCGACGCATCGACCGCCGTGACGCTGGCCATGGGTCCGGTCCTGCAAACGCACAACATCACGCCGGGCATGAGCGACCCCAAGGACGTGAAGCAGAATTCCGCGATGGTCGACAGCGGGATCTCCGCGCTCAAGCGCTGGGACCGCGTGCTCAAAGCCATGGTCATCAGCCCCGAACGCGCGCTGGAAGAGCTGAACAGCGACTGGACCGCCTCCCAGGAGCTGGCCGACGTGCTGATGCACAAGTACAAGCTGCCGTTCCGCGCCGGGCACCATTTCGCATCGGAAGTCGTGTCGTACGCCAAGTCCAACAACATCAAGCCGCTGGACTTCCCGTACGAGCAGGCGCGCCGCATCTATGCCGACGCCATGAAGGGGTCGAAGTACGCCGCCGACCTGCCGATGAGCGAAGCCGAGTTCCGCGCGACGCTGGACCCGGTGGCCATCGTGAAGAACCGCGCCACCAGCGGCGGCCCCCAGCCGGCCGAAATGGACCGCATGCTGAAGGAGGCGCGCGGACAGCTGGCGTCGCAGGACAAGTGGATCAAGGAGCGCCGCGAGCACATCCGCGATTCGCTGGCCGAACTGGACAAGAAGTTCGACGCCCTGGTGGCCAGCGCGCCGAAGCAATAAGGCCGGCAGCGGCCCTGACGGCGGCCAGCGGGACGAAGCTTGCCGCCGTCCGGCCTTGAGGCCTACTCCGCCTTCAAGCCCGCCTGCGCGATCAGCGGCTGCCACTTCAGGCGTTCGCTACGCGCGAACGACGCCAGTTCCTCGGGCGTGCCGCCGCCGGGCTCATGGCCCAGGTCCAGCAGCTTCTGCCGCACTTCCGGGCGTGCCAGGATCTTGGCGAGCGCGCCGTTCAGCGTCTTCACGGCCGCGGGGGGGGTGCCCTTGGGGGCGTAAAGCCCGTTCCAGGCGATGACCTGAAAGCCGTCCAGGCCTTGCGCGGCCACGGACTTGACGCCGGGCAGCAGGGCGGATTCCTTCAGCGAGGTCACGGCCAGCGCGCGCAGCTTGCCGCCGGTGATAAACGAGCGGGCCGCGCTGACGGTGTCGATGCCGACCTGGACCTGGCCGCCCAGCAGGTCCGTCGTGGCCGTGGCGGACCCTTTGTAGGGGATGCCGCGGATGCTGCCCACGCCTTGCTGCTTGAGCAGCTCGAAGACCAGCCGCGCGGTGGTGCTGGGCATGCCCACGTTGACGCTGTCGGGCTTGGCCTTGGCCGCGTTGCGCAGGTCGGCCAGGCTGGCGTAGGGGGATGAGGGCGTGGTCAGCAGCACCATCGGGAAGGAGCTGACCAGCATGATGGGCGCGAAATCCTTTTCGGGGTCGAAGGAGGTGGACGCATACATGTACTGGTTCAGCACATGCGTGCCGTTGGTGCCCATCAGCAGCGTGTAGCCGTCGGGCGCGGCGCGCGCGGCTTCGGAGGCGCCGATGTTGCCGCCCGCCCCGGGGCGGTTTTCAACGATGAAGGGCTGGCCCAGGTCGCGGGCCAGGTATTCGGCAAGATAGCGCGCGGCGACGTCGGTGCCCTGGCCCGCCTGGTAGGGGACGATGATCTTGACGGGCTTGGACGGATAGCCGCCGGCGGCCGCGGCGGGCTGGGCGAACAGCAGCGGCGCGGCCAGCGCGGCGATGAGGCGTAGTGTCTTCATGGTGGTCTCCTCGATTTTCTTATGGGGTGGCGGTACCTGCGTCTATTGCTGGGGAGGAGGCCAGCGCGGCAAGACACCCTGTTCCCGCAGGGCCGCGATTTGAGAGTCGTCGAGGCCGGCCTCCCGGAGGACCTCGACGGTGTGCTGCGCGTAGGCGGGGGGCAGGCGGTCCACGCGGGCGGGCGCCCGCGACAGCCGTACCGGCGTCCCGATGCCGTGATAGCCATCGCGGTCGATGCGCATGCCGCGATGGGCCGTGTGGGCCTGCTCGAAGGCCTCGGGCACGCTGTTGACCGCGCCCGCCGGCACGCCCAGCCGCATCAGGTCGCCGCAGACCGCGGCGCGCGGCCGGGACGACAGCGCTTCTTCGATGGCGCCGCGCAAGGCGTCGCGATGTTCCAGGCGCGAGCGGTTGGTGGAAAAGCGCTCGTCTTCCAGCAGCGCCGCCAGGCCGGCGTAGTCGCAGAACCGGCGGAACTGGCGGTCGTTCACGATGCCCAGGAAGATCGCGCCGTCCTGGCAGGCAAAGCTGTCATACGGCGCGATGTTGGGATGCGCGCTGCCCAGCAGGGCGGGCGGGCGCTGCGTGTGCATCCAGTTGGCGGCATGCGGCACCAGCAGGCTGAGGGCGGTGTCGAACAGCGTGACCTCCACGCGCTGGCCCTGGCCGGTGCGCGCCCGGTGATACAGCGCCAGCAGAATGCCCGATTGCGCGGTGTAGCCGGTCAGGTGGTCCACGATGGGGATGCCGATGCGGGTGGGGCCGCTGGCGGGGTCGCCGTTCACGCTCATCAGGCCGCACATGGCTTGCAGGATGGCGTCGTAGCCGGGCAGGCCGCCCAGCGGGCCGTCGTCCCCGAAGCCCGAGATGGAGCAGTAGATCAGGTGGGGAAAGCGGCGCTTCAGGTTCGCCTCGTAGTCCAGTCCCCACCTGGCCATCGTGCCCGGGATGAAGTTTTCGACCAGGACGTCGGCATCTTCCAGCAGCGCCAGCAGGATGTCGCGGCCGGCGGCCTGGGACAGGTCCAGCCCGATGGCGCGCTTGCCGCGGTTGACGGCCGTGAAGTAGGCGGCGTCGCCATCGGCGTTGACCGGCGGGCCCAGGGCGCGCGTGTCGTCGCCGCCGGGCGGCTCGACCTTGATCACGTCCGCGCCCTGGTCGGCCAGCATCTGGGTGCACAAGGGCCCCGCCAGCACCCGCGACAGATCGATGACGCGCAGGCCGTCCAGCGCGCCCCGGGCGCGAGCGTCCGGGGCGGGTGCAGCATGTTCCGATGAAGCAGACATAGCCGACCTCGCTTTGGTCATGCCCGACGTTTAGCCGCGGGTGGGCAATTCGACCACGCCCGACCCCAGCACGGACAGCTCGTCGTCCTGGTTGCGCGCTTCCTGTTCGATCTCCACCAGGTGGCGGCCGTCTTCCACGTACTTGCGCGTGACGCGGCCCTTGAAGAACAGCATGTCGCCTTCGGGGTTGTGGCGGCGGATCTTGCAGGTGGACTTGCGCAGGAAGCCCGCGTCGCCCATCCAGTTGGTCAGGTGATGCGTCAGCCACGAGTTGCGCTCGGGGCCGTAGTCGTACGCGCCCGGCGCGCCGACCTCCAGCGCGAATTCTTCTTCCCAGTGCACGCGCTCGGGCACGTCGGGAATGCCGAAGCGGTTGGTGATGCCCACGCCGGGGTGCGCGTCGATCAGTTGCCAGGCCAGCTTGTTGGCGCGGATGTACAGGCCGCCCCAGCCCTGCGCGTAGGCGATGAATCCCGTCACCGTCATCGGGCCCTTGAACATCACGGGCAGCTCTTCGCCTTCCTTCACGTCTTCCCAGTAGCGGGGCGTGCCGCCGCGCACTTCTTCCTGCGCATACAGCTTGTAGGCTTCCTTGATTTCCTCGGGGCTGTAGCGGCGCGGTTCGCGCGCGCGCACTTCCTTGTACTTGCTGCCCTGTTCGCGGGCATGGTCGCGTTCGGTCCGGAAGCACCAGCTGTCGGCCTCGGCGACCTTGTCGCCGTCCTGGTTGAAGAAGTCCACGTGATAGATCTGCTGCACCGCGCGGCCGGCGAACCGGGTCTGGTGTTCGATCAGGTTCTTCAGGTGCGCTTCGGTCGAGATGACGTCGTTGCGCTTGACGGTCTTGTGCCAGGTCCAGTCGGCGCCCGACCACATGGCGTGCACGCCGGGCAGGCCGCCCACGTAGCCGGACACGATGCGGCTGGTCGCGAACAGGAAGCTGGGCAGGGCGATGATGCCGCCATGCTGCGTCTTGGCCGCGTACTCGGGGTTGGACCACAGCGGGTTGTCGTCGCCGATGCCGTGGGCATAGTGGCGGATGTTGTCGCGCGTGGCTTCATAGCACCACGGCTCGGCGGTGGCGCCGATCTTCACGCCGATGCGTTCGCGCAATTCGTCCAGGCCGCGCTCGGTGATCTTGGGGAAGCTTCTTTCGGTCTTGGTCTTGGTCAGCATGATGTCTCCTGGGTGTGGTTAGGCGTGCGCGGCGCTGGCGGGCGTCGCGCTGGCGGTTGCAAGCTCTTGCTCGCGCAGTTTCCTGCGATGGATTTTTCCGGCGGGCGTCTTGGGCAGCTCCGCCACGAACACCACCTGGCGCGGGTATTCGTGCTGGGCCAGCCGGCTGCGCACGGCGTTCTGGATCTCTTGCACGAAGGCCTCGCCGCCCGGCCTTGCGGACACCACGAAGGCCTTGACGACCTGGCCGCGCAAGGCGTCGGGCACGCCGATGGCGGCGGCTTCGGCGACGTCGGGATGCTTCAGGATGGCGTCTTCGATCTCGACGGCGCTCATGGTCCAGCCGGCCGAGATGATGACGTCGTCGGCGCGGCCGCCATGCCAGAAGTAGCCGTCTTCGTCGACCCGTCCCAAGTCCTTGGTCGCGACCCATTCGTCGCGGCGCCACAGTTTCAGTTCGCCGGTCACGCCCGGGGCGCAGGGCGCGCCGCCGGCGTCCTGGACTTCCACGCGCAGCCCCGGCACGGGCTTGCCCAGCGAGCCGGCCTTGACCGCGAAATCCGGCGCGCCGGGATAGTTCACCAGGCACACCCCGATTTCCGTGGT
The DNA here is from genome assembly GCF_042721735.1 of Achromobacter sp. NPDC058515. Lineage (NCBI taxonomy): Bacteria > Pseudomonadati > Pseudomonadota > Betaproteobacteria > Burkholderiales > Alcaligenaceae > Achromobacter > Achromobacter sp. NPDC058515. The sequence goes on from NZ_JBHXNI010000003.1 coordinate 105,575, forward strand.
GCCGTACATGCTGCAGACGGGCCGCCCGAAGGTGGATTCCACGAAGGCGGAGGTCTCGCTGTCGATGGGTTCGCCGGTGAAGGACACCTTGTCCAGGCGGTAGCGGTATTGGTCCGCTACGCCGGCATTGCGCATCATCCGGTAATGCGTGGCGGCCGCCGAGATGTTGTTGAAGCCGTGGTCCTGCAGGGCCTGCAGCAGGCGTTCGGCATTGAACTTGCCGGCGTAGGCGCCGATGGTCACGCCCAGCGCCAGGGGCGCCAGCGTGCCGTGCCACAGCCCGTGCCCCCAGGCCGGCGACGAGGGGCACATGAAGCGGTCGCCGGGGCGCACGCCGGTGCCGTACAGCGCGGCCAGCATCAGCGTGACCAGTGCGCGGTGCGTGTGCTTGACGGCGTCAGGCAGTTCGCGGGTGGTGCCCGACGTGTACTGGAAGATGGCCAGGTCGTCGGCGCGCGTGCGGCATTCGTAGCGGGACGGGTAGGCGGCCAGCGCATCGATGAACGCGTCGTCGGCGATGACGACGCGCATGTCTACGCCGCCGGCGGCCAGCGGCGCTTTTTCGGCGTTGGTCACCAGCATGCGGGGCTTGCAGTCCTGGACGCGCAGGCGGATGCCGTCGGGCCCGAACAACGTGAACAGCGGCACCGCGATGGCGCCCATCTTCATGGCGCCGAACATGGCCACGTAGAACGGGAGCGAAGGCTCCAGCATCACCGCCACGCGGTCGCCCGCGCGGATGCCCTGTTCGGCCAGGTAGTGCGCGAAGCGCGAGGATTCCTCGGAGATCCGCCGGAAGGAGTACGACTCGTCGCCGCCCGCCGCGCGCACCAGGATGATCGCGGGCTGGTCCTTGTCCGCATGCCGGTCGATGCATTCGTGGGCGATGTTCATCCGTTCGCGATCGCCATCGAAAAGCTCCCAGAGCTTTTCGGGGGAGCAAAGCTCCTGGGCGTCCGCATAAGAAAGGGTCTCGGTCAGCTTCGTCATTTCGTCGCACCTATGTGGGTCGGCAACCTGTTGAAGCGACTATGCGCGCCGGCTTTTAAATTGTCAACTACGTCCATTGATTGTATATATACAATTAATGAGCTGACAGATCCGAATCGTCGGGCCGCGCGCAAGGTATGCTTGCCGCAACAAAAACGGAGAGCGAGATGAGCGAAACCAGTACCCAGGAACCTGCGGCAGCCGCAGGCCCCCGCGTTCGGCCGGTTCCGGCCGTGACGCGGTCGATCGCGATCCTGCGCCTGCTGGGCCGGGGCGGCGAACCGATGACGCTGAAGACGATTTCGCAGGAGCTGGACATGGTGACCAGCACCTGCCTGCACATTCTTCGGGTATTGGTGGAAGAAGGGCTGGTGAAGGTCGACACCGGAACCAAGCGCTACAGCCTGGGCGTGGGCATGCTGACGCTGGCCCGCAGCGTGATCGAAAGCAGTCCGTTTCCCGCCCTGGCGCAACCAGTGCTGGACAAGATCTCCAGCGCGGCCAATGTCACCGCCATCGGCGTCGAAGTCGCGGGCAGCGACCACATGGTCGTGCTGGCGCTGTCGCGCTCAACCGCGCCATTCCGCCTGCATGTGGACGTGGGCAGCCGCTTTCCCGCGCTGATCAGCGCGACGGGCCGCCTGGTGGCGGCGTATTCCGATTTTTCCGAGAAGGAACTGGAGCGCCGCTTCAAGGCCTTGCGCTGGGACCAGGCGCCCGAGTTCGCCGCCTGGAAAGCGGACCTGGACGCGGTGCGCCGCCAGGGCTACAGCCTGGACCGCAACAACTACATCAACGGCGTCGTCGTGATCGCGGTGCCGGTATTCGACAGCCATAAGCGCATGACGCATGCGCTGGTGGCGGCGGGCCTGGCCGAGCAGCTCGACGCGGCCCGCGTCCACGCCCTGGCGCAAGATCTGCAAACCGAGGCGAACGCCTTGTCCCAACTGCTGGCGGCCAGGAACTGATGCCATGAGCGCGACGCCGACAATCGAATCGCTAGGCGCGGACGGATGGCGCCGGAAGTCGCTGCCGGGATTCGCGGGCCTGATCGGTCCGCTGTGGGCGCGCAGGGAAGGGGACGGCTGGGCGTATGGATTGCTGGCGGCCAGCGACCACCTCAATCCCGCGGGCGTGGTTCACGGCGGACTGCTGAGCGCGCTGCTGGACCACGGGCTGAGCGCCATCGCATGGGAAGCGCTGGCGCGGCGCGCCTGCGTGACCGTGCAGCTGGACACGCACTTCCTGGCGCCGGCCCGTGCCGGGCAATTCCTGGAACTGCGCGGGCGCGTGGTGCGCGCCACGTCCAGCCTGGTGTTCATGCAAGGGGAGGTGAGCGTGGCCGGCAATGCGGTGGCGACGGGCGCGGCGGTATTGAAAGTACTGGAAAGCGCGGCGCCGGCGCCGTGAACCGCGCGGATCAGATCATCGACTGCCCGCTGCGCCTGGCCGCGCGGATGTCCTTCCACAGCGTGACGCACAGCAGCGCCAGGATGGCGGCGGATATCGCCGGCCAGATCAGAAAATAAGCGGTCAACCACATATCAATCTCCTCGTTTTTCGGGGGCGGCCATTCAAGCCTTGGCCGGCTCGGCGACGGGGGGCTGCGCGGGCATTCCGGCGACGGCCTCCTGCTCGCGATGGAACGACGTGACGCGCTCGGCCAGCAGGCCGAAGTCGAAGCGCAGCGGATTGCGCAGGCTCAAGGCCACGCAGACGGTCGCGCTGACGCCGTAGGCGGTCAGCGATCCCATCAGCACGATGTAGTCGCGCAGGGTGCCGATGAAGAAGGGCAGCATGACGGCGACGGCGATCGCGGCAATGCCGATCGCGATGCGGCGCCCGAGAAAGCCAAACGCCATCAGTCCCAGGACCACGGCGCCGCCGATGGCGGAAAAGATCTCGAAGAAGACGGCCACGGCGCCCTGGATCGGCACCAGCTCAAAACGCACGATGGTGAACAGGACCACCGCCGACAGCACGGAGCAGACAAAGGCCCGGTTGTCGACGCGGTCCCAGTAGAAGCTGGCGATGACCGGAAAGACGATGGCTCCCCACAGGGCGCCGACGAACACGAGCATGACCAGGATGTCGAGCCGCAAGCTGGCGAAGACGACGCCTACCATCGTGGCGACGATCATGGTGACGCGGCCCCACCAGAGCATGCGCCGCGGATTCGGGCGGCCGCCGGCCAGGTTCTTGGCGTAGACGTCGGTCATGACGATGGCCGACAGCGCGGCCAGGTCGGAGTCGGCGGTGGACGACAGCGAGCCCACCACCAGCAGGAAGAAAAGCGCGATGCCGAAGGGCGGCAGGTAGGTCGACGCCATCTGCGGAATGATGTTGTTCATGTCGCCGTTGGCGGGCTCCAGGCCCACGAACAGCGCCAGCAGGCCCAGCATGCCCAGCCCGATCACGACCGCGCCGTATCCGACCGTCGCGGTCAGGAAGGTCGGCTTGATCAGGTCTTCGCGCACCGCGAAGAGGCGCTGGGCGATGGTCTGGTTGCCGATGGCGTACGCCAGCACCGCCACGAAGTACGGGGCGCCCTGCTCCAGGATGGCCTTCATGGAATAGAAGCTGGCCTGCTCGGCATCCAGCCGCCACATGTTCGCCTGCAGCACGTCGGGGCCGCCCGCGTTGAAGAAGATCATCGGGATGATGATGACGGCCGCCACGATCATGGCGGCAAGCTGCGCGAAGTCCGTCATGACGGAGGTGCGAAAGCCCGACCACAGCGTGTACGACAGCACGCCCAGGCCGGCGATGAGCACGCCCTGGATGAACGTGAGCGGGCTCAGGATGGAGACCAGCGCGCCGGCCGCGGTGAAGTTCACCATGAGGCTGATGCAGCTGCCCACGATGTTGGACACCGCCATGATCATCTGGCTGGAGGTGCCGTGCCGCGCATGGATGACCTCGGCCAGCGTGTGGGCCTTGGGCGCGAGCTGGCGGAAGCGTTTGCCGAAGGGATAGATGAAGAGAATCATCAGCGCGCCCCAGAATCCGTAATGGAGCGGGCCTGACAGTCCGTACTTGAAGCCGGAAGTCGCGCTTGCATAGAAGGAGGCGGCCCAGATCCAGGTGGCGATCATGCTGGCGGTCGACAGGCCGAAGCCGACCGCGTTGTTCGACACCATGAATCCGTCGACGTTTTCATTCTTCTGGCCGATGAACAGCGACATGAGGAATGTCGCTCCGTAGAAGCCGGCAAGCAACAGGATGGCGGTTGTCGCCGACAACTGAAAAAATGCGGTCTCTTGCATCTTGGGGGTCCTTACTCCTCGACAGCGATGTCATGGCCCGAGAGGCCATGGCTGCGTGAACGCCATTTCCGCGAAATGCGATGGGCGGCATGCCTTCCCAGGGCGCCGCGCGAAACACCAGTTGACCGTTGTTTGCTATGGACGATCGCACGCCTGCCCGGCCGGGCAGAGACAAGCAAAGCCGGAGTCGGACAGAGACAAGACACACCTGTTCGGTGTCATCTGCAGCCGCATTGCGCTGGGTGGTCGTGGCTGGGACGCGGCCCAATGCGGTGAGCAATGGCCCTGCTGGGTAAGCAGGAAAATTTGTTCCGCAGCCATAAGGCTGGGTTTTGGTGTTTCGGCGCGAGCGCCGGGCCGCTGTGCGCGGCCTTGTGACGGGTCACCCTCGACGATATGGCGCCGAGCGGGTCCGGTTAATGAATGACAACAGTCGGCAAGTATAGGGCCATACGCAGCGAGCGTCCACCCGCGCTGGCGTGGGGGCGGTTACAAGCGGCCGTGATTCGCGGCTGGAGAATCAGCGCGCAAGCATGAGTTCCCGCACGCGCTGCTCGTAGTCGGCCGGGAAGCTCCAGAAGCGCATTCCCGCTGGCGTGAAGCCTTCCTGCAAGCCGCGTTCCGCCGGCGATTTATGCCAAAGAAACTGCATCAGCACATCGCTGCTGACCCACGAGTTGCTGTACCAGAAACTGTGCGCGCGGCGGCCCAGGCCGGGAATCATGTTGGGGTCCACCCGGATCATGTCGAAGTTCAAGCGCTGGGAAGCGGCGTTCACGAAGGCCACCTGTTCCTCGGTCAGGTCGTCGGCGTTGGGCCGCCCGGCCCTGGACGCGCGCTGATGGCGCGCCGCGAATCGCAAGGCGCGGTCCCCCAGGTTGGCGCCCAGGCTCACCCGCTGCGTCAGGTCGATGTACTGGCGCAGATCGGTCACGAAGCGGTAGGTGTCTTCGTCCGGCGCCGCGAAATAGATTTGTCCCAGGCGCAGGCGCGCGCGCAGCGCCTCGCGCGTCTCGCCCTCTTTGGGTTGCGCAAGGGAAGCAAGGCCCTCGCTTGCAATCCGGGCGCCGGCGCTGAAGGCGAGCACGTTGATATGCTCGGCGTTCGTGTTCTGGGAGAGCAGCTCTATCAGGCGGGCAAAGGCCGGAACGGAAGCCCTTGCGGTGCGCACGTCGGTCGCGTAGGCAAGCAGGCTGCCGGCCGAAGGCCACAGGAAGGCCAGGACGACAGCCTGGCGGCCCGTGAAGTGATGGAATTGCGCGGCCTGCGCCGTGCCGCGCCATACCGCATTGTTAAAGCCATGCACGTAGATGATCAGGTCGCGGTGCCGGCTGAGCGCCAGGGCGTTGTTGATGGCGGCGAAGTACGCCTGGGCTTCCGGCGAAGACGCGACCTCGCTTTGCGGCGTAAGCGCAACCAGCTCATCCATGCGTTCCAGGCTGAGCACCGGGCGGCCTCGTTCGCTTGCGGAGGTGGAGAGCTGGCGCAGCTGTTCCCAGTCCAGCGTGCCGTCGCCGACCTGCACCTGCGCCACGCCGAAGCGCAGGGTATCGCTTCGGAATATGGAGTAGAACGGCTGGCGCGATTCGAGAAACACCGCGCGGTTCGTGGCGTACAAGAGCGGTATCGAGGTGCTGTCGCCCTTGGCTTCCTTGTGCTCGAAGGGATCGACGTCGGCCTTGGTGAACTTCAGCGGCGTGGGCATCAGTTGCACGGGCGAAGAGCAGGCAGCCAGCAACGCAAGGCCCGCAGACAGCATTGCGGTGCGCGCAATGCGGCTCATGCAGGCGGACAACGCGGGCGCGCGGGCATTGAAGGCATTCATGCGGTGGGCCGGGTTCGTGTTCAGGGAATTGTCGCCGTGGCTCCCGTCACAATCAAGCGGCAAATGAAGCGGCCCGCAAGCGGGCCGCTTCAGCGGCTCAGAAGCCGGCGCGCGGCACGTGAACGCGGCCTTCCATCAGCACCCGCGCGCTGCGGCTCATGATGGCCTTGGTGACCTTCCATTCGCCGTCCACGAGCTGGGCCTGCGCGCCCACGCGCAAGGTGCCCGAGGGATGGCCGAAGCACACGTTGTCGCGCTCGACGCCGCCGGCGGCCAGGTTGACCAGCGTGCCGGGCACCGCCGCCGCGGTGGCGATGGCCACCGACGCCGTGCCCATCATGGCGTGATGCAGCTTGCCCATGGACAGGGCGCGCACCAGCACGTCGATGTCGCCCGTGCCGATCTGCTTGCCGCTGGACGACACGTATTCCTTCGGAGGGGCGACGAACGCGACCTTGGGCGTGTGCTGGCGGCCGGCGGCCTCTTCGATGTTCTTGATCAGTCCCATGCGCAGCGCGCCGTGGGCGCGGATGGTCTCGAAGCGCGCCAGCGCGGCGGCGTCGCCGTTGATGTCGTCCTGCAATTCCGCGCCGGTATAGCCCAGGGCCGACGCTTCCAGGAAGATGGTGGGGATGCCGGAGTTGATCATGGTGGCCTTGAACGTGCCCACGCCCGGGACCTCCAGGTCGTCCACCAGGTTGCCGGTGGGGAACATGGAGCCGCCATCGCCTTCCTCGGCCGGGTCCATGAATTCCAGGCGCAGCTCGGCGGCGGGGAACGTCACGCCGTCCAGTTCGAAGTCGCCGGTCTCCTGCACCGCGCCGCCGGTGATGGGCACATGCGCGATGATGGTCTTCTTGATGTTCGCCTGCCAGATCCGCACGATGGCGATGCCGTCTTGCGGAATGCGGCCCGCGTCGACCAGGCCGTTGGCGATGGCGAACGGGCCCACCGCGGCCGACAGGTTGCCGCAGTTGCCGCTCCAGTCCACGAAAGGCTGGTCGATGGAGACCTGGCCGAACAGGTAGTCCACGTCATGGTCCGGGCGCGCGCTCTTGCCGACGATGACTGTCTTGCTGGTGCTGGACGTGGCGGCGCCCATGCCGTCGATCTGTTTGCCGTAGGGGTCGGGGCTGCCGATCACGCGCATCAGCAGCGCGTCGCGCGCGGCGCCTGGCGCGCGCGCGGATTCGGGCAGGTCGTCCAGCTTGAAGAACACGCCTTTGCTGGTGCCGCCGCGCATGTAGGTGGCGGCAATCTTGGTCTGGGGAGCATGGGCCATGGGGCAGTCCTGATGTCTCGGGAGAGGGGCGGCGGGCGCAGGCGCGCCCGCCAGTCTTGCGTTGCGGGGCGTATCAGCCGGCCAGCTTGCCGGCGCCCGATACGGATTCGGCTTCCAGGAAGTCCTGGGCAAAGCGCTGCAGCACGCCGCCGGCCTCGTAGATCGAGACCTCTTCGGCGGTGTCCAGGCGGCAGGTCACGGGGACTTCAACGGTCTGGCCGCCGCGGCGGTGGATCACCAGCGTCAGGTCGGCGCGCGGCTTGCGTTCGCCGATCACGTCGTAGCTTTCGGTGCCGTCCAGGCCCAGCGTCTTGCGGTTCACGCCCGGCTTGAACTCCAGCGGCAGCACGCCCATGCCGATCAGGTTGGTGCGGTGGATGCGCTCGAAGCCTTCGGCGACGATGGCTTCCACGCCGGCCAGGCGCACGCCCTTGGCGGCCCAGTCGCGCGAGGATCCCTGGCCATAGTCCGCGCCCGCCACGATAATCAGCGGCTGCTTGCGCTCCATGTAGGTCTCGATGGCTTCCCACATGCGCATGACCTGGCCCTCGGGCTCCACGCGCGCCAGCGAGCCCTGCTTGACCGCGCCGTCGTCGCTCTTCACCATTTCATTGAAGAGCTTGGGGTTGGCGAAGGTGGCGCGCTGCGCGGTCAGGTGATCGCCGCGGTGCGTGGCGTAGGAGTTGAAGTCCTCTTCCGGCAGGCCCATCTTGTCCAGGTATTCGCCGGCGGCGCTGTCGAGCAGGATGGCGTTGGACGGCGACAGGTGGTCTGTCGTGATGTTGTCGCCCAGCACGGCCAGCGGCAGCATGCCGCGCAGGCTGCGCTCGCCGGCCAGCGCGCCTTCCCAGTACGGCGGGCGGCGGATGTAGGTGCTTTGCGCGCGCCAGTCGTACAGCGGGCTCACCGCATTCTTGCGGTCGTCCTTGATGCCGAACATGGGGGCGTAGACCTTGCGGAACTGCTCGGGCTTGACCGAGGACTTGACCATGGCGTCGATCTCTTCGTCGCTCGGCCAGATGTCCTTCAGGCGGATCTCGCGGCCGTCGGCGGCAGTGCCCAGCACGTCGCGCTCGATGTCGAAGCGGATGGTGCCGGCGATGGCGTAGGCCACGACCAGCGGCGGCGAGGCCAGGAAGGCCTGCTTGGCGTAGGGATGGATGCGGCCGTCGAAGTTGCGGTTGCCGGACAGCACGGCGGTGGCGTAGAGGTCGCGGTCGATGATCTCTTGCTGGATCGCGGGGTCGAGCGCGCCGGACATGCCGTTGCACGTGGTACAGGCAAACGCCACCACGCCGAAGCCCAGTTTTTCCAGGTCTTGGGTCAGGCCGGCTTCGTCCAGGTACAGCTGCACGGCCTTGGAGCCGGGCGCGAGCGAGCTCTTGACCCAGGGCTTGCGCGCGAGACCCGCGCGGTTGGCGTTGCGCGCCAGCAGGCCCGCCGCGATGACGTTGCGCGGATTGCTGGTGTTGGTGCAGCTGGTGATGGCGGCGATGATGACGGCGCCGTCGGGCATCAGGCCAGGTTCGTTCTCGACCACGCCCGAGATGCCGCGCTCGGCCAGGTCCGCCACCGGCAGGCGGCGGTGCGGGTTGGACGGGCCGGCCAGCGTGCGCACGACGGTGGACAGGTCAAAGCGCAGCACGCGCTCGTACTCGGCGGTGGCCAGGCTGTCGGACCACAGGCCCGCGGTTTTGGCGTAGGTTTCCACCAGCGCGATCTGCTCGTCCTCGCGGCCGGTCAGGCGCAGGTAGTCGATGGTCTGCTGGTCGATCGAGAACATCGCGGCCGTGGCGCCGTACTCGGGCGCCATGTTCGAGATGGTGGCGCGGTCGCCCAGCGTCAGGCTGGAGGCGCCTTCGCCGTAAAACTCCAGGTACGCGCCCACCACCTTTTCCTTGCGCAGGAATTCGGTCAGGGTCAGCACGATGTCGGTCGCGGTGATGCCGGGCTGGGCGCGCCCGGTCAGTTCGACGCCGACGATGTCGGGCAGGCGCATCCAGGACGCGCGGCCCAGCATGACGTTTTCGGCTTCCAGGCCGCCCACGCCGATGGCGATCACGCCCAGCGCGTCCACGTGCGGGGTGTGGCTGTCGGTGCCCACCAGCGTGTCCGGGAAGGCCACGCCGTCCTGCGTGTAGATCACGGGGGACATCCGCTCCAGGTTGATCTGGTGCATGATGCCGTTGCCCGGGGGCACGACCTCGATGTTCTCGAAGGCCTGCTTGGTCCAGTCGATGAAGTGGAAGCGGTCTTCGTTGCGGCGGTCTTCCACGGCGCGGTTCTTGGCGAAGGCGTCGGGATCGTTGCCGTCGAATTCCACGGCCAGCGAGTGGTCGACGATCAGCTGCACCGGCACCACGGGGTTGACCTTGGCCGGATCGCCGCCTTTCTCGGCGATGGCGTCGCGCAGGCCGGCCAGGTCCACCAGCGCCGTCTGGCCCAGGATGTCGTGGCAGACCACGCGCGCGGGAAACCACGGGAAGTCCAGGTCGCGGCGGCGCTCGATGAGCTGCTTGAGCGCGTCGGTCAGCATGGCCGGTTCGCAGCGGCGGACCAGGTTCTCGGCCAATACGCGCGAGGTATAGGGCAGGCCGTCATAGGCGCCGGGGGCGATGGCCTCCACGGCCGCGCGGGCGTCGAAATAGTCCAGGCGGGTGCCGGGCAGGGTCTTGCGGTACGACTGGTTCATCATGCCTCCGTGCGCTGCAGGTTGCTCTGCGCGATCTGTTGTTCGATGTTGATGCGGGATGCGCGGATGTGGCGGCGCATCAGGATTTCGGCCAGCTCGCCGTCGCCGTCGGCGATGGCGTCAAGAATGCGGTGGTGTTCGGCGTAGGCCTGGCGGGGGCGGTTGGGCGTCGTCGAATACTGGATGCGGTACATGCGCGCCAGCTGGTAGAGCTCGTCGCAGAGCATGCGGAACAGCATCTGGTTGCCGCTGCCCTTGACGATGCGGTAGTGGAAATCGTAGTCGCCTTCCTGCTGGTAGTAGCCCAGGCCAGCCTGGAAGGCCTCGTCGCGTTCGTGCGCTTCCAGCACGCCGCGCAGTTCGGCGATTTCCGAGGGCGGCATGCGTTCGGCGGCCAACCGGCAGGCCATGCCTTCCAGCGATTCGCGGATTTCGTAGAGTTCGGACAGTTCCTGCTGGGTCAGGGACACCACGCGGGCGCCGGCATGCGGCACGCGCACCAGCAGCTTCTGGCCTTCCAGCCGGTGCAGGGCCTCGCGCAGCGGACCCCGGCTGACGCCATGGATGCGCGCCAGTTCCGGTTCGGAAATCTTGCTGCCCGGGGCGATCTCGCCCTTGACGATGGCGGACTGGATCTTGCGGAAAATGTGGTCCGAAAGCGTCTCGCCATCGCCCGGCGGGGCGCCCGGCAGGGTCAGCACTTTGCTCATGGTGTCAACAATCTATCCGGTTTTTGTGAAAAAATTCGGAATAAAGCGCGTATGCGCGCCAGATTGTCAACAATTTACCCCGGGGCGGGGTGCGACGCAAGCGTCCGGGGGCGCTTGCGCGGGGCACAGTATTGCCGGGCAGGTCGTGCGCTTCCAAGCGCAGTTAGCCGTTGCGGCTATTGAGTTCGACTGCCGCCGGATCGCTGAAGGAGTTTTCGATCGTCAGGCTCAAGGCCACATATGGGGTCGCCATGCATGCAGCAAAGAGCAGGCCTCACGCGATGGCTGCCGGACGCAGGTTGGATTTTCTTGGCGGAGGCAAACGCACCCCATTGCGATCGCATAGGTAGAAGCTCGCTCCGCGTGGGTCGTAGCGGTAGAAGATGTGCTTGTTTGACGCCACGGGTGTGGTGTCGTGGCCGGACAGGTCCGGGTTTTCGCCACACAGTCGTTCCACTTCATCGGGCCAACGGAATTTGGCTGCCTGATGCGCTGCCCAGCGATCGATCAGGGGGCCAAAGCCTACCCAGTAAAAGGTTGGAATCCGGGGAGGACCGGATGGTTTGCTATAGAAGGGGAGATTGGCCGAGGGCTGAATCGCATCGAGGCCTTCTTCCATGTAGCGGCGGATAAACTCAAAGCGTAGCGCGGCAGAAGGAATGTCACTATCGTCCAGGACGTCGAAACCGCCGTCGAGCCACAGGACACCATTTAGTACGATGCCCTCATGCGTCACGCCGGTCGGCGGGGGAAATGCCAATTGCAGATTGACGCGGCCGGGCATTTTGAGGCGGAAAAAAGGGAGTACGGTGCGCCAAGGCACAGCGACCACATTGCCTCTTCCGTCCATGGTCTGTACTAGCTGTGCCTGTCGATTAAAGCGGATACGCCCTCCTGGACGCGCAATAGCCCAGAGCGCGAGGAAGAACAGCGAGTTGAACAACAGGTATGGTATGACTAAATACCAAAGCGATGGGTCGGTGCAGACATAGGCCACCATAACCACTAAGAAGAAGGTATGCAGCATAGACAACATATAGGCGTCATCGATGAGCTTGCCGCTCCCTAGGCGGCTTTCGATAAAACGCTCGTTGAACAAAGTACGATCGCTGATATCGTTTTCGAATTTCACGTCTCCCGCCCACATCGCCAGGTCCACTGGCTCCATTGGCGCTTGATCGCCGCGCTTCATCCAGCGCGCGATACCATCTTCGAAACTAGGCAAGGTCTTTTTCTTCTTACCCATTAGTTTTTCACCTTGAAGGAAGTTTCTGGATCACTGAAGGCGTTGGGCCAATAGGTCGTCACGGTATCGCACGATTTGTGCGGCCGACTTGAAAGTGGGGTAGCTTCCGCCGTTCACCACTTTGACCTCGTCAGGATCATTGAAGTCCTGCTTCTTGTCCGGATCGCCGAAGGGCTGCTGCCTACCGCTGAAATTCCGATACCGCCATTGCGCCGGCAATTCCACTTTTTCCGGCAATCATGGCGCTTTCGTCTTCCGATCAAAGGTCGCCTGCTGGGTCGGTGTGCGTTCACCAAAAAGGGCATCAAACGTTGGCCGCTGGACGCAAGTTGGAATTTTTCAGCGGGGGCAAACGTACGCCGTTACGATCGCACAGGTAGAAGCTCTCTCCGCGTGGGTCATAGCGGTAGAAGATGTGCGTGTTTGACGCCACGGGTGTGGTGTCGTGGCCGGACAGGTCCGCGTCTTCGGCGCAGAGTCGCTCCACTTCATCGGGCCATCGAAATTTGGCTGCGTGGTAGGCGGCCCAGCGATCTATCAAGGGGCCAAAGCCCACCCAGTAAAAGGTTGGAATCCGTGGGGGACCAGAGGGTTTGCTGTAAGTGGGCAGATCTGCCGTAGGCTGAATCGCATCGAGGCCCTCTTCCATGTAGCGGCGGATGAACTCAAAGCGTAATCCGGCCGAAGGGATGTCGCTGTCGTCAAGGCAGTCGAAACCGCCGTCCAACCACAAGACTCCCTTGTACTCGTAGATCTTGGCTTTATTACCAAGCGGGGGAGGAAATGCTAACTGCAGATCAACGCGGCCTGGCATTTTGAGGCGGAAGAAGGGTTGTACGGTGCGCCAAGGTACGGCGGCCACATTCCCCTTCCCGTCCACCGTCTGCACCAATTGCGCTTGTCGATTAAAGCGGATGCGTCCGCCCGGGCGTGCAAAAGCCCCGATCGACAGAAAGAAAAAAGAGTTGAACAGCAGGTACGGTATGACCAGGTACCAAAGCGACGGGTTCTCGCAGATAGCCGCCACGATGCATATTAGAAAAATGGTGTGCCACATGGAAAGCGTGTAGGTGTTATCAAGGAGTTCGTTTTCCCCAATGCGGCTTTCGATAAATCGCTCGTTGAACAAGCTACGATCGCTGACGTCATTTTCGAATTTCGCGTCCCCCGGCCACATCGCCAGATCGACGGGCTCCATCGGCGCAGTGTCGCCGCGCTTCTTCCAGCGTTCGATTCCTTCCTCGAAACTAATGGTGGGCTTTTGTTTACTGGTCATCAATTTGCCACCTTGAAGGAAATCTCTGGATCACTGAAAGCGTTGGGCCAATAGGTCATCACGGTATCGCACGATATTTGCGGCCGACTTGAAAGCGAGGTGGCTCCGGCCGTTCACCACTTTGACCTCGTCAGGATCATTGAAGTCCTGCTTCTTGTCTGGATCGCCGAAGGGCTGCTGCCTGCCGCTGAAATTCCGATACCGGCATTGCGCCGGCAATTCCTATTTTTCCGGCAATCATGGCGCTTTCGTCTTCAGATCAAAGGTTGCCTGCTGGGTCAATGTGCGTTCACCAAAAAAGGGCATCAAACGTTGGCCGCTGGACGCAAGTTGGAATTTTTCAGCGTGGGCAAACGTACGCCGTTACGATCGCACAGGTAGAAGCTCGCTCCGCGTGGGTCGTAGCGGTAGAAGATGTGCTTGTTTGACGCCACGGGTGTGGTGTCGTGGCCGGACAGGTCCGCGCCTTCTGCACACAGCCTCTCCACTTCATCGGGCCATCGAAATTTGGCCGCCTGGTGCGCTGCCCAGCGGTCGATCAAGGGGCCAAAGCCCACCCAGTAAAAGGTTGGAATCCGTGGGGGACCAGAGGGTTTGCTGTAAGTGGGCAGATCTGCCGTAGGCTGAATCGCATCGAGGCCCTCTTCCATGTAGCGGCGGATGAACTCAAAGCGTAATCCGGCCGAAGGGATGTCGCTGTCGTCAAGGCAGTCGAAACCGCCGTCCAACCACAAGACTCCCTTGTACTCGTAGATCTTGGCTTTATTACCAAGCGGGGGAGGAAATGCTAACTGCAGATCAACGCGGCCTGGCATTTTGAGGCGGAAGAAGGGTTGTACGGTGCGCCAAGGTACGGCGACCACATTCCCCTTCCCGTCCACCGTCTGCACCAATTGCGCTTGTCGATTAAAGCGGATGCGTCCGCCCGGGCGTGCAAAAGCCCCGATCGACAGAAAGAAGAACGAGCTAAATAGCAGATGCGGTATGACCAAGTACCAAAGCGACGGGTTCGAGCAGAAAGCGGCGATTACAACCACCAGAGTAAAAGTGTGCAACATCGAGAGCATGTAGGTATTGTCAAGGAGCTCATTTTCCCCAATGCGGCTTTCGATAAATCGCTCGTTGAACAAGCTACGATCGCTGATGTCATTTTCGAATCTCGCGTCCCCCGGCCACATCGCCAGATCGACGGGCTCCATCGGCGCGGTGTCGCCGCGCTTCTTCCAGCGTTCGATTCCTTCCTCGAAACTAATGGTGGGCTTTTGTTTGCTGGTCATCAATTTGCCACCTTGAAGGAAATTTCCGGGTCACTGAAAGCGTTGGGCCAATAGGTCATCACGGTATCGCCGATCTGTGTTGTCGTTTCGAACGTGATGTAGCCTACGCCGTTCACCAGCTTGACCTTATCCGGATCGCCGAATTCGTACTCCTTATCAGGATCACCGAAGGCTTGCTCCTTGCCCTGGCCGTTGAAGTTCTTGTATTGGGTGAGCGCATACGCGCTGGCTTGCGGTTGCCAGCCGGGCAGCGTCACCGTTATGGTGCGGGCTGGCATGAGATTGACCAGCACGGGACCAATAACAGGAATGGCGGCCTTGCCCAGTTTTTCGTAGAAGTGCATATCCGTTTCGATGCGAGGCTCCTGGTACAAGCGCATGAACTCCAGGCGCTCCTCGCCTGTCGACTCCCATCGCGGCTGCTTGCCCCATAGGCAATGGGCCAGCCAATCGGTGATTTTTTGCTCGGATTTTTGCTCTTCCACATAGCCAGCCCAAAGCGTACGCAGGATGTCGAAGGCTATCAGCCCCAACCCCACTGGGCCGGCTTCGAGTTTGGCGAAATTCGCCAGCGCCGCAGTCCCATATTTCCCGCCAAATTGATTTCCGAACAGATATGCGGCGGCAACTGCCGCTTCGCTGAACTGCATGAGGCCGTCAATGATGATATACGCGCGCACACTGCCGCGTGCATCGTATTGGTCTACACCAGCCTTGAAGGCACCGGCCAATGCCGACACCGCCATAGCCCCAATCATGCTTCTATCCGCCTGCTCCATGACACGCTTGGCAGCGTTGGCGGCAAGGTTGTCGCCTGCAAGAATCGCCCGTTGCCTGGCTACATACTGCATTGCACTTTGCATGCCATACCCACTGGCGACGGTCCCTGCCGCGTTACTGCCGACATCCAACAGCTTGGCCACGATATTCCCATCATGCTGCCCCAATCTCTTGACGGCGTTGGACAGGTTGACCATGCTGCCCCATATGCCCAGCGTACTGGCGCCCATTTTTAGCCCGTGCCAAAGAGACAGCCGCTTCGCTAAACCCCGGACGTATTCCGCCCGTTCCACGTCCTTCAGTCGGGCTGCCTCCGCCTCAAAAAAGGGCATGGTTTCCTCTACCGCCACGCCGAGCTTGGTCCGCCGAAACGGCATCGTGCCCTTGATGCGCAGGCTGTCCCGCAGCTTTCCGGGCACCTCGTCCAACATCACTGGGACGCTACTCTTTCCCAGGCTCCCATCAAGCACCTCGATGATGCGTTGGTAACGCGAGCCAGGGAATTTCTCTGGTGCCGCCAACCCCTTCTTGGCCAGCAGCCCCATCGCGACTTGGCTGATCTGCTGCGAGGCGGTGTCGGGCGGCACCGACTTCAGGAGCGCATCCAACCGGCCCATGGCTGCGCTAGCCAGTTGGTCCCCGCTCATCGATGTCGTTTTCAGGACGGCATCATCGTAGTTGCCGCCGTCCGATTTAACAGGAGTAGGCGCATCAACATAGTTAACGACCACCGGGTTCGCGAGCATCGCGTAGTGGAAGACGCCCGTGGGACCATGCGCCAGCAGTTGTCCGGCCAGGACCTCGCTACCTTTCTCATGGTAAGCAAGCGCCAGGACGCAGCGTGCAATCGCGCCCCGCATTGCGCAAAAACCAAAATTGTCGTTGGCGTCGTACAAGTCCAGGGCAGGCCTCCAGGCTCCTGCGCCCGAATAGGTCCACCAAAGCCAAAGCGGTTCGGTCTTTTGGCTGATTGTCTTTAGCAGGCGGTCTCGCGCCGCACTGTCATTCTCCAGGTACTCCTGCCGCGCCTTATCGTCCAGGAATCTCCGGCGTTTGTCGCGTGCCGCATTGCCAGCTCGATCGGCTTCCCTTTGAGCTCGCAGCAGCGCCTCGCCGGTAGCGGATGTGCCACGCGTGCCCCAGACGATAGTGTCGTTCCCATAGCTGTTCTTGTACGCCTTGTAATAGAGCGGATCGAGCAGCGAATCGGCCACTTTTGAAACCCATAGCGCACGGTGGGATTGCGCGTTGTAGTCGGTCCAGTCAGTGACGGCCGAGGCAACCATGGTGTTCAGTTCGCTCAGCAGGCCCACCGGATCGTGCAGCACAACCGCCAGCCTGGCGCTGCCCGGCCCCTGAGCCATGCTCAGGTCGGCTAGCGTCGGTAGACGGCCACTGTTCGGGTACTCAGACCAAACGACTGGCTTGCCGTCGAGTCCTACAGGCTGCTGATCCGCGACATCTTCCACGCGCAGCGTGTGCTTGACCGGCGGACTGGCTGCCGGGCTAGGGTCATCCTTGAACGCGGCCAGCCAGGGTACGAGGTTCACCTCCGTGCCCAGGGCGCTGCGCACGCCATTCGTATTGCCCTGAAAGGCCGCGAGCTTCGCCGGACTGAGCAAGGTATCGGCAAACCAGATCGCGACCGATCTTGGATCGTGGTCGTAGGCTGGAATGTAGGGAAAGGCCAGCAGCTCGCCGACCAATGCCGTAGGGCGGAATTCATTGTCGAGTTGAAGCCGCTGGAACTGCGCGGGCCGGCGCTGGCCGCCGTTGGTGTCGCCGTCCGGGCTGCGATAGACGAAGCACAGGATCTGCTCCCGGTTGTCCGGGTCATGGATGTACAGGAATCCATCGTCGTCGCGCAGGGGGCGCAACACGTACTCGGTACTGCCCAGTGCGGGAAATCCGCGTTCCAGGTTGGGATGGCGGTATGCGAATCCCCCCTTCTCGGCGGGCGCGACCGCGTAGCGCAGCGGAAAGAAGGGAATGACCTTGCTGCAATTGTGCGGTGATTGGGCGGAGCCGCTCGGCGTGCAGGCGCTCAGTTCCCGTGGTGTTTTGGCGATGACGGTCATGCCGCGGCTCCTTTCGTCAAGACATGCACGCGTTGCAGGCGACGCCGGGCAGGGGATTGCAAGTCGCCCATGACGTTTATGGGCCATGAGTATCTGCCAACGCCAACGCCACGGGTTTAAGACTTGTTCGAAAATTCGGTTCGAAATGCAGTTTGACGAGGCAATTTCAAAATGCGATTCGGCACACGCCCGCGGCGCCAGAACGGAGCACGATGGATCGCGCGACGTCGACTTCGGCCGAAGCGCGATCTACTTAATCCTGCGAGAAGCAGGGGGAAAAACATTCGCTGTGTAGTCTATTTAGCATTCGATATTCTTGGTAATTCTTCTGATGAATATCGTCATAGATAGACGGAATGTTGAGCGAAGGATCGCATGCGGCAAGGACTCGGCGCAGGCGTCGCGGGCTGCCAGCATCAAACCCCGCACGCATACGTCATGAACTGCCGGAACGCGTCGGCGGGCTTGGCCAGACTTGCGCGCGGATGCCAGAGCAGGCCCGCCTCCATCGGCGGCACGGCGTCGATGACGGGCACCGCTTCGATCTTGCGGCCTTCCAGCGACCAGGGCCGGTAGACCATGTCCGATAGCATCGTGATCCCGAATCCGTGCGCCACCAGTCCGCGCAGCGCTTCCATCGAGCGGGTGCGGAACGCGATGTCGGGCTGCAGGCCGTGGGCGCGCCAGTAGTTCAGCGTGGACCGTTCGCCCTCGTCTACTTCCAGCAAGATGTAGGGATACCCGGCGATGTCGGCGAGCGACGGCGCCGCGGCCTGCAGCAGCGGGTGGCCTGAGGCCGTCCAGAGCTGGCGGCGGGACCGGACCAGCACCTGGTGCCCGAAGCGCTCGCGCTTTTCCACGTTGGACAGCAGCGCCACGCCCAGCTCGACGTCGCCGCTGGCCACCGCGTGTTCGATCTCGGGCCGGTCCAGGTCGACCAGATCGAGCACCACGTCGGGGTAGCGGCGGCGAAAGCGCGCCAGCAGGTCGGGCAGGAAGTAGCCCAGCACGGTGTAGGACGCCGCGATCCGCACCGAGCCGCGCAGCGCATAGCGCTGAAAGCCCGGCTCGCGCAGCGCGTCGTCCAGGGAGTCCAGCACGTCGCGGGCGCGCTGGTGAAAGTTGTGCCCTTCGGGCGTCAGCGTGACGCCGTGCGGATGGCGGTCGAACAGGCGCACGCCCAATTGCGCCTCCAGCGCCAGCACGGCATTGGTGACGGCGGATTGCGAGACATGCTGGTCGGCCGCCGCCATGGAAAACCGGCCCGTGCGGGCGGCGGCGGCGAAGTAGCGCAACTGCCGCAGGGTGACATCGTTAGGCATGTGTTTATCAAATACCAGCTACCTGAATATATGAATATACGATAGCCATCGCCATTCCTACACTGCGGAAAACACCAGAAATCCCCCTCGCAGATTGCAGGAGACAAGCCCGTGAACGCCCCTCTACCCCCCGGCGTGGCCGATACCCATGGCCTGGCGCTGGACGACAAATACACCCAGGCCCGCGGCCGCATTTATCTCAGCGGCACGCAGGCGCTGGTGCGCCTGCCCCTGATGCAGAAGCAGCGCGACCAGCAGGCCGGCCTGAATACGGCGGGCTATGTATCCGGCTACCGAGGGTCTCCGCTGGGCGGACTGGACCAGGCCCTGTGGAAGGCCAAGCGGCACCTGAAGGCGAACGACGTGGTGTTCCAGCCCGGCGTGAACGAGGACCTGGCCGCCACGGCCGTGTGGGGCACGCAGCAGGTGAACCTGTTCCCGGGCGCCACGCGCGATGGCGTGTTCGGCATGTGGTACGGCAAGGGGCCGGGGGTGGACCGGTCCGTGGATGTGCTCAAGCACGCCAACTCCGCGGGCACTTCCGCGCACGGCGGGGTGCTGATGCTGGCGGGCGATGACCATGCCGCGAAGTCCTCGTCGGTGGCGCACCAGTCCGAACATGTGCTGATCGCCAGCGGCATCCCGGTGCTGTATCCGTCCAACGTGCAGGAATACCTGGACTACGGCCTGCACGGCTGGGCCATGAGCCGCCATACGGGCCTGTGGGTGGCGATGAAGTGCGTGACCGACGTGGTGGAGTCCAGCGCGTCGGTCGACGTGGACCCGGGGCGCGTGCGTATCGTGCTGCCGCAAGACAGCCTGCCCGCCGGCGGCCTGAACATCCGCTGGCCGGATTCGCCGCTGGCGCAGGAGGCGCGGCTGCTGGACCACAAGTGGTACGCGGCGCTGGCCTACGTGCGGGCCAACAAGCTGAACCGGGTGGTGCTGGATTCGCCGCGCGCGCATTTCGGCATCATGACCGCGGGCAAGGCCTATCTGGACGTGCGCCAGGCGCTGAACGACCTGGGGCTGGACGAGGCGGGCTGCGCGGCGGCCGGCATCCGGGTGCTGAAGGTGGGCTGCATCTGGCCGCTGGACGCGCAGGACGCGCGCGAGTTCGCCACCGGGCTGAAAGAGATCCTGGTCGTCGAGGAAAAGCGCCAGATCCTGGAGTACGCGCTGAAGGAAGAACTCTACAACTGGCGCGACGACGTGCGCCCGCGCGTGTATGGCAAGTTCGACGAGCGCGAGAACGGCGGGGGCGAGTGGTCCACGCCGCGCGGCGGCTGGCTGCTGCCGGCGCGCCATGAGCTGTCGCCCGCGCTGATCGCCCGCGCGATCGCCGCGCGCCTGGAAAGGGCGGACCTGCCGGACGCGCTGCGCGCCCGCATCGCCGCCCGGCTCGCCGTGATCGACGCGAAGGAGCGCGAGGCCGCCCGTCCCACGCTGGTGGAAGAGCGCAAGCCCTGGTTCTGTTCGGGCTGTCCGCACAACACCTCCACCCGCGTGCCGGAGGGCTCGCGCGCGGTGGCCGGCATCGGCTGCCACTACATGGCCATGTGGATGGACCGCAATACCGACACCTTCAGCCAGATGGGCGGCGAGGGCGTTGCCTGGCTGGGGCAGAAGGACTTCACGTCGGAGCGCCACATCTTCGCCAACCTGGGCGACGGCACCTACTTCCATTCCGGCCTGCTGGCCATCCGCGCGGCGGTCGCGGCGCGCGCCAGCATCACCTACAAGATCCTCTACAACGACGCGGTCGCGATGACCGGCGGGCAGCCGGTGGACGGCGTGCTGACCGTGCCGCAGATCGCCGCGCAGATGCAGGCCGAAGGCGTGGGCAAGACGGTGGTCGTGACCGACGAGCCCGAAAAATACACGGGCGCCGCCGCGCTGCCGGCGGGGGTGCAAGTGCATCACCGCAAGGCGCTGGACGACGTGCAGCGCGCCCTGCGCGACCTGGAGGGCACGACGGTGCTCATCTATGACCAGACCTGCGCCACCGAGAAGCGCCGCCGCCGCAAGCGCGGCGAGTATCCCGACCCGCCCCGCCGCGCCTTCATCAACGAAGCGGTGTGCGAAGGCTGCGGCGATTGCTCGGTGAAATCCAACTGCCTGTCGGTGGAGCCGCTGGACACCCCCATGGGGACGAAGCGGCGGATCAACCAGTCCTCCTGCAACAAGGACTTTTCCTGCGTGGACGGCTTCTGCCCCAGCTTCGTGACGGCCGAAGGCGCGGTCCTGCGCAAGCCCGGCCAGGCGGGCGACGCGCCCGCGCTGCCCGCCGCGCCCTTGCCCATGCCGGCCGGCATTGCCGCCGGGGCCGCCTGCCGCGTGGTGATCGCGGGCGTGGGCGGCACGGGCGTGGTCACCATCGGCGCGCTGCTGGGCGCGGCCGCGCACATCGAAGGCAAGGGCGTGACGGTGCTGGACATGGCGGGCCTGGCGCAGAAGGGCGGCGCGGTGCTCAGCCACGTGCAGCTGGCGAACCGTCCCGAAGACCTGCACGCCACCCGCGTGGCGCTGGGCGAGGCGGACCTCGTGATCGGTTGCGATGCGCTGGTGTCGGCGTCGCCGGAAGTGCTGTCGCGCCTGCGCCCGGACCATGGACGCGCCGTGGTGAACAGCAGCGCCGCGCCGACGGCCGCCTTCCTGTCCCAGCCCGCATGGAAGTTCCCGGGCGCGCAGGCCCAGGCCGCGCTGGGCCAGAGCACCGGCGGCCATTGCGACTTCATCGAGGCGGGGCCGCTGGCCGAGTCCTTGCTGGGCGACAGCATCTACGCCAATCCGCTGCTGCTGGGCTATGCCTGGCAGAAGGGCGGCTTGCCGCTGTCGCTGGACAGCCTGCGCCGCGCCATCGAGATCAACGGCGTGTCGGTGGAGAAGAACCTGGCCGCGTTCGAGCTGGGCCGGCAGGCCGCGCACCATGGCGCGGAGGCGTTGCGCCCGGCGGCGCCGGAACGCGTGGCGGCGCTGCCTGAAACCCTGGACGGCATGATCAAGCGCCTGGCCGCGCATGTGCGCGCCTATCAGGACGAGGCCTATGCGGCGCGCTTCCTGGCGGCGGTGGAAGCCGTGCGGACCCGGGAGTCCACGCTTGCGCAAGGGCACGAGGTGACGCGCGCCGTCGCGCGCAACCTGGCCAAGCTCATGACCTACAAGGACGAATACGAAGTCGCGCGCCTGTATGCCGATCCCGTCTTCAAGACCCGGCTGCGGACGCAGTTCGAGGGCGAGCCCGGCCGCGACTACCGGGTGCGCTACTACCTCGCGCCGCCCGCCTTCGCGCGGCGCGACGCGCGGGGCCGTCCGCAGAAGCGCGCCTACGGTCCGTGGATGGCGCTGGCGTTTCGCGCGCTGGCTCCGATGAAACGGGTGCGCGGCACCTGGCTGGATGTGTTCGGCAGGACGGCCGAGCGCCGCATGGAACGGCAGCTGGCGGCCGACTATCTGGCGCTGGCGGGGGAGTTCTCGCGGTCGCTGGACGCCGGCAATCGCGATGCCGCGCTGGCGCTGGCCGGCTTGCCGGACGCGATCCGGGGCTATGGCCACGTCAAGGAAAAGAGCGTGGAGCAGGCGCAGGCCAGGCAGGCCGGCTTGTGGGAACGCTATCGCAACGGGGACCGCGTGCCGCTGGCGGCATGAGCGGCTGGACGGGGGCGTGGTGTACGATCCCCGGTCTGTGCGGGTCGCGCCGCTTGCCCTCTGCCCGGCCATGGAAAACATCCTACGCAAACTTACCGAGGTCGGGCGCGCGACGCAGCCTGAGCTGCTCGTGCAAGTGTCTGACACCCTTGAGACATCATCCCAGGCTGAAGCCCGTCTCTCACAGGTGTCAGACACCGAGGCCGTCGTGCCTCGCGGCCTGAGTTGCTCATGCAGGTGTCTGACACCCTTGAGACGTCATCCCAGGCTGAAGCCCGTCTCTCACGGGTGTCAGACACCGAGGCCGTCGTGCCTCGCGGCCTGAGTTGCTCATGCAGGTGTCTGACACCCTTGAGGCGTCATTCCAGGCTGAAGCCCGTCTCTCACGGGTGTCAGACACCGAGGCCGTCGTGCCTCGCGGCCTGAGTTGCTCATGCAGGTGTCTGACACCCTTGAGACGTCATTCCAGGCTGAAGCCTGTCTCTCACGGGTGTCAGACACCGAGGCCGTCGTGCCTCGGGGGGCGGATGCCGGCA
Organism: Achromobacter sp. NPDC058515; assembly: GCF_042721735.1. Lineage (NCBI taxonomy): Bacteria > Pseudomonadati > Pseudomonadota > Betaproteobacteria > Burkholderiales > Alcaligenaceae > Achromobacter > Achromobacter sp. NPDC058515. The sequence continues at coordinate 128,503 of NZ_JBHXNI010000003.1, forward strand.
TCGCCGTTCACAGTTCCAGCACGATCTTGCCGCCGCCGCAGGCGCGCGAGCAGCAGGCCATCATTTTGCCGTTGGCCTCGCGTTCGGCGCGCGTGAGGACTACGTCGCGGTGGTCGATGTCGCCCTCCAGCACGCGCACCTCGCAGGAGCCGCACAGGCCTTCCTCGCAATCGCTCTGTACGTCGATGTTGGCGCCGCGCAGGGCGGTCAGCAGCGTCTGGTCCGCCGGCACCGTGATGACGATGCCGGAGTCCTTCAGCACCGCCTCGAAGGCCTGTTCCTTAGCCGGATCCAGCGTGCCCAGCGTGGAATGGAAGTGCTCGACGCGCAACGCGTCTTCCGGCCAGGCGGCGCAACAGCCGGCCAGCGCATCCAGCAGGCCCTGCGGGCCGCAGGCATAGATCTGCGTGCCGGCCTCGGGCGCGGCGAGCAGCGCCGCGTAGTCGGCGCGACCGCCTTCATCCTTGATGTGCAGGCGCAGGCGGTCGCCGTGCAGCGGCGCCAGTTCTTCCAGCAGCGCCATGCAGCGGCGCGAGCGGCCGCTGTAATGCAGCTCGTAGTCCAGGCCCAGTTCGCTGGCGCGGCGCGCCATGGCGCTGATGGGCGTGATGCCGATGCCGCCCGCGATCAGGATGAGCTTGCCGGCGGCTTCGTTCAGGCGGAAGTGATTGCGCGGGCCGCGGATGCGCAGGCGCGCGCCGGGCACGGCGTGGGCATGCATCCAGGCGGAGCCGCCGCGGCCGTCCGCCTCCTTCAGCACCGCGATCTCGAACACGCCGGCCTCTGCCGGGTCTCCGCACAGCGAGTACTGGCGCGACAGGCCCGTGTCGCCGCACTCCACATCGATATGCGAGCCGGGCGTCCAGCGGGGCAGAGGCTTGCCGTCGGGCGAGGCCAGGCGCAGGCGCAGGATGCCGTCGGCCGCCTGCACGGCGCTTTGCACCACGACGGGCCGCGTGATGGCGTGGGACGACGGCTCCCCGATGCGCACCGGATGCTGGCCGGCCAGCAGGGCGGGGTTGGCGCGTTCCGGATTGCGCCGCGGATCCCATTCCACCCACAGGTGTTCCGGTCCGCGAAACGAGGTGTTCGGCACGTAGGTGAAGGACTGCTCGGACAGTTTCATGTGCGGCAGGCGGCGCGTCAGCTCTTCCAGGAAGATCTGCATTTCCATGCGCGCCAGGTTCTTGCCCATGCACTGGTGCGATCCATAGCCGAAGGTGAGCTGGTCGCTGGCGTTTTCGCGGCGGATGTCGAACAGGTCCGCGTCGGCGAACTGGCCTTCGTCGTGGTTGGCCGACGACGTTACGATCAGCAGCTTGGAGCCGGCGGGTATGGGCATGCCCGCGATCTCCACGTCGCGCGTGGCCAGGCGGCGCCACGCGGCCACCGAGCCGTTGTGGCGCAGGCATTCCTCGACCGCGTTGGGTATCAGGTCTGGATCTTCGCAGATCTCGCGCCAGGCGTCCGGGTGCTGCAGCAGCAGCTTGATGGCGTTGGCCGATGCGTTGGCGGTGGTTTCATGCGCGGCCACGATGCCGGCCATCATCATGGAATGCAGGTACGAGTCGGTCACGACCTCGGGGTGCGTCTTCTGCTTGCGCAGGCCGTATTGCATCCAGCCGGGGCCCGATGGGTCTTGCCGCATCTTGGCGAGGATCTTGCCGGCGAGCTGCCAGAAGTTGCCCACCGCGTGCGCCACGGCCACCTGCTCTTCGGGCTTGGGCCGGCCCCAGGTGTTGACGGTGTGCGCGATGGAGTACTGGCGCAGCAACTCCATGTCTTCTTCGGGCACGCCCAGGAAATGCAGCGCCACGGTCAGCGGCACTTCCCACAGCATCTGGTCGACCAGGTCGGCGCGGCCGTCGTTGACGAAGCGGTCCACGTATTCGCGCGTCAGGCGGCGCACCATGGGTTCGTGGTGCTTCAGTTCCTCGGGGGTGAACGGGTCCATCAGCACGCGCCGGCGCGGCATGTGGGCGGGCTCGTCCTCGTTCACCAGCGTGCGGTTCATGGCGTAGCCATAGGATTCCAGCACCGCGTTGGCCTCGGGCCCGGTGGGCGTGATTTTCTCCAGCGCGATGGACGGGCTGAACGTGAGGTTGTCGCGGAAGATCGCCTTGATGTCCTCGTAGCGAGTCACCACCCAGTAGCCCAGCTTGGGGCTGTAGAACACCGGCTCCTGGTCGCGCGCCCAGCGCACGTACTCGGGCGGGTCCTGCTGGTAGCCGTCGCCGAAGGGATCGAACTCGGCGGCGCGCGCGCTGACCGGACAGCCCGTGGGGCTTTGCGCGGCGGCCAGCGCGGCGTGGTCGATGGGACAGCCCGAGGGGCGCGAGGGGGAGGGTGCTTGGCTCATGGGATCGTTCCGTGTATTCGTCGTGCGGGCCTGCCGCGCGCGTGGGCTTGCGGCAGGCCGGGGGCGCTCAGTCCAGCGTGATGCGCAGGTCGCTGATGAGCTTTTGCCAGCGGGCGCGCTCGCTCGTCAGCATGTCGGCGTACTGCGCGGGCGTATTGCCCACGGGCTCGATGCCGAACTCCACCAGGCGCTGGCGCGTGGCCGGGTCATTGATGGTGGCCACGACCTGCTTGTTCAGCGCGTCGATGACCGGCTGCGGCGTCCCGGCAGGCACCACCACGCCCACTTGCGCGGCGGCTTCCACGTTCTTCAGGCCGATTTCCGCGAAGGTCGGCACGTCGGGCAGCTGCGGCAGGCGGGTGGGGTTGGCGACGGCCAGGGCCTTCACCTTGCCGCCGTTGATGAAGCCGGCGCCCGCGGCCAGGTCCACCATCATCGCGGGAATCTGGCCGCCGGCCACATCGGCCAGCGCCGGCGACGCGCCGCGATAGGGCACGTGCGTCAGCGTCAGGCCGGATTCGACCTTCAGCAGCTCCATGGCCAGGTGATGCGGGCTGCCCGCGCCGGCCGAGCCGTAGTCCAGCCCTTCCTTGCGGCTCTTGGCCTCGGCCAGGAACTCCTGCACCGTGTTGACCTTCATGGACGGACCGACCACCAGGATCATCGGGAAACGGCCCATCAGCGTGACGGGCGCGAGATCCTTCGCGGGGTCGTACGACAGCTTCTTGTAGAGCGCGGGATTGAACACCAGGGTGCCGTTGTCGGCGGACAGCATCGTGTAGCCGTCGGCCGGGGCGCGCGCGGTTTCCGAGGCCGCGATGGCGGTGTTGCCGCCCGGCTTGTTCTCGATCACCACGGGCTGGCCGAGGCGACCGGTCAGGCCCTGGCCGATGCTGCGCGCCAGGAAGTCGGACCCGCCGCCCGCGGCGTAAGGCACGACCCAGCGCACGGGCTTGGACGGATACGCGGCAGCCGGCTGCTGGGCGGATGCGCTGGCACAGGCCAGCAGGGGCAGGGCCAACAGGCCGGCCAGGACATGGTGTTTCAAGGTGCGCATAGGCGGTCTCCTCATTGGGATGGCCTGATGGCCTCCCTTCTTTTGCGTAAATCATATACGCAATGCGTAATTTTTCAAGAAGGGTTAACCTTGGCCCGTCCCTGGCTTTTCGCCCCATTCCCCGCCTCTTCCGATTCACACAGCCCCTATGAGCAAAGCCCCCGTTCCGCCCGGATCCGCCCTTGATTCCGCACCGGAATCCGCCGCCCGCCCGCGCGAGCGCCGCCAGCGGGTGCAGGCCGCCGAGACCGGCATGACGGTGCTCAAGGGCCTGGCCCGCCTGGGCGGACGCGCCAGCCTCACCGCGCTGGCCGCGCACGTGGACGAAAGCCCGGCCAAGGTGCACCGCTATCTGATGAGCCTGATCGCCGAAGGCCTGGTCGACCAGGAGGTCGCCACGCAGCAGTACCACCTGGGCCTGGAGGCGCTCTTTGTCGGCGTGGCCGCCATGCGCCAGGCCGACCCCTTGCGCATCGGCGAACCGGCGCTTGTCCGCCTGCGCGAGAGCCTGGCCGTGACCTGCTTCATCGCGGTCATGGGCAACAAGGGGCCGACCATCGTCCGCTTCGAAGAGCCGGGCCTGCCGGTGACGGTGAACGTGCGCGTGGGCTCGGTGCTGTCGATGCTGTGGTCGGCCACCGGCCGCGCCTTCCTGGGCGCGCTGGACGAGGCGCCCGTCCAGGCGCTGGCGCTGGCCGAACTGGCCGACGCTCCGCCCGACATGCGGGCCCTGCTGGACCGCGACGACCCGATAGGCGCGTTGCGCCGCGAAGTGCGCGCCGCCGGCTGCGCCACGGTGAAGGACACGAACCTGCGCGGCATCAGCGCCGTGTCGGCGCCGCTGTACGACCACACCGGCCGGCCGTGCGCGGTGCTGACGGCCCTGGGCGCAACGGGCGGCTTCGACGTGTCGGCGGACGGCGCGGTGGTGGCGGCGGTGAAGAAAGAGGCGCTGGCGGCGAGCGTGGCGCTGGGGTACGTGGCGGGCTGAACGGCGGGCCTGGCGGCTTACGAACCCGTCACCGGCAGCTTCCCCAACGCATCCCTGAAATCCGGATACTCCTTCAAGAACGCCTCGTTCTTCTCGAACCGCTTCACCAGCCGGTCATCCACCGTCAGATTCAGCACCGTCTCCCGATCCCACAGCCGGGGCCGTTTCTTCACGTGGATCAGCACCTTCTCCGTGAACTCCTTGTAGGAGTCGTGGGGCTCGCAGTGTTCGTAGTCCGTGGCGACGCGCCGCGCGATGCCGGCTTCCAGCCCCACTTGGCGCGCCTTTTCCTGCAGCCATGACGCGGGCAGCGTCTGCAGGCTTCCGTCCTGGTATCCGCCGCCGATGTCGGAATGCGCGCCGATGAACCAGCGCTGCTCCACCGGGCGGCCGGGCGGACGCGGTCCCGAATCGCCCAGGCGGGTCCATAGCGTCGGGAGGTAGGGCTCGCGGTACTCGTTGGTGGCGATGGCGTGATAGGCGTGGTGGACGTGGTTGCTGAGTTCGGTGTCGTGGAAGTTGTAGAACTTGGAGAAGCCAGGAAAGGAGATGCCGCCCACGGGGATTCCCAGGCTGCCCACCGTGTCCCAGACGCCGACGAAATGCAGGTCGGTTTCACGCGAGAACCTGGCGCGGAACGCGGCGGCTTCGGGAGAGGAGGGGAGACAGTCGTCGCGATACAGCGCGTAGGCTTCGGCGACGCCCTCGCCGGTCGGGTTCTTCAGCAGCCCGCACTTGCGGACCATGCCCGCCAGGCTGCGGGCGGAGTACGCGCCGCGGCTGAAGCCGAAGAGGAAGATGAGGTCGCCGGCGTCATGGCGTTGGCAAAGCCAGCGGTAGCCTTGCTGGATGTTGGCCGACAGCCCCGCGCCGAAGGCGCCGCCCATGAACTTGTCGATGGCGGCCCACAGGCCCTGGCCCTGCGTGCCGACGCCTTCGACGTAGAGCGTCTCTTGCGTGCTGGTCTCGGGCGCGGCTTTATAGAGCTCGTAGGCGTTGGTGCGATCGTTGGGTTCGTTCCAGGTCCCGTCGAAGAATACGGCAAGGTTCTTCACCATGATCGTCTCCACAGATTGAGTCTTTCGCTGCATCTGCTGCTGGCATGGCCCACGCCCGCGGGACGTACGCTATCACGCGGCCGGCGGATTGCCGGACGCGTGATTTCCCTGCTGAAGGGATGTACACCATCTTTCTGACTAGCTAATAAGCGGCAAACCGGCCCGCGCCCCTGGGAGACCGGGGAACACCCAAAAAAGGGGTGCGGCATCACTGCTGCGCAAGTCGCAATCCGCGCCGCGACGGATGGTATCCAGCGCGGCGCGGCGCCCATAAGGCGTTCAGGCGATCTCGAAGCGCACGTCGACGTTGTCGCGGATGGCGCGCGAGTATGGGCAGATCTGGTGCGCGGTTTCGACCAGCAGCTGCTTTTGTCCGGCATCAAGGCCAGGGAGCGAAACCGCCAGGATCACGCCCAGCGCGAAGTTCGCGCCGCCGTCGACCTTGCCCAGCGACACGCTGGCGTCGATGGCCACGTCCGCGGGCACGGCGATTCCGTGGGTCGCGCCGGCGCGTTTCATCGCACCCATGAAGCAGGCGGAGTAGCCCACTCCGAACAGCTGTTCGGGGTTGGTGCCGGGCTTGCCCGATCCGGGCGGGCTGAGCGTCACGTCCAGCGCGCCGTCGCTGCTGCGGCCGGCGCCGTCGCGGCCGCTGGTGGTGTGGGTCTGCGCGGTGTAGAGAACCTGTTCGAGTTGCTTTGCCATGATGGCTCCTGGGTGGCGGCGCGGCGTGGCCGCGCAAGTGGGTAGGAGCCTGCATTGCAACAAGCCGCCGTATCCGCCATGTGTCGGCGGGGCGCCCCGATTGCGTCCTGGCGTATCGCGGCGGCCGCGGGATACGCTGCGATACATAGCTTTGCGGAAGGCGGCGTTGGCGACCGTGGCGGCATTGGGGTATGTTGCGCCGTGGGCGGCATGGAGCCGCGCGCATCATTCAAAGAAGAAGGACATCATGGGACGTCTCGCCATCCTCGGCGCCCTGCACGAAGAAATCGCCGACCTGCTTGCCGCCATGGATCCCGGCGCGGCCATCCACCGCATCGCCATGCGCGACTTTCACGTCGGCACGCTGTGGGGCACGCCCTGCGTGATCGCGCTGAGCCGCATCGGCAAGGTGGCCGCCTCGGCCACGGCCTCCATCGTCATCCAGGAATTCCAGGTGTCGCGAGTGATCTTCACCGGCCTGGCGGGCGGCCTGCATCCGCGGGTGCGGGTGGGCGACGTGGTCGTGGCCAATGCCCTGATGCAGCACGATATGGATGCGCGCCCCTTGTTCGACCGGCACGAGATTCCCTTGCTGGGACGCGTGCGCTTCGATGCCGATCCGGCCTTGAGCGCGGCGCTGAGGGCCAGCGCCCAGGATTTCGTGCGCAACGGCGTGTTGCCGCCTTCTTCGGCGGAAACCACGCGGGCGCAGCCGCAAGTCCACCATGGCCTGATCGCGACCGGCGACGTCTTCGTCAATGACAACGACCTGGCCCATGCGCTGCGCGAGCGTCTGCCCGAGGCGCTGTGCCTGGAAATGGAGGGCGCCGCCATGGCGCAGGTCTGCCATGAGTTCGGCATTCCTTTCGCCGTGATGCGCGTGATCTCCGACAGCGCCGACCATGCCGCCCGCGCCGACTTCACGGATTTCCTGGTGAACCTGGCGCGGCTGTACACGGCAGGGATCCTGAAGCCGCTGCTGATGTCGGGCGCGCTGCGGGACGCCTAGCGTCTACGGCTGCGCGGGGCGGCCGGCATCCTCGTCCGGAGCGATCCTGACTTCGGCCGACAGGCCGCCGCCTTCGCGGTTGCTCAGGATCAGCCTGCCGCCGACGGCCGCCGCCAGTTGCTGCGCGATCGCCAGTCCCAGGCCGGTGCCGCCGGTGTCCCGGCTGCGCGAGCTTTCCAGGCGATAGAAGGGCTCAAGCACGGCGTCCAGTTCGCCGGCGGGTATGCCGGGTCCGCGATCCAGCACGAAGATCGACAAGTGCGCGCCGTCCTCTGCCGCCACGCGCACTTCGGCCGCGCCTGCAAACTTCAGCGCGTTGTCGATCAGGTTGCCCAGGATGCGGCGCAGGGCATGCGGCCGGGTATGGATCGGCGCCTCGCAATGCCCGTCCAGCGCGACCTGCTTGCCCGTGTCCTGGTAGTCGCACACCAGGCTGTCCAGGAAGGCGTTCAGGTCTATCCGCGCGGGCGCTTCCGCCTTGCCGTGCGCGCTGCGGGCGTAGTCGATGCCCTCGCGCACCAGCCGTTCCACTTCTTCCAGGTCCTGGGCCAGCTTGTCGCGGTCGGCGGAAGGCTCCATGAACTCCGTGCGCAGCTTCATGCGGGTGATCGGCGTCTGCAGATCGTGCGAGATGGCGCCCAGCATCTGCATGCGTTCGGCCACGTGGGCGGAGATGCGGTCCTGCATTGCATTGAAGGCGGTGGCGGCATGCGCCACTTCGGCGGGACCGGCTTCGTCCAGCAGCGGGCTTTTCGCGTTCGGGTCCAGATCCTCGGCCGCCTGGGCCAGCCGCGTCAGCGGGCGGACCGCCAGGCGCACGGCGAGCCACGCGCAGCCGATCAGGAGCAGCAGCTGCACGCCCAGCACGACCAGCAGCCATGGCGCCGGCTGCATCCGGGAGAGTCGGATGTCCAGCACCGCCGGCTGGCCGTCCGACAGCACGACTCGCGCCTGGATATGCCGCGGATCGCCCGCCATGGCGCGTATCGTCAGCGGCCGGGCGCTGCCCAGCGCCGCCTCGATGGCGTGCGCGGCGGTGCGCGCCGCATCCGTGCCCAGGGGCTGGTCGGCTTCGCCGTTGCCCAGCAGGTACTGGCGGTTGTTGCTGGACAGGCGCGGCAGCCAGGCCGGGCGTTCCGCGGCGGGCAGGCGGTCCAGGATGTCCATGGCGATGGCGACGTCGCGCTCCAGGTCGCCCAGCATCATGCTGCGGGTGGCGTTGTAGCGTTCGTAGAAGAGCGAGGAGAACGACAGGCCATAGGCCAGGATCAGGCCCGCCAGGAAGATCAGGAACAGCCGGGCGACCAGCGTGCGGGGCCAGGCGCGGCGGCGCGGCGCGGCGGCGGTCACTGATCCGCGTCCGATACGTCGACCGCGGCGGAGAAAACATAGCCTTCGCTGCGGACCGTCTTGATGTACAGGGGCTCGCGCGCGTCCTCGCGCAGGCGCTGGCGCAAGCGGCTGACCAGCAGATCGATCGACCGCCCGAAGAGGTCGGCGTCCCGGCCTTGCGTCAGGTTCAGCAGCTGGTCCCGGTTGAGCACGCGCTGCGGATGGTCCAGGAAGACGCGCAGCAGCCGGTATTCCGCCCCGCTGAGCGACACGATGGTGCCGTCGGCGTCCAGCAGGTGGCGGGCGGTGGTGTCCAGCCGCCAGTCGCCGAACGCGATCTCGCGCCCCGGCTCGGTCACCTGGAAGTTGGGCGGCAGCATCCGCGTGCGGCGCAGGATGGCCTTGATGCGCGCCAGCAGTTCGCGCGCCACGAAGGGCTTGACCAGATAGTCGTCGGCGCCCATCTCCAGGCCCAGGACGCGGTCCATATCGTCGCTGCGCGCCGTCAGCATCAGGATGGGAATGCGGCGGTGCTTGCCGCTGCGCAGTTCCCGGCACAGCACCAGGCCATCGTCGCCCGGCATCATGATGTCCAGCACGATCAGGTCGACATCCAGGCCTTCCAGCAGGGAGCGCATCTGCCGGCCGTCGGCCGCAAGCGTCACGGTCAGGCCGTTCTTCCTGAGGAAGTTGCCGGCGAGCTCGCGTATTTCCCGATCGTCGTCGACGATCATGACGTGATCAATGCGATCCATCTGGGTGCGCCTTTCTGGGTGATGGCGGCGCGCCGGGAGCGGCGCGCTTTAGCGGTGCAGGGATTTTATCCAAGGCGGCTCCTAGCGCTCGCCCGGGGGCAGGGGATCCCGGCGCGGGCGGGTGTTCGAGATCAGCTGGCACTGGAACGGCTTGGCGGCTTCCGCGCTGAAGCCGCCGAACATCAGCAGCAGGACCGCAAGCAGGCGTTTCATGGGGGTCTCCGGATGCAGGGCGTGCAGGGGTTATAGCGCCGGAAGACGCGCGTTGTGTGTCGTACTGTGTACGCCCCGGCGGCGGATACACACGCTTGAAAAATTCCGCCAATCCGGCACAAGCCGGATACGTGCCGCGGGTGCAATGGGGCCTCTTTCCAAAGGACGACCCCCATGGACCTGATCAACACTCCCATCGCCCTGCTCGCCGGCATGCTGACTATCGCGTCGCCTTGCGTGCTGCCCTTGCTGCCGGTGCTGCTGGGCACTTCGCTGGAACGCCCGGACCGGCTGCGTCCCTTGTTCGTGGTGTCCGGCTTCGTGCTGGCGTTTGCCGGCCTGGGCATCGCGCTCAGCGTCTTGTCCAACCTGAATGAGTCGGTGCATGAAGCCGTGCGGTCCACGTCGATCGGCCTATTGGCGTTGTTCGGCCTGGCGCGGATCTGGCCCCAGCCCTACGACCGCCTGATCGCCCGCGTGGGCGGGCCGCTGCAGCGCCTGGCCTTCGGCGCGGGCGGAGCCGGCAACGGCAACGCCGGCGGCTTCCTGCTGGGCCTGTCGCTGGGCGCGGTATGGACGCCCTGCGCGGGGCCTGTCCTGGCGTCGATCCTGGTGCTGGCCGCCAAGGCGCAAGACCTGGGCCAGTCCAGCGCCTTGCTGCTGGCGTTCGCCATCGGCGCGGGCATCCCCATGCTGGCGATCGCCTACGGCGGGCAGGCCATCGCGGTCCGGGCGCGCGGGCTGACCCGCTACACGCACCGCCTGCAGCAAGGCTTTGGCGTGCTGCTGGTCCTGACCGCGGCCGCCATTTATTTCCAGTACGACGTCCTGGCCTACGCCTGGATCAGCAACCTGTTTCTGTGACCCCAAGGAGTTCGATATGTTTGCCACGTTCAAGAAGATTGCCCTGGGCGCGCTGCTGGCCGCCTCCGTGATGCACGGTTCCGCGCAGGCCGCGCCGGCGTCCGTTTCCGCGCCGGAATTCACCGGCATCGAAAAATGGCTCAACAGCGAGCCGCTGACGATGGAGTCGCTGCGCGGCAAGGTGGTGCTGGTGGATTTCTGGACCTACACCTGCATCAACTGCATCCGCACGCTGCCGTACGTCACGAGCTGGCACCAGAAGTACAAGGACCAGGGGCTGGTGGTGGTGGGCGTGCACACGCCGGAGTTCCCGTTCGAGCGGTCTACCCCCAATGTGGAAAAGGCCTTGCAGCGCTTCGGCATCGCGTATCCGGTGGCCCAGGACAACCGCTATGGCACCTGGGAAGCCTACCGCAACCAGTATTGGCCGGCGGTGTACCTGATCGACAAGCAGGGCAGGATCGTCTATCGCCACTTCGGCGAAGGCAGGTACCGGGAGACCGAAGCGGAGATCCAGCGCCTGCTGGCGCAGCCGGGTTAGGGCGGCCGCGGCGCTTACCGGCCCGTATCCGGGTAGTTCGGCCCGGCGTCATGGAAGCCGCCGCTGCTGTAGGGATTGGCCGCGCCGGGATGGGGCGGGCCGCCCGGGCCGGCGGCGCAGCCGCTGAGCAGCAAGGCGGCGGCAAGCAGGGAAAGCAGGTGCATCGCAGGGGATTTCATGGCGAGTCTCCTGCGCCTGCGCATCGGCAGGCGCGTGGCTTGCAGCTTATTTGACGATTATAGGGCGCGCGCAAAACAAGCCCGGCGGCATCTGGCGATAGATGCCGCCGGCTTTTTCATCCTTGGATGTTTCTCAAGTTCTTGGTCCTGGCCCGCGGCTGGTCGCAGCGATCCCGATAGGCCTTCACCGCGCCGGAATCCGCCGGCTGAAAGTAGGGATGCGGATAGCCGGCTTCGCGCATGGCGTCGTACATGCGCCGGCCCCACACGCATTGGCGCTGGGCCTCGTCCCACAGCCGCGCCGCCTGTTCCGGCTGGCCGTTGCGCCACAGCGCCAGGCCGTAGTCGGCCACCATTTCCTGGTCGCGCGGCAGCTCGCGGTAGGCCAGGCGCATCAGGCGCAAGCCTTCGTCGGCTTGGCCTTTCAAGCTCAGGATCCAGCCCAGCGTGCCCTGGTTGTAGGGGCGGGGGCCGGACTGCCGGATGGACTGGCGCGCTTGCGCCTCGGCTTGCGGCAGATAGTCCGGAAAGTCCGCCAGGTAGTAGGCGGTGTCGTTGGCCCAGTCCCGCCCGTCCTCAAGCCGCGCGCGGCCGCGTTTGGACTGGCGCTGCTGCAGCACGATGGCGTCGGCCAGCGCCAGGTCCGGCATGCCCAGCAGGCGTTCGAGGTTGAGACGGTCGCGCAGCACCGGGGACTCGGTGGGCTTGAGCGATTCCGGGAAGCGCCATAGCCGCGCCTGCATGAGCCAGTGGCGGGCCAGTTCGGGCTGGCCCGCCATCAGCAGCACATGGGCCAGGTCCAGCTGCTGCCGCGGGCTGGCCGAGCAGCGCATGGCGTCGATCAGCTGCCGGGCGCCTTGCGCGTCGTCCTGGCTGAACTTGCGGTTGATGGCGTCCAGTTCGTCGAAGCACGCGCGCTCGTCGGTGACGGGCGCGTCGATGGACAGCGAGATGGAGCCGGCCGGCATGTCGTGGCTGAAGTAGGCCGTGGCGCCCTGGCGGGTGGTGTAGCCCAGGTCCACCCATTGTTCGCCCCAGCGCTGGTGCATGGTCATGATGTAGGGCCACGCGGGCAGCGGCGCGCCGTCGTTGCTGGAGTTGAGCTGGAAGAAGTGCCCCCACGGACCGTCGCCGATGCGGCGTATCAGCGTGAAGTCACCGCCGGCATGGGGCTGTTCGGTCCAGACCCAGGCGGTCTGGCCCCGCCCGTCGGTGACGCCATGCAGGATGCCGTCCTGGCTGGGGGTGTCGCGGATGGACTCGTCCTTGCCGGCCAGGAACAGCCGGTACGGCGTGTTGGCGGCCGGCTCGCCGCCTTTGCTGTTCAGCAAGGTCAGGATCAGGCTGCGGCCGTTGTCGCCCCGGCCGTACTGGGGCATGCCGTCGGGCGCGCCCTTGGCGGCGCGCTTCTGGCCGGGCGCGAGGTCCGCGCCCAGCGCGGGGGCTGCCGCCTGGCCGAGCAGGAGCGCGCCCGCCAGCAGTAGCGGGTAAAGCCGGTGTTGCTTGGGAATCGTGGGCACTGCTTGGGATCTCGGCGTGGGGCCCCGGGGGAGGGCGGGCGGCCATTCTCTCAAATATTGGCCAGGGGCAGGCCGCCGGCTGCGTCCGGCGGCAAGCTGTGGCATCCTGCCCGCCTTGCCCACCCGCTGCGCGGCACCCTGCCTGCTTCCCGCCATGCCGAAACTGCTTCCGCGCGTTTGTGATTTCCTGCTGCTGTCCGCCGCGGCGGCGCTTTTTGGCGCCTGCCTGACCTCCGTGCTGACGACCGGGACCTATGGCTGGACGGTTCCCGACGCGCCCTATATGTACGAACCGCGCGACTTCTTCATCGACGCCGCGCTGGCGGGCCTGGCCGGTCTGCTGGTGCTGGCGCTGGCCGAACGCGTGCCCAAGGTGCGGGTATCGGCCCCCTGGCGGGCGGCGGCGACGCTGGCCGCGGCGCTGGTCTCCCTGTACGCGGCGCCGCCGTCCCCCCTGGTGTTCGGCAATACCTGGGCGCCTGGCGAGGCGACGCGGGAATTGTTTCTGGCGCAAATGCACATGGTCCTGCCCATCGCGCTGGCGGTGCTGGCGCTGCGCTGGGGGCTGCGCCGGTATTTGCGCTAGGATTGTCGGCAATTACCCCCCGCCTCCCCTGGAGAATCCCGCGCATGACCTCCCTAGATTCGTTTGCCATCACGAAGAAGTGGCCCGCCCAGCATCCCGACCGCATCCAGCTCTATTCGCTGCCCACGCCCAACGGCGTGAAGGTGTCGATCCTGCTGGAGGAAACCGGCCTGCCTTACGAGCCGCACCGGGTCAGCTTCGATTCCCAGGACCAGTTGTCGCCCGAATTCCTGTCGCTCAGCCCGAACAACAAGATCCCGGCCATCCTCGACCCCAACGGGCCCGACGGCAAGCCGCTGGCGCTGTTCGAGTCCGGCGCCATCCTGATCTACCTGGCCAGCAAGACCGGCCAGTTCATCCCCGCGGACACGGCGGGGCGCTACGAGACGCTGCAATGGGTGATGTTCCAGATGGGCGGCATCGGGCCGATGTTCGGCCAGCTTGGCTTCTTTCATAAATTCGCGGGCAAGGAATACGAAGACAAGCGCCCGCTCGAGCGCTACACGGCGGAGTCCAAGCGCCTGCTGGCCGTGCTGGACCAGCGCCTGGAAGGGCGCGACTGGGTGATGGGCGACCAATACACGGTCGCCGACATCGCGATCCTGCCCTGGGTGCGCAACCTGGTGGGCTTCTACGGCGCGGGAGATCTGGTGGAATTCCACAAGTTCAAGAACGTCGCCCGCGTGCTGGAGGCCTTTGCCGCCCGCCCGGCCGTGGTGAAAGGGCTGAGCATTCCGGGCTGATCCATGGAACTGCGCCAGCTCCGTTATTTCGTGCGCGTTGTCGAGGCGGGCAGCATCGGCCGGGCGGCCACGTCGATCGGCATGGTCACGTCCGCGCTCAGCCAGCAGATCAGCCGGCTGGAAGGCGAGCTCTCGACCCGCCTGCTGCAGCGCAGCGCCAGCGGCGTGGTGCCCACGGATGCGGGGCTGGCGTTCTTCCGCCAGGCGCAGCTGGCCCTGCGCCATGCGGACGACGCGGTCCAGGCGGCCCAGCAGGCGCGGCTGGCCGGCCACGTCAGCGTCGGCCTGTCGTCCACCACGGCGGCGATCCTGGGGGCGCCTTTCCTGCAGGCCATGAACGAGCGCTACCCCGATATCCGCCTGCATCTGGTCGAGGCGCTGTCGGGCCATCTCAGCGACATGCTCAACGGCCGCCTGCTGGACCTGGCCATCGTCTTTCACGCCGAGTCCGCGCGCCGCTGGAGCATCATGCCGCTGCTGGACGAGCCCCTGTTTCTCTGCGCCCGGCGCGATATGCCGGGCCTGCCCCCCGGCGACACGACGCGGCTCGAAGCGATCGCGGACCTGCCGCTGGTGCTGCCCAGCGGCCGCCACGGCCTGCGGGCGCTGGTCAATAACGCCTTCCTGCAGCTGGGTCAGACGCCCCGGGTGGTGGCCGAGGTCGACGGCCTGTCGCTGCTGATGGACGTGGTCCAGCTGGGCATCGCCGCCACCATCCAGCCCAGTTCGGCCACGGCGCGCATCGCGCCCGGCCAGTTGCACATGCTCCGCATCGACGACGCGAACCTGTTCCGCCCCAATCTGCTGGCCAGCCTGTCGGAAGACGAGCTGTCGCCCGCGGCGCTGGCCGCCCGGCTGGTGCTGGCCGATGTGTCGCGCATGCTGGCCCGGGACGGAAAATGGGCGGTCGTCGCCCTTCACGATTCGTGAAGACCCGTTGACGCCCGCCTGATATCCCGGCGCCGCGCCGCCCGGTAGAGTCTGCTCCTTGAATTGGGGAAGATGGCATGGTTGACGTCTTGGTGGTGGGTGGGGGCAATGCGGCGCTGTGCGCGGCCCTGATGGCGCGCGAGGCCGGCGCCAGCGTGTTGCTTCTAGAGGCGGCGCCTTCGGCCTGGCGGGGCGGGAACTCGCAGCACACGCGCAATCTGCGCTGCATGCACGATGCGCCGCAGGACGTGCTGACCGACGCGTACCCCGAGGAAGAATACTGGCAGGACCTGCTCAAGGTGACGGGCGGACTGACCAACGAACACCTGGCGCGGCTGGTCATCCGCGAGTCCTCCACCTGTCGCGACTGGATGCGCCGGCATGGCGTGAACTTCCAGCCGCCGCTGTCGGGGGCGCTGCACGTGGCGCGCACCAATGCCTTCTTCATGGGCGGCGGCAAGGCGCTGGTCAATGCCTATTACCGCAGCGCCGAGGCGCTGGGCGTGAAGATCCGCTACAACGCCCCGGTCGACTCGCTGGAACTGGACAACGGCCGCTTCGTGGCGGCGCGCATCGGCGAGGAACGCATCGAGGCCCGCGCCTGTGTGCTGGCCGCCGGCGGCTTCGAGTCCAACCGCGAATGGCTGCGCGAGGCCTGGGGCCAGAACGAGCGCGGCGAATGGCCGGCCGACAATTTCCTGATCCGCGGCACGCGCTTCAACATGGGCGTGCTGCTGAAGTTCATGCTGGACGCCGGCGCGGACAGCATCGGCGACCCTTCCCAATCGCACTGCGTGGCCATCGACGCCCGCGCGCCGCTGTATGACGGCGGCATCTGCACGCGCATCGATTGCGTGTCGCTGGGCGTGGTGGTCAACCGGGAGGCCGTGCGCTTCTATGACGAGGGCGAGGACTTCTGGCCCAAGCGCTACGCCATCTGGGGCCGCCTGACCGCCATGCAGCCGGGCCAGATCGCCTATTCCATCATCGACGCCAAGGCGATCGGCCGCTTCATGCCGCCGGTGTTCCCCGGCGTGAAGGCCGATACCCTGCCCGAACTGGCTGAAAAGCTGGGCCTGGACCCCGCCACCTTCGAGCAGACCATACGCCAATACAACGCGTCGTGCCGCGTGGGCAAGTTCGACCACACCGCGCTGGACGACTGCCACACCGAAGGCCTGGCGCCCGCCAAGACGCACTGGGCCCGGCCCATCGACACGGCGCCGTTCTACGGCTATGCCTTGCGGCCCGGCATCACCTTTACCTATCTGGGCCTGAAGGTGGACGACACCGCCGCGGTCCGGTTCAACGACCAGCCCAGCGACAACCTGTTCGTCGCGGGCGAAATGATGGCCGGCAATGTGCTGGGCAAGGGCTATACGGCGGGGGTGGGCATGTCCATCGGCACGGCCTTCGGCCGCATCGCCGGCACCCGGGCCGCCGCCGCCGCGCGCCGCCAGCAACCTGCGGGAGCACAACATGAAGCAGCTTGAAGCCCTGGCCCGCGAGGCGCAGTCGTTCTCCAACAGCCACTCCGGATCCGGGCCGGCCATGGCCGAACAGCCCGTGCATTTCCACGGCAGGAACGCCAAGCCGCTGGCCGAAACGCTGACGGACGACGAAGCCGAAGTGGCGCGCGTCATGCAGATCTGCAACGCCTGCCGCTATTGCGAAGGGTTCTGCGCGGTGTTTCCCGCCATGACCCGCCGCCTGGAATTCGGCAAGGCCGACCTGAACTACCTGGCCAACCTGTGCCACAACTGCGGCGCCTGTCTGCACGCTTGCCAGTACGCGCCGCCGCACGAGTTCGCGGTGAACGTGCCGCAGGCCATGGCCAAGGTCCGGGTGCAGACTTACACCGACTACGCATGGCCGGCCGCGCTGGGCGCGCTGTACAAGCGCAACGGGCTGGCCCTGTCGCTGGCCACGGCCGCCGGCATGGCGCTGTTCCTGGTGCTGGCGGTGCTGATGGCGGGCGGCCTGTTCCATGAGCCGATGGCGGGCAATTTCTATGCCGTGTTCCCGCACAACACGCTGGCGCTGATGTTCGGCGTGGTGTTCGGATTCTCCATGCTGGCGCTGGGCGTGGGCGTGACGCGTTTCTGGCGCAACGTCAGCCCGGGCGCGGCGTCGGGCGCCGCGGTGGCGGAGGCCGCGCACGACGCGCTGCGCCTGCGCTACCTGGACGGCGGCCACGGCAAGGGCTGCAACAACGCCGACGACGCCTTCACCCTGTGGCGCCGGCGCTTCCATCACTTCACGTTCTACGGCTTCATGCTGTGCTTTGCGGCCACCTGCGTGGCCACGCTGTACCACTACCTGCTGGACCAGCAAGCCCCGTATCCGTTCTGGAGCGCGCCGGTGCTGCTGGGCACCACGGGCGGCATCGGCCTCTTGATCGGCCCGGCCGGCCTGCTGTGGCTGAACATCAAGCGTCATCCGCAACAGGGCGACGCGGCGCAAAAGCCGATGGACCGCGGGTTCATCATGCTGCTGTTCCTGACCAGCGCCACGGGCCTGGCCTTGCTGGCGGGCCGCGACGGCAGCGCGATGGCCCTGCTGCTGGCGATCCACCTGGGCGTGGTGATGGCGCTGTTCCTGACCTTGCCCTACGGCAAGTTCGCGCACGGCATCTATCGCTCGGCCGCGCTGCTGAAGTGGTCCATCGAAAAACGCCAGCCCAACAAGCTGCAGCTGGGCTCCGACTGAACGGACCGGCCTCATCGCGGGCATGACGGCGCCCTGGAAGGCGCCGCAACCGACAACAAACCTGGAGACTTCAATGTTCCGTACCCGACTGCTGGCGCGCGTTGCGCTGGCCGCCTGTCTGACGCCGGCGCTGCCGGCGGCGCACGCGCAATCCTTCCCCGCCAAGCCCATCACGCTGGCCGTGCCGCATTCGGCCGGCGGCACCTCCGACATCCTGGCGCGCACGGTCGCCGCCGAGGCGGCCAAGACGCTCGGCCAGACCATCGTCATCGACAACAAGGGCGGCGCCAACGGCACCATCGCGGCCAAGCAGGTGGCGACATCCGCGCCGGACGGCTATACGCTGCTGCTGGCCACCGCCAGCACGCACGGCATCAACCCGTCGCTGTATTCGCGCATCTCCTATGACGCCGTCAAGGACTTCACGCCTGTCACCCTGCTGGCCACCGTGCCCAACGTGCTGGTGGTGGGCCCGAACGTAAAGGCGGCCAATGTGCAGGAACTGATCGCGTACATCCGCTCGCAGGGCGACAAGACCAACATGGGATCGGCGGGCGCCGGCACGCCGGGCCACCTGGCCGGCGAGATGTTCAAGAGCGAGGCCAAGCTCGAATTCACGCACGTGCCCTACAAGGGCGGCAGCCCCGCCATCACGGACCTGATCGGCGGGCAGATCGATTTCATGTTCACCACCATCCCAGGCGTGCTGCCGCACGTGAAGGCGGGCACGCTGCGCGCGCTGGCCGTCACGTCGCCGGAGCGCTCGTCCGCGATGCCCGAGGTGCCGACGATGGCGGAATCGGGCCTGCCGGGCTTTCAGGCCGTGTCCTGGCACGGCATCGTCGCGCCCGCCGGCACGCCCGACGCGGTGGTGGCCAGGCTGAACGAGGCATTGGGCGGCGCCCTGGCCGCGCCGGACGTGAAGCAGCGCCTGATGGAAGAGGGCGCGCGGGCGTCCGGCGTGAACACCGCCGAGTTCGGCAAGTTCATCCAAACGGAAATCGCGGCGTGGGCGAAGGCCGTGAAGGACTCGGGCGCGACCGCCAATTGATGCGCGGCACGGCCCGTCCGGGCCGCGCTGTGTTGCCGGCGGGCGGGCGCCGCCGGCGGGCAATGACGCCATGCTAGGATGGCCCGCATGCTGATTGCCGCCTTGCTCTCCATGCTTGCCCTGGCCTCGGGCAACGCCGCCGACTACGACCTGCCGTGCCTGTACGCGGACAAGGAAACGGGCGGAATGCTGGAGCGCGCCGACCATTGTGCCCGCGCCGCCGGCGACTCCGTGGAATTCCAGCCCCAGGCGCTTGAGCGCATGGATTTCGAAGGCGACGGCCTGTCGCCCGTGTTCACCAACCGCTCCTGGCATTGGGTGCGGCCCGATGGCCGCGCCGTGGCGGTCGTCACTTTCGACAACGGCGCCGACGACTTCGAAGACGGACTGGCGCGCGGTCCCTGGGCCGGCGGCATGGCCTATTTCGACAAGCAGCTCAACCGCGTGCTGGCCACGCCCTACGATTGGGGCGACCGGTTCAGCGGCGGCCTGGCCGCCGTGTGCAAGGGCTGCCGCGCCATGCGGACGCCGGATGGCGAGCACAGCTACTTGGCGGGCGGCGAATGGGGCGCGATCGACCGCCAGGGCAGGCTCGCGCTGCCGCTGCGGCCCGATGCGGCGTCCTTGCAGCGCGAGATCGAAGCGCGCCGCTAGGCGCTGCCCAGTAGTTTGCCCAGCGTCGCCATCCCTTGCTCCATCCCGGAATTCCAGGGATGCCCGTGGTTCAGGCGCAGGAAATTCCCGAAGGCGCCCGACGCCGAAAACAGCGGACCCGGCGCAATGCTGATGCCGTGGTCCAGCGCGGCGCGGTGCACCTTCAGCGTGTCGATATGCGCCGGCAGTTCCACCCACACGAAGTATCCGCCGGCCGGCCGCGTGGCGCGCGTGCCCTTGGGGAAGTAGCGGGCAATGGCCTGCAGCAGTTCGCCCTGCTGCAAGGCCAGCGCCTGGCGGAACTGCCGCAGATGGCGGTCAAAGCCGCCTTTTTCCAGGTAGGCCGCGATGGCGGCCTGCGTGGGGGCGGCGGTGGCCAGGCTGGTGGTCAGCTTGTTGCGCATGATCTTGCGGGTGTAGCGGCCGCCGGCCACCCAGCCCACCCGGTAGCCCGGCGCCAGCGTCTTGGAAAACGAAGAGCAGTGCATCACGATGCCCTCGGTGTCGAAGGCCTTGGCGGGCCGCGGCCGGGTCTCGCCGAAGTACAGCTCGCCGTACACGTCGTCCTCGATCAGCGCCACGCCGTGCCGCGTCAGCAGCCTGACCAGCGCTTCCTTTTTCTCGTCGGGCATCAGGCTGCCCAGCGGGTTCTGGAAGGTGGTCATCAGCCAGCAGGCGCGCGGGCGGTGGCGCAGGATGGCCGCTTCCAGCGCCTGCAGGTCGATGCCTTCGCGCGGATGCGTGGCCACTTCGATAGCGTGCAACTGGTTGCGCTCCAGCGACTGCAGCGCGGCGTAGAACGTGGGGGACTCGACGATCACCGCGTCGCCGGGGTTCGTGACCGCCGCCAGGCACAGGTTCAGCGCGTCCAGCGCGCCGTTGGCGATGACGATGTCGTCCACCGGCACGGACAGGCCGTCCGCCAGGTAGCGCAGGGCGATGGCGCGGCGCAGGGCGGCGTCGCCGGGGCTGAGATCGTCGATGGATCCCCACGGGTCCAGCTTCTGGACCGTGGCCGCCATGAACTTGGCCAGCCGGCCGTAGGGCAGCAGCGAAGGGCTGGGAAACGCGGAGCCGAACGGCAGCATGTCGCGCCGCAAGGTGGCGTTGAGCACCTGCAGCACGTTGTCGCTGACGTCCACCGGATGGCGGCCCGCGCTGGCGCTGGACAGGCCGTCCGGCTCGGGCAGCGCGGCGTGCGGCGCGCGCAGCACGTAATAGCCCGAGCGGTCGCGCGCGCGGATCAGGCCGCGCGCCTCCAGCAGGTAATAGGCCTTGAACACCGTGGACGGACTGACTCCGCGGCTGGCGCTGGTCTGCCGCACCGACGGCAGGCGGTCGCCCACCTGCAGCAGGCCCGACAGGATGGAGGCGGTGATTTCTTCGGTCAGGCGTTCATAGCGCTTCATGGAGGATCCGTGTGCGGGATGCAGGGGGTCAGGTGGACATGCCGATGGATCTCATGACCAGGCGCAGCGCGTAGGCCGCCACGCCCAGCGCGAGGACGCTGCAGGCCCAGATCGCCGCCAGCCACAGCAGGCGGCTGCGCCACGAGGGCAGGGAAGGTTGCGTGCCGTTCATCAATGGAACTCCTCGCCGGTGCGCACCTTGCCCCGGAACACGTAGTACGACCAGGCGGTGTACATGAGAATAATCGGAATGATCGCCAAGGCTCCCACCAATGCGAAGCCCTGGCTTTGCGGGGGCGCAGACGCCGTCCAGATGGAGACGTCGGGCGGGATGATCGCGGGCCAGATGCTGATGCCCAGGCCGCTGTAGCCCAGGAACACCAGGGCCAGCGACAGCACGAAGGGGCCGGCGGCCGGCAGGCCCTTGACGCGGCGGATCAACTCGAAGCCCGCCGCGGCCACCAGCAGGGGCACCGGGAAGAACCAGAACATGTTGGGCAGGCTGAACCAGCGCTGCGCGATCTGCGGCTGCGCAAGCGGCGTCCAAACGCTCAGCGCGGCGATGACGGCCAGCAGCGCCAGCGTCAGCGGCCGCGCGATCTCGCACATGTGGCGATGCAGCCGGCCTTCGGTCTTCATGATGAGCCACGTGCAGCCCAGCAGCGCATAGGCCGCCACCAGCCCCGCGCCGGTGAACATCGAAAACGGGCTGATCCAGTCCCAGGGCCCGCCGGCGTAGGCGCGGTTCACGACCGGGATGCCTTCGATGTAGGCGCCCAGCGTGACCCCCTGGAAAAACGTGGCGCACACGGAGCCGAGGACGAAGGCGCGGTCCCACAGCGGGCGGTGGTGCTCGTCGGCCTTGAAGCGGAACTCGAAGGCCACGCCGCGAAAGACCAGGCCCAGCAGCATGAAGACCAGCGGCAGATGCAGCGCGCTCAGGATCACCGAGTAGGCCAGCGGAAACGCCGCCATCAGGCCCGCGCCGCCCAGCACCAGCCAGGTCTCGTTGCCGTCCCACACAGGCGCCACGGTATTGACCATCGCGTCGCGCTCTTCGCGGTCGGTGATCAGCGGAAACAGGATGCCGATGCCCAGATCGAAGCCATCCATGATCACGTACATCATCACGCCGAACAGGATGACGACGGCCCAAATCAGTGCAAGGTCGATGCCCATGGCCTCATGCTCCCGAATGCTTGCGTTGCGCGGGCTCGATGCCCGCCAGGGTGGACGCGGCGGACAGCGGCCGCGACGGCTGGCGCGGTTCGCCCGGGCCGCCGGACAGCGGCGCGTGGCCGGGCGCGGGGCTGGGGCCCATGCGGATCAGGCGCAGCATGTAGGACACGCCCGCGCCGAACACCAGCAGGTACACCGCCACGAAGAGCGCCAGGGTCAGCGTCAGTTCGCCCACGCCGTGCGGCGTGGCGGCGTCCGCCGTGCGCATGACGCCATACACCACCCAGGGCTGGCGCCCGATCTCGGTGACGTACCAGCCGGCCAGCATGGCCACGATGCCGGACGGCCCCATCCACAGCGCGCAGCGGTGCAGCCAGCGCGACTCGTACAGCCGGTGCCGCCAGCGCGCCCACAGCGCCCACGCGGCCAGGGCGATCATCAAGAGGCCCAGCCCCACCATGACGCGGAACGACCAGAACACCACGGCGGAGTTGGGCCGGTCTTCGGGCGGGTAGGACTTCAGCCCGGGGAACTGGCCGTCCCAGCTGTGCGTGAGGATCAGGCTGCCCAGGCGCGGGATGTTCACGGCGTAGCGCGTTTCCTCGCGCTCCATGTCGGGGATGCCGAACAGCGTTAGCGGCACGCCCGCGCCCGGCTCGTTTTCCCAATGCCCTTCGATGGCGGCGATCTTGGCGGGCTGGTGCTTGAGCGTGTTCAGGCCATGGAAGTCGCCCACCACCGCCTGCAGCGGCGCCACCAGCAGCAGCATGCCCATCGCCATCGCGAACATCTTCTTCACCGCCGGGCTGCGGTCGCCGCGCAGCAGATGCCAGGCGCCGGACGCGCCCACCATCAGCGCGGTGGCCAGGAAGGCGGCAATGCCCATATGCGCCAGGCGGTAGGGGAAGGACGGGTTGAAGATCACCGCCAGCCAGTCCGTGGGCACCACGCGCCCGTCCAGGATCTCGTAGCCGGCGGGCGTCTGCATCCAGCTGTTGGACGCGAGGATCCAGGTGGCCGACACCAGCGTGCCCAAGGCCACCATGACGGTCGAAAAGAAATGCAGGCCGGGGCCCACGCGCGACCAGCCGAACAGCATCACGCCCAGGAAGCCGGCTTCCAGGAAGAAGGCGGTCAGCACCTCATAGGCCAGCAGCGGGCCGGTGACGCTGCCCGCGAAATCGGAGAAGAAGCTCCAGTTGGTGCCGAACTGGTAGGCCATCACCAGGCCGGATACGACGCCCATGCCGAAGTTGACGGCGAAGATCTTGGTCCAGAAGTGATAGAGGTCCCGGTAGACGGTCTTGCCCGTGCGCAGCCAGAAGCCCTCCAGCACTGCCAGGTAGCTGGCCAGCCCGATGGTGATGGCGGGAAAGACGATGTGAAACGAGATGGTGAAGCCGAACTGTATTCGGGCTAGCAATAGCGCGTCGCTATCCATGGCGGTATTCCTGACTTTCGTGGCCAGCGCTGGCAAACCGCCACAAGACGGCGTGCGCTGACGGGTGTTGACCTGCACCACGAAGGTAGGACTTTGGCCGTGATTAGTACAGATTCAGAGAGACGATAAAAAAGCGGATCAGTTTGCGGCTGATCCGCCGGAACAGGCGGTGTTCCATAGGGAAATTCACTGTGCTGTTAACACTGGCGATTCCGCCTGGTTACAAAAAAAGCAGTACAGAGCAAGACGCTGCATCCCTTGATCCGGCCCCCGGAAAAGGGGCCTGCCTACGCGCTGGCGACCTGCTTCCAGGGCTGACGTTGCGCGCGCTGGCTCAGCCACACGCTGCCCACCACGATCGCCATCCCGGCCAACTGCGCGGCGCTGAGGCTCTGGCCCAGCAGCCCCCAGCCCAGCAGCACCGCGGAGATCGGGCTCAGAAAGCCCAGCGACGACACCACCGCGGGCTCCAGCCGCGCCACGCCGCGAAACCACAGCACATAGGTCAGCGCCGCGCCGATCAGCCCCAGGTAGGCCAGGCCCAGCACGTTCAGCGGGGTCAGCGGCGGCAGCGACGGCTCGGCCAGCAGCGCCGCCGGCGCCAGCAGGATGCCGCCCGCCGTCAATTGCCAGGACGTGAAGGTCAGCGCCGACACGGGCGGCTGCCAGCGGCGGCTCAGCACCGTGCCCAGCGCCATCGACACGGCGCTGGCCAGGCCGGCGGCGATGCCGACCGGGTCCAGCGCGGCCTTGGGGCCGAGGACCAGCAGCGCGACCCCGGCAAGCCCGGCCACGGCGGCAACGACGGACAGGCTGCGCACGGGCGAGCCCAGCAGGGCTCGGGCAAGCCCGATCACGACCAGCGGCTGGATGGCGCCCAGCGTGGCCGCCACGCCGCCGGGCAGGCGATAGGCGGCGACGAACAGCAGCGCCCAGAACACCGAAAAGTTCAGCGCCCCAAGCACGAGGGCGCGCAGCCACCAGATGCCTTGCGGCAGCTGGCGCACGGCCAGCAGCAGCAGGATGCCGGCGGGCAGGGCGCGCAGCATCGCGACCGTCAGCGGGTAGTCCGGCGGCAGCATCAAGGTGGTGACCACATAGGTGCTGCCCCAGATGGCGGGGGCCAGCGCGGTCAGAAGCAGGTCGGTGTTGCGGCTCATGGCGGTTCGCTCCGGCGGCGCTCAGGCCAGCTCCAGCACGTCCAGGATCGGACGGCGCGGCTTTTGCGGCCAGTTGCCTTCCTTGGCGTAACCCATGGCGACCAGCATGACGGGCACCTCGTCCTGCGCCAGGCCGAAGGCCGCCGCGACGCCTGCCGGGTCGAAGCCGGTCATCGGGCTGGCGGCCAGGCCTTGCGCCTGCCCGGCCAGCATCAGCGTCGAGGCGCCGAAGGTTGCGCTGCGCACCGCCTCGTCGCGCTGGGTCTGCGGCGAATCGGCGTAGAGCTGGCTGGCCGCGGATTCCCATGCCTGCACCATGCCGGCCGGCATGAAGCCCGCCTCCACCGACGGGCGCAGGCGGTCGGCCATCCACGAGGCCTGCGGCAGCACGCCCACCACGATGAAGGTCACCGCCGCGTCGGTGACCTTGGGCTGGTTCCAGGCCAGTTCGCGCAGGCGGCGGCGGCCCTCGCGGCTGCGCACGGCGATGAAGCGCCAGTTCTGCAGGTTGAAGGCGCTGGGCGCGCGCGTGGCCCAGGAAATCAGCGTGTGGATGCGGTCGTCGTCCAGCTCGCGGGCCGGGTCGAAGGCGTTGACGGAATTGCGCTGCGCAATGGCGTCGGTCAGGGCGTGGTTCATGTCGGTCGTCCAATCAGGGCGGTGTATTGCCGGCGCGGCGGGTGTGCGCCGGCTCCATGACCACAGGCTAATTGAATGCTCGCTTCGCGATAATATCCATTTCAATGTCAATATCATTCACTATGGGTGAATAATCGATGGACCATCTGACCGCCCTGAAGGTATTCAGAAAAGTGGTGGAGCAGGGGGGCTTTGCCGCGGCCTCGCGCCAGCTCGGTTTGTCGCCGGCGGCGGTCAGCAAGAACATCGCCGAACTGGAGGCCCACGTCGCCGCGCGCCTCTTGAACCGCACGACCCGCCGCATGAGCCTGACCGAAGCCGGATCGCGGTACTACGAGCAGGTGGCGCGCATCCTGGACGACCTGCACGAAGCCGAGCAGTCGCTGGGGCCGATGCAGCAGGCGCCGTCGGGCACGCTGCGCGTGAGCGCGCCGATGTCCCTGAGCCTCGTCCGGCTGTCCGCCGCCATCCCCCGCTTTCTTGAGCGCTATCCCCTGGTGTCGCTGGACCTGAACCTGGAGGACCGGCGCGTCGACATCGTGAAGGAAGGCTTCGACCTGGCCATCCGGGGCAGCGACCGGCTGGAGGATTCCAGCCTGGTGGCGCGCAAGCTGATGACGCTGGACCATGTGCTGTGCGCCGCGCCCGCCTACTTCCAGCGCCACGGCGTGCCGGACTCGCCGCAGGCCTTGCGCGGGCTGGAGTGCGTGCAATTCACGCTGTCGGGCCATGCGGACGAATGGACCTTCCAGCGCGCGGGCCAGACGCATCGCGTGCCGGTGCGGGGGCGCTACAAGGTCAGCTCCAGCCTGGCGGTGCGCGATGCGCTGCGCGCGGGCTTCGGCGTGAGCCTGGTGCCGCGCGTGTATGTGCAGGGCGATCTGGACAGCGGCGCGCTGCAGGCCGCGCTGCAGGACTGGTCGCCCGACCAGACCTTTGTGTATGCGGTGTATCCGTCGCGCCGCCACATGGTGGCCAAGGTGCGCGCGTTCGTGGATTTCCTGCTTGACGAGCTGGACGCGCCGCGCGAGTAGCCGCGGCGCGCCGCCGCGCCGTCAGTACATGTGCTGGCCGCCGTTCATGGCCACGTTGCTGCCGGTCATGAAGCCCGCCGCGTCGCTGCAGATGAACGCCACCAGGGCCCCGATTTCCTCGGGCTCGCCCAGCCGGCCCAGCGGAATCTGCGGCAATATCTTTTCCTTCAGCACCTCCTCGGGCACGGCCTGCACCATGCGCGTGGCCAGGTAGCCCGGCGACACGGTGTTCACCGTCACGCCCTTTTTGGCCAGTTCCAGCGCCAGCGACTTGGTAAAGCCGTGTATGCCCGCCTTCGAGGCGGCGTAGTTGGTCTGTCCGAACGCGCCCTTGCTGCCGTTCACGGACGAGATGTTCACGATGCGGCCCCAGCCCCGGTCCGCCATGGCGCCGCACAGGGGCTGCGTCATGTTGAACATGGAATCCAGGTTGCTGTGCATCACTTCGGCCCAGTTTTCGGCGGTCATCTTGCGCAGGCTGGCGTCGCGGGTGATGCCTGCGTTGTTCACCAGGATGTCGATCTGGCGGCCGTCCTGCTCCAGCTGGCCGGCCAGCGCCTGGCACGAGGCGAAGTCGGCCACGTCCACCTTGTACATGGCGAATTTGCGGCCCTGGGCCGCCTCTTCGGCCACCCACTCCCGCGTGGCGCTTTCGCTGGAGTGGTAGGTGACGATGACGTCGTGGCCGGCGTCATGCAGCGCCACGGCGATGGCGCGGCCCAGGCAGCCGGCCCCGCCCGTGATCAGGGCCGTGCGCTTAGCTGTCATGGCGGGCCCCCGGCATGCTGGCGTCGCGCATGGCCGAGCACGCGGCCGCCATCTGGTTCGACATGGCGGACCACATCTGCGTCAGGGGAGACGCGTCGACGCCCGCGCCGGCGCTGGTGGCGAGCTTGAACCATTCGCTCATCGCCTGTCCCAGGCCGGCCGCCAGCGCGGCCTGCTCTTGCAGCGCGGCATGGGTGATGGCCTGGCTGGCTTCCAGCTGGCATTGCCACCGCTTGCGCGTGATCTCGCCCAGCGCGGGGGCGATCTCCTGCCAGTCGCCGCCCGGCTTCAGCGGGGCCAGGGTGGCAAGGTACTGGCTGGTGTTCTCGGTGGCCAGGCGCTGGCCCAGCGCGATCCACCGCTGCTGGCTTTCCTGCGCAAGCAGCGCCAGGCGCTGGCAATAGGCGGCGTTGGCGCCGGCGAGGCCCTGGGGCATGGAGGCTGTAGTCTTCTTCATCATCCGTCCTTTTAAGAGAAGTGGTAAGGGGCAACGAATACATACTGGCCTCATGCCATCTGGCTGAGGGTCTTGCGAAAGCGGGCCAGGGATAACGCGAACAGGACTGTGCCGATCAGCGCCAGCGCCAGGAAGGGTTGCCACACGACGCTGATGCCCGCGCCGCGATAGAGAATGGCCTGGCCAAGTTCCACGAAATGGGTCGTGGGGGCGGCCAGCATGATGTTCTGCACGAACTCCGGCATGCTTTCGCGCGGCGTGGTGCCGCCGGACAGCATTTGCAGGGGCAGCAGCACCAGTACGAGCAACATGCCGAACTGGGGCATGCTGCGTGCAAGCGTGGCCATGAAGATGCCCATGGAGGTCGTTGCGAACAGGTGCAGCGCCACCCCGGCCAGGAATAGCGCCACCGATCCTTCGACCGGCACGTGCAGCAGGCCGCGCACCACGAACGTCAACGATAGCCCAGCGGACGCCAGTACGACCAGCCCCATCGACCATACCTTGGCAACCATGATCTCGGTCGGCGTCACGGGCATGACGAGCAGATGCTCGATGGTGCCGTGCTCGCGCTCGCGGATCAGCGCCGCGCCGGTCAGGATGATCGACAGCATCGTGACGTTGTTGATGATCTCCATCAGCGCGCCGAACCAGGCCTGCGTCAGGTTCGGGTTGAACCGCATGCGCACTGCCAGGTCCACCGGCAGCTCGGCGGGGGCGCGATAGCGCCTGACGAATTCGTTGATTTCGTCGGTGATGATCTGCTGGATGTAGCTGCTGCCCGTGAACGCCTGGCTCATCCGCGTCGCGTCTACGTTCAGCTGTATCTCCGCCGGCTTGCCGGCCAGCACGTCGCGCTGGAAATTCGGCGGGATGTTGACCGAGAAGGTGTAGCGCCCCGCGTCCATGCCCGCGTCGGCCTCGGCCGACGTGGTCATTTGCGGCGGAGTGAAGTGGGGCGGGTAGAAGGCCGAGGCGATGCGCGCCGACAGCGGGGACGCATCTTCGTCCACCACCGCGATGGGGGCGTTGTGCAGCGTCTCGGGCACGGCGGTGGCGGCGGTGTAGATCATCAGCGTGAACGACACGAGGATCAGGATCAGCATCATCGGGTCGCGGGCCAGGCTCCACAGCTCCTTGACCCCCAGGCGGTAGATATTGGCCAGGCGCCTCATGTCAGGTCTCCTGCTTCTTCAACAGCAGCACCGAGGCGCCCAGGATGACGGGTATCGCCGCCAGCAGGGGCCAGAACGACCCTTGCAGATCGGAGAGGGCCAGGGCCTTGCTGAACACGCCGCGGCTGATGGCGAGCATGTGCGTGGCGGGGTAGATCTCTCCGATCAGCCGCCCGCCGCCTTCCAGCGACGACACCGGGTTGAGCAGGCCCGCGAACTGCACGGCGGGCACCAGCGTGCCGATCATGGTGAAGAACAGCGCCGCGATCTGGCTGCGCGTGAAGGTGGAGGCCAGCAGCCCGATGGCGGTGGCCACCACGCTGTAGATCAGCGCGGCCAGGAGCAGGGTGGCGAAGCTGCCGGTGATGGGAACGCCGAACAGCGTTACCGCCAGCAGGGTCATCAGCAGGAAGTTCAGCATCGCCAGCGCCACGTACGGCGCCTGCTTGCCCAGCAGGAACTCCAGCCGCGTCACGGGCGTGACGTAGAGGTTGATGATCGAGCCCAGCTCCTTTTCGCGCACGACCGCCAGCGCGGTCAGCATGGCCGGCATCATCAGCAGCAGCAGGGGAATCACCGCCGGCACCATGGCGGGCAGGCTGCGCACATCGGGGTTGTAGCGGAAGCGGGTCTCGATGCCGACGGACGACGCAGCGCTTGCGCCCAGCCTTTCGCGGGCCTGCTGCGCCAGCCAGCCCTGGTGCATGCCCATCACATAGCCGCGGATGGTCTCCGCGCGCTGCGGCATGGCGCCGTCGATCCACACGCCGATCTGCGCGTTCTTGCCGCGCTGCGCGTCGCGCGCGAAGCCCTGCGGGATCTCTATCGCCAGGGACAGTTCGCCGCTGCGCATGCGCGCATCCATGTCGGCGTAGTCGGCAATGGGCGGGCGCTCGATGAAGTAGCGCGAGCCCGACAGGTTCAGGCTGTAGTTCTGGCTCAGGCTGGTCTGGTCGCGGTCCATGACGGCGTAGCGCAGGTCCTCGACGTCCAGGCTGATGCCATAGCCCATCACGAACATCAGCAGCAGCGATCCCATCAGGGCCAGCGTGGCGCGAACCGGGTCGCGCCGCAGCTCCAGGGATTCGCGCCACATGTAGCTCAGCGCCCGCCCGATGCTGAATCCGCGCTGCGGCGGCTGCGGGGCCGCGGGCTCGGCCTCGGCGGGCGGCGCCGCGCCGGCCTCGGCCGCGGTCCCGGCGCCCGCGTCCACCAGGTAGGCGATGAAGGCCTCTTCCAGCGTCTTTGCGCCGCGCATCCGCGTGATTTCGGCGGGCGACGCGCTGATCAGCACCTTGCCCGCATGCATCAGCGACATGCGGTCGCAGCGCTGGGCCTCGTTCATGAAGTGCGTCGAGATGAATATCGTGACGTGGTCTTGCCGCGCCAGCTCGATCAGCAGGCGCCAGAAGTTGTCGCGGGCGACGGGGTCCACGCCCGAGGTCGGTTCGTCCAGGATCAGCAGCTCGGGCTTGTGCACCATGGCCACCGCCAGCGACAGGCGCTGGCGCACGCCCATGGGCAGGTTCTCGGGCAGCGCGTCCAGCGCCTCGCCCAGGTCGAAGCGGCCCGCCATCTCGTCCACGCGCGCGGGGATATCGGCCTCGGGAACGTGGAACAGGCGGGCGTGCAGCACCAGGTTCTGCCGCACGGTCAGCTCTCCGTACAGCGAGAACGCCTGCGACATATAGCCCACGCGGCGGCGCGTATCGATATTGCGCGGGTCGACTTCCTTGCCGAACAGCCAGGCCTGGCCCTCGCTGGCGGGCAGCAGCCCGGTCAGCATTTTCATGGTGGTCGATTTGCCGCAGCCGTTGGATCCCAGGAAGCCGAATATCTCGCCGCGGCGGATGCGGAAGTTGACGTGGTCCACGGCCACGAAGTCGCCGAACCGCATGGTCAGGTCGCGCGCCTCGATGGCGACCTCGGCGTCGTCGTCGAGCGCCAGCGGCACGATCTCCACCGGCTTGTGCCCGCGCCGCTTGGCTTCTGGCAGCAGCGCGATGAAGGCGGCCTCCAGCGAATCCGCGCCGGTGCGCTGCTCCAGCTCCTCGGGCGTGCCGGTGGCCAGCACGCGGCCTTCGTCCATGGCAATCAGCCAGTCGAAGCGCTGCGCCTCGTCCATGTAGGCCGTCGCCACGATCACGCTCATGCCGCCGCGCTCCCGGCGGATGTCGTTGATCAGGTCCCAGAACTGCGCGCGAGCCAGCGGGTCGACGCCGGTCGTGGGCTCGTCCAGGATGAGCAGGTCGGGGTCGTGGATCAGCGCGCAGCACAGGCCCAGCTTCTGCTTCATCCCGCCCGACAGCTTGCCCGCGGGCCGCGACAGGAAGGCGGACATGCCGGTGCTGCGCGTCAGGCTGTCGATGCGGCGGCGGCGCTCGGCCTCGTCATGGCCGAACAGGCGGCCGAAGAATTGCAGGTTCTCTTCCACCGACAAGGTGGGGTACAGGTTCTTGCCCAGCCCCTGCGGCATGTAGGCGATGCGCGGGCAGACCTCGTCGCGGTGCCGGCTGCTGGCCATGTCGCCGCCCAGCACCATGACCTTGCCCTGCTGCACGGCGCGCGATCCGGCCACCAGCGCCAGCAGGCTGGACTTGCCCACGCCGTCCGGGCCGATCAGCCCCACCATGCGTCCGGCCGGTATGTCCAGCGCGATGCCGTCCAGCGCCAGCGTCTTGCCGTAGCGCAGGCTGACGTCCGACAGCGTGACGACGGGCGCGGGGGCCGGGGCGGCCATCACGGCACCTTGACTTCAAGGTTGGCGGGCCATTGCGCGTCGGCGTCCAGCTTGATCCACGCCACGCCCGGCAGGCCGGTCTTGACCTGCTTGAGGTGCCGCAGCAGCAGTTCGGGGCTGATCTGCGCCTTGACGCGGAACATCAGCTTCTGCCGCTCGCTCGCGGTCTCGACCGTCTTGGGGGTGAACTGCGCCGTGCTGGCCACGAACGACACCTTGGCGGGGATGACGTATTCGGGGGCGGCGTCCAGGACGATGCGCACGTCCTGACCCAGCGCCACGCGGCCGGCGGCCTGTTCGGGCAGGAAGAACGTCATGTAGACGTCGGCCAGGTCCACCATGTTGAGCACCTTGCCGCCGGCGCCCAGCACCTCGCCGGGTTGCGCCACGCGGTACTGCACGCGGCCGGCGCGCGGGGCGCGCAGCTCGCTGTCGGCGATGTCGGCGTCGATGCGCGCAACGGTGGCCTGGGCCGCGGCGATGGCCGATTGCGCGCCGACCTGGGCGGCGCGGGCCGCCTCGATGGCGGCGGCCGCCGCCGTCACCTGGGCGCGCGCGGCGTGCACCGCCGCCTGCGCGCTGCGCACGCGGGCGCGGTCGTCGTCCAATTCCTGGATGGAGGAGGCGCCTTCCCTGGACAGCGTTTCGGAGCGCGCCAGGCGGCGGCGCGCCGCGTCCAGCTCGCTTTCACGCTGCACCACCACGGCTTCGGCAGCCAGCTTGTCGCTTTCGCGCTGCGCCACCTGCGCCGCGGCGCTGGCCGCGCTGTTGATCGCCTGTTGATGCTGGGCGCGCGCCTCTTCGCGCTGCGCCTGCAGCGTGTCGATCTGCATGCGCGCGAGCGGCTGGCCGGCGGACACGAAGTCGCCCTCGACGGCCAGCACTGCCTGCACGCGCCCGGCCAGTTTGGTGGCCACGTCGATCTCGGTGGCCTCGATCCGGCCGTTGCCGCTGATGAAGCCCTCGCCCGGGCCGGTGTCGGCCAGCAGGCGCCATCCGTAGTAGCCCGCGGCGGCAAGGGCCAGGACGGCAAGCAGGGGAATCAGTTTTCGGGTGGGCAGGCGCATGGCGGCGGATCCTTTATCGTTTCTTGTCAGCTGCGGGGAGCGTCCGGGCCGGCCGGCGGCGGCGCTTGCGTGCCTCCGCCCAGCGCCGCGTACAGGCCGACGCGGCTGGACAGGAGCGCGCGGCGCGTCTGCACCAGCTGCTGCTGCGCGGCCAGCAGGTCGCGCTTGGCGTCCAGGACTTCCAGATAGGGGGAGGCGCCGTGGTCGTAGCGCAGCTGGGCCAGGCGCGCGCGCTCGCTTTGCGCGGCCACGGTGGCGCGCAGCACGTCCACCTGTTCGGCCAGCCAGCGGCGGGCGGAGAGCGCGTCGGACACGTCCCTGAAGGCGGCCTGTATGGTCTTCTCGTAGTTCGCGACGGCCTGGTCCCGCCGCGCTTCGCTCAGGTCCAGGGACGACTGCCGGCGGCCCGCGTCGAAGATCGGCAGGTTGATGCTGGGCGCGAAATTCCAGGCGCGGCTGCCACCCGCGAACAGGCCGTCCAGTTCGGCGCTGGCGGCGCCGAAGGCGCCGGTCAGCGTGATGCTGGGCAGGAACGCGGCGCGCGCCGCGCCGATATTGGCGTTGGCGGCCTGGAGCTGATGTTCCGCGGCGACGATGTCGGGGCGGTTGGTCAGCAGGTCGGACGGCAGGCCGGCCGGCAGCGCATGCATGACGGCGTCGTCGTTCAGCCGGGCCTGCTGCCTGGGCAGGTCCAGCGGGGCGCCCACCAGCAGCTCCAGCGCGTGCGCCTGGGCGGCGCGGGTCTGTTCCAGCTCCGCGCCCAGCGCCTTGGCCTGCTGCCACAGCGTTTCCACCTGCGTCAGATCCAGTTTCGATATCGCGCCTACTTCAAAGCGGCGGCGGAAGATGCGCAGCGATTCCGCGCGCGACTCGATGGTTTCGCGGGTGAGCTCCAGCCGCTCGTCCAGTTCGCGCAGCGTCAGGTAGCTGTCGGCGACCTGGGCGACCAGGCTCAGGGTGGCGGCCTGGGCGGCGGCCTCCGTGGCCAGGTAGTTCTGCAGCGCGGCGTCGTTCAGGCTGCGCACGCGGCCCCAGAAGTCCAGCTCCCAGCTCGCCATGCCGACGCCCACCTGGTATTGGCTGGAGACTTGCGGCTGGCCCGTGAGGTTCAGGTCTCCCGGCACGCGGGCGCGGGAGCCGTCGGCCTGCGCGCCGATGGTGGGGAACTGGTCCGCGCGCTGGATGCCGTACAGGGCGCGGGCTTCTTCCACGCGCAGCAAGGCCCCGCGCAGGTCGCGGTTGTTGTCCAGCGCGGTGGCGATCAGCCCCTGCAGCGTGGGGTCCGAGAAGTACGTGCGCCAGGAGATCCGGGCGGCGACGTCGGGGTGCGCGGCGGCCTGCTCCGCGGAGTAATCTGCCTGGGCGTAAGCGGCGGGCACCGGCAAGGCGGGGCGCTGGTACTC
The DNA here is from genome assembly GCF_042721735.1 of Achromobacter sp. NPDC058515. Lineage (NCBI taxonomy): Bacteria > Pseudomonadati > Pseudomonadota > Betaproteobacteria > Burkholderiales > Alcaligenaceae > Achromobacter > Achromobacter sp. NPDC058515. Next base: position 162,231 of record NZ_JBHXNI010000003.1, read on the forward strand.
GGGCGCGAGCGAGGCGCAGCCCCCGGCCAGCAACGCCGACAGGGCGGCGGGGGCGAGGCGCACAGCGATCTTGGCGGCAAACGCAGGACGAGTCATGCGGCGGTTCTCCAGCACAAGGGCGCCGGACGCATTCCGGGCGGGGCGGGCTTGTGGCCCGGACGCCCCGGAAGACCCGACACCAGGGTCATGCGTTTATTGTGCCGGCCGTGCCTTGAGCAGTCCTTGATCCGGATCAAACTAGCGACTGACCGGTCGGTTTTTAATGGCTGGAGTTCGAAAAAATGGAGCGGCAGGGATGGACAGGCAGCGCAGTCGTCTTCCTCCGGCCGTGCGGGTCGGGCAGATCCTCGACGCCGCATTGCAGGAGTTTTCCCAAGCGGGATATGCGGGCGCCAGGATGGACGACATCGCGCAGCGCGCCGGCTTGTCCAAGGGCGGCCTGTACGCCCATTTCGCCAGCAAGGAAGCCGTCTTCGAAGCGCTGCTTGCGCGCCACCTGAGCCCGCCGAGGCTCGACGTCGACGCCATCGTCGATGGGGCCGCCACGCCGCGGGACCTGGCCGAACGCATCGCGGACCACCTGCACCTCAGCCTTGCCAACCCCGCCATGGTCAGCACCATGCGCCTGCTGCTGGCCGAAAGCGGCCGGGTGCCGCATCTGGCGGCGCGCTGGCGCCAGGAAACCGCCGCGGCGCACGAGGCGGACCTTGGGCGGCTGCTGGCGCGCGCGCACGCGCGCGGCCTGTGCCGCGACGGGGTGGCGCTGGATCAGCCCTGGCTGCTGCTGGCGCCCGTCGTGCACACCATCGTCATGGCCGCGCTGTTCGGGCAGGACGAGCGCATCCCATTGCCGGAGCGGCGCCAGGCGCACGTGGCGATGATCTGCGAACTGCTCGCCCCTGAGGCGCAGGCTTCGCGTCCGCGCCGGCCGGCCGGGGCGCGCAGCGCTTCTTGACGTTGCGCCGCGCTTGGTGTCCCATCCCCACAGTTGGCATTCCCAACATCGGACCACCCGGCAGCGAGGACACTTTGGCGACATCGGGGTTGATGGATCGTGTACCGTCGTGGCGCTATCTGCCCGTGGCCTTGGCCCTGGTGCTTCCGGTGCTCGTCTGCGTGGGCTGGACCTGGTGGCACGCCAAGCAAGAGCAGCGCTACGAAGCCGAGTCGGCCGCGCGCATCGTGCGCGTGCAGACGGAGCACATCCTCTCGCAAGCCTGGGAACTGCTGGACAGGGTGGCCGCGCTGACCGCCGTGTCCTGCGCCCGCGCGCTTCCCGACCTGCAGCGCTGGGGCACGCTGAATCCGTACTTCCGTTCCCTGATCCTCACCCGCCAGGACCGCATCTACTGTTCGTCCGCGCTGGGCGTGACCGATGAGACGATCAGCGATTTCCGCGAGTGGCCGGCGGGCATCGCGCCCGGCCGGTGGCTGTTCACGGTGGTCGGAACGCCGCTGGCGCCGGACCGTCCCGCCATCCTGCTCGGCAAGCCAGGGATCGAGGGGCAGGCCGCCGTCGTCGTGGTCGATGGCCGCTATGTGCAGGATCTGCTGAACGCCGTCGCGACGCTGCGCGATTATCAGCTTGAGCTGCTGGTGGGCGAGGGCGGCGCGCCCATCCGCAGCGATTCCTGGGGCGCGTCGGCCGTGCCCGCCGCGCTCGTGTACAGCGAGACCACCAACGACAGCGGCCGGTCCGCGCTGACCATACGCGTGATGGCGCCGTCCGAGGCGCTGGTGCAGGCCTGGCAGCAGCTGATGATGACCTACCTGCCGGCGGCGGCGCTGCTGGGCGTCGGGCTGGCCTTCGGCGCCTACCGCCTGCAGGCGAACCGCCAGTCGTACAAGGAGCAGTTGCGCCGCGCCATGCGCGCCGGCGAATTCCAGGTGCATTACCAGCCGGTGTATGGCCAGGCGACGGGACAGTGCGAAGGCGTGGAGGCGCTGATGCGCTGGGAGCGCCCCGGCGCGGGCTTTGTGCGGCCCGACATCTTCATCGCGGCCGCCGAAGCCGAGGGCATGATCGTGCCCCTGACCCGGCATCTGTTCGCGCTCATCGAACGCGACTTGCGGGCCTGGACCACGCCGCCGGGCTTTCACGTGGGTGTGAACATCGCACCCGAGCACCTGTCCAGTCCCGCGCTGAAATCCGATGTGGAGGCGTTCGTGGCGAACACCGCGGCGCGCCAGCCCCTGGTCGTGCTGGAAATCACCGAGCGCAGCCTGGTCTCGGACGACGGGCAGGCGCGGCGCAACATCGACGCATTGCGCGCCCAGGGCGTGCGCGTGGCGATCGACGACTTCGGCGCCGGCCATTGTTCACTGTCGTACCTGCAGCGCTTCCCGGTGGACTACCTGAAGATCGACAAGGGCTTCGTGCACGCCATCGAGCCCTCCGGCGAAGATGCGCCGGTGCTGGACGTGATCATCGCCTTGTCGCACCGCCTGGGCCTGGCGGTGGTGGCCGAAGGCGTCGAGACCGAGCTGCAGTTCAACTACCTGGCCGCGCGCGGCGTCGCCTTCATCCAGGGCTATCTGTTTGCCCGGCCCATGCCCTCGGCGGAGTTTCTTCGCTGGTACGCCGGGCATGCGGCGCCCGGCGGCGCGGCGCGCTCAGGAGGCCTTGGGCTCGGCTGAGGCTTTGGCGAAGAACAGGTCGGTGATGGCCTGGCTGTCCAGGGGTTCGCCGTTGATCGCGCGGGTCAGCAGTTCGGCGCCCAGGAGCTGCACGGAAAAGACCAGGTCGGGCTGCACGCGCCGGATCTTCTCCAGGTGCTTGCTGGTGTTGACCAGCGCCACGGTCTTGGCGCCGGCGTCGCCGGTCGCTTCCTTCGCGGCCAGCACGATGAATGCGTTTTCGGCATCGTCTTCGCGCAGCGCCAGCACGTAGCGCGCCCGCGCCACGCCTGCGCTGTGCAGCACCTCCACGCTGGAGGCGTCGCCTTCGATCAGGTCGGTTGCCGCCGGATATTCCTGCGCCATGCCGGCGGGCACGATCACCGTGCATTCCTCGCCGCGGCGGCGCAGGCCCTGATAGACGCTCTGCGCCAGGGGTGTCGCGCCCGCGATGATGATGTGGTTTTTTCTCATGGCGGTGGAAAGCCTGCCTTTGACCAGCCGTTTCAGGTTGCCGCCGATCACCGGCCCGGCGATCGCGCTGACGGAAGTGGCGAATACGGTGATGCCGAGAATGATAATCGAGGCCGTGAACAGCCTGGCCGTGCCGGTATGAGGAACGATGTCGCCGTAGCCGACCGTCGACATGGACACGATGGAGAAGTAGAACGCCGTGCCCGCATCCAGGATCGGCGGATTGAATTCGTGGCCCAGGTACAGCGTGCCGAAAATGGCGTAGATCAGCAGCGACAGCACGCTGACCAGCGCGAACAGCGAGCCAGCGGCCACGCTGGCGCGGTCAAAGCGGCGCCAGTAGACGACGAGCGCAATCACCAGCACCATCGTGTAGATGCCCAGCCCGGAGCGGCCGCCGTCGCCCAGGATGGCGAAGGTGCCGATGCCGACCAGCAGCACAAGCGAGAAGGCCCACGCGATGCGCGCCTTCAGGATCAGTCCCAGCGCGATCACTTGCAGGCCCACCCCAAGCACCAGCCGCGGTATCTCCAGCAGGCCCACCACCCGCATCACGTCATGCCAATTGTCCAGCGCGAGCCAGAACGAATACTCGCGCGCGCGCACTTCGCGCAGCACCGGATGCATGAAGGCATAGCCGTCGAGCGCCACCAGGATGGCCAGGCACCAGTTGGGCGGAAACAGCGCCAGAATCCTGCGAAGCCGGTGCCGGAGGGATGGCTGGGATATGGGCATGGGGATGGGGTCTGTCTGGGTCCTTTGCCGGCATTTTAGGCCGCCTCGCGCAGGTCCCTCCTATACCAGATAGGTATGGAGGACTATCAACAAAGAATTACTGGAAACTCGTTCGAAGTCCTAAACTCCCCTCATCACGCGGCTATCCGGAAGGAACGCCGCTGATACGGGCGATAAGCCCGCCAGCAGCCAGGGCGGACGGATTGCCAGGCGTTGATCACGTTGCAGCCTGTGCAGGGACTAGAGACCCGGCGCGGGTTCACGGTCGGACCGTGCGTGAGTAGTATGAGGCACGAATGTTGGAATCGCGTGATCCAGGTAGAAGGCATCGGTGCCGGCCGATGACTCCGGGCTCACGTGTTGTTTTAGCGCGGCGTCTTACCTTTCGGGGCAGCGCCGCGTTTTTTTCGCCCGGCGCCTGCCCGGGGCCCTTGCCGGGCCCGCATCACACCGACGCGCTCGCGTCCGCCGTTTCACGGCGCCAGGCATCCTGGCCGTCCACGCGGCTGTCTTCCACCGATACCCGATAGTCCAGATCCAGCGCGATGTCCGCTGCGAACATGTAGCCCCATCCGTGCACGGCGCGTATCGGCAGGGTCATCTGGTTCGCGGTCGCCTTGCGGCGCAGGCGGCTGATCATCACGTCCACGAAGCGGCGCCGCGTGATGCCGTTGTCGGCATCGTCCGCGCCGTCCGCCAGGAACGCGTCGCGGCTGACCTTGCGGTCGGGCGCATTCACGAGCCGCGACAGGAAGTCGCGTTCGCCGGTGGTCAGCCCCAAGGTCCGGCCCCGGGGGCTGATCAGGGTCCAGCCCTTGTTGGCCAGCCGCCATGCTTCCTGGGCGGGCTCGTCCGAGGCCTGCGGGTCGGCGGCGGCATCCATGCCGTCCAGGCCCACCGCGCGGCGCACCAGCGCCTGGAGCACCGCGGCCAGTTCCAGCCCGGTGACGTCCGGCGGCAGGCAGGCGTCAGCGCCGCAGAGCAGGGTGCGGATGCGGCTTTCTGCGTCGGCGAACCCCGCGATGGCCACGATGCCCAGCCCACGGTCCATGGCGCGCAGCCGCACCGCGGCATTGTGGACGTCGGTCAGGGGCGCCTCCAGCACCACCAGGGGGCTGGGCCGGCGGGAGTAGCGGTCGTAGACATCAACCAGGTCATGGCAGCGGCGGACATTGAATCCCAAATGGGAAAGGGCCTCCACCAGTCGGGCTTGCCTGGCATCGTCGTTGCCAAGAAAGATGACATCCAGCGTGTTGTTCATTGATGCTTCCAATGAGGCGGCGCGGCAGGGAGGCCGCGCCGGGAATGGGCCGTGGCGTCAGCGGTGCGTGTCATGCCCCTTCCTATGATGCGCACCACGACGAAGCCGTCTGGCCGATGTGTTCGCGGTTCCATGCGGAAGTCACGCCCGTGTTTCATTTAAACACGGGCGTGTTTTTTTGTGAAGATACGTTTCTGTGGTTTCGACTGGTAACAGAGATTGGCCGGCAAGCCGCCTAGAAGGGGTTGAAACGCTGTTTGTTTTCGCTTTTTGGGCCGCAAAATATTATGTATTACCGATACATTATTTTCTCGTCCGAGCTGGCAAATCGCCATAAACTCAGCCCGGCTTTTTGCAGTCCCGCCTGGGGCGCGAGCGGTGCGTTGACAAGCTTCCGCAGGCCGGCAGGCAATTCATAAGTCGATGATAGATATGGTTTTTGTGCCGTCATTCTTGGACGGGCGAGCCGGGCGCGGGCCCGGTGCGCGCTCGGCCAAGCAGAGCGATGTTGCGATTTACGGATTAGCCCAGAAATTGGGGTCTAGTCCGTTTATTTGGCAACAGTATCGAGATGTTTTAATTAAAAAATAAATTCATATTAATGTCTCAGGTTGATCGATTGGACACGTTTAGCCATCGTCTGCGCAACGCAAGAGTGCTTCAGGGATGGACTCAAAAGGACTTGGCAGTCGCAAGCAACCTGTCGCAAAGCGCCATCGGCAACTACGAAAGCGGGCAGCGCCAGCAGCCCTCAAGCGAGGCGCTCATCAAGCTGACGCGCGCCTTGCGCGTCAATCCCCTATGGCTCAGCACGGGCGAAGGTCCGATGCTGAATCCTGGCCACGCGGGCGGCACGGCGAATTCGCCGATGCCGCCCGCGTGGCCATTCGAGACCGTTTCCTACGCCACCTACGCCCGCCTCAGCTCGCAGGAAAAGCGGCAGATCGAGCTGGTGCTGGCCGCCTACATCAAGGCACGCGGTGAATAGTCCCGATCGGCTGGGCAGGCGCCTGGGGACGCCGCCGCGCGCTGGCCGCGGGCGCCGCTTCGCCGCCCGCGTCCGTGCGCAGACGGCTGCGCAGGCGTTCCACGGGGTCCGAGATCAAAGCATTAAGCAACGCTGAGAACGCGATACAGCTCGCGATCACCAGGGCCGCGAACAGCATGGGCTGGTGCTCCTGGACATCGTGGAGCAGCCAGCTGAACCCCATGATCACCAGCGAATGGCAGATGTAGATCGGATAGCTCAGTTCCCCGATGGCCTTGTCCAGGCGGTGCCGGGACTGGAACAGGAACGCCAGCGGCAGCAGCGCCGCGAAGAACATGACGGCCAGGCCATCGCGCACCGTCGGGTTGATGCCGATCGAGAAATGCAGCAGGCTGTAGGCGAACAAGGCGGCAGTGCCCAGTTCCGGCAGGCGCTTGACGCGCTGGGTCCAGGCCTTCATGCGCGGCAGCAGCACCTGGTGCGATAGCGAGCCAATCAGGAACAGCGCGAGCTCCGTGGGAAAGAAGCGGTAGGTCCAGGGGTCGGACAGGCCGACTCCCGTCGCGATGAGCACCCCGCGCAGCGCCAGCGACGCCGCCAGCAAGGCCAGCAGGCGGCGCGGCGAGCCCAGCACGAAGGGCGCCACCAGGTAGAAGCTCATCTCGACGCCCAGGGTCCAGGCCTGGGGCACCAGCAGCCCCTCGTACAGCGGCACGTCGCTGTTCGCGAAGCTGCCCGTGAACGCCAGCGCGGAATCCTTGATGCCGAAGAACATCAGCCAGTCCTGGCCCAGGATGAAAATGTTGGAAAGCACCAGGAAGAGTTCGGCGCTGAAGGGCAGGGCGTCGTAGAAGCGGAAGAAGGCGCCGCCGCTCAGCACATGGGCCATCAGCGTCATGGCGGCCACGGCCAGGTAGATCGGGAACAGGCGCAGGAAGCGGTTGGCGTAGAACTTGCCCACCGCGCCCTGGTAATGGTCCGTGGCTGTCAGCACGTATGAAATCAGGAAGCCCGATATCACGTAGAAAAGCTGTACCGCCAGCCTGCCGCCGACCAGCTGATCGGCGTAGCCGGCGCCCAGATGATCCAGCACTACCGATAGCGCCAGTAAGGTTCTCAAGAATCCCATCGCCGTGTCTCCCGGGTTGGTATTGTTTTTTGGCCCGATGGGCCGGACACCTGCGCCTGCGGTAAATGCGTGCTCCGCTCCTCTTTCCCCGTTCTGCCCAGCCTGGCCGGAGTCACGATCTGCAGCTGATTCTGCGCGCCGCCGCAAGCCGCCGCCATGCGGCATTCGGCCCAGCAGGCTGCGCCATCGGAGCTAGTGCCCGTAATTTCCGTGCTTCTTTTGGATACGGCTGTAGGGCGGAGAAAATCGCCTGCCGGCCCGATGCCGGTTACAGTCGAGGGGTGTGAATTTTTTCGGAGTCCCGCACATGCCTACCCTTCTGTCTTCGCGTTGCCGGCTGCTCTGCCTCAGTCTCCTGACGGCGGCCCTGGCCGGTTGCGCCGGCTCCATCGGGGGCGCCCGCCCGGAAGGCGCCGCCGCCGCCAACGCCGCCAGCAGCGCGGATTCGCTGGCCCAGACCAGTTGGGAGCTGGTGCGCTGGACTCAACCAGGAGGCGTGCTGCGGGATATCCCCCACGGCGACAACGGCGAGCCCATACGGCTGACCTTCCTGGCGCAAGGCAAGCAATACCGCGTCGACGGCTTTTCCGGCTGCAACCGCTACATGGGCGCGTACAAGCTCCAAAGCGGCAAGCTGTTCATCGACGCGCCCGCCATGACGCGCATGGCCTGCGTGCCGCCCGAACGCGCCAAACTGGAAGCCGACTACCTGCGCGGCCTGACCGCCATCGACACGTTCACGCTGGACAGCGGCGGCGCCCCGCGCCACCTGACGTTCAATCTGCGCGGCGGCGACGTGCTGGAGTTCGAGCGGCGCCAGGATCCGCCGACGCCGTAATATTGCGGCCGACCTGTCCCGGAGATCCGCATGTTCTCTTCCGCTTCCTTGCGCCGGCTGGCGCCTTGCCTGCTGTCCATCGGGCTTGCCGCCTGCTCGTCGCCGCCCCAGCGCGCCGCGGACGGGCAGGACCCCCGCTTCCAGCCCGCCGCGGCCTCGGACATCCTGGCCCAGACCAGCTGGGACCTGGCGCGCTGGACGCTGCCCGGCGGCGCATTGCGCCCCGTGCCGCATCCGTCCTCTAGCTCCCGCCCCATCACGGCCAGCTTCATCCACGACCGGGGCTCGCCCCTCATGGCGGGGTTTGCCGGCTGCAATCAGTACAGCGCGCCCTACACCATCGCCAACGGCCTGCTGATCCTGCGGTCCCATCCCGTGTCGACGATGATGGCGTGCGCGCCGCAGGCCATGAAACTCGAACAGGATTTCCTGGCCGGCCTCACACGCATCACCGCCACCTCGCTGGACAACACCAATAATCCGCAGCGCATGACCTGGGTGCTCAGCACCGGCGATACGCTGGACTTCGGACGCCGCGTGGATCCGGTGGCGGGCGGCCAGATCGGGCCGACCAAGCTCGTCTATGTGAATTCGGAACGCGTGCCTTGCAGCGCCGGCGCCGGCCGAGCCATGTGCTATCAGGTGCGGGACAGCGCGTCTCAGCCCTGGCAGTCGTGGTATGGCGAGATCACCGGCTTCAATTTCCAGCCCGGCATCCGCTACCGGCTGCGCGTGGTCGAGGTCCAGGACCCGAATCCACCGGCCGGCGCCTCCTCATTGCGCTGGGTGCTGGACGCGGTGATCGAGCAGGAAATCGCCGCTCGCTGAGCGGCGTCCGGGGCGGCGGCGGGCGGGGCAACCCGCCCAGCGATTACTATTACGGGCTTCGCCGTCCGTTTTTCATCGCTTTGCCATGACTTCCGTCGTCAATATTGCCGCCTACAAGTTCGTTACGCTGGATTCCCTGCCCGAGTTGCGCGCCCGCCTGCTGGTCCAGGCTGGCGACGCCGCGCTCAAGGGCACGATCCTTCTGGCCGAAGAGGGCATCAACCTGTTCCTGGCGGGCGCCGCCGAAGGCATAGACGCCTTCCTGCGCGGCCTGCGCGCGGACGCGCGCTTCGCCGACCTGGAAGTGAAGTTCAGCCATAGCGGCGAGGCGCCGTTCCGCAAGCTGCTGGTCAAGATCAAGCGCGAGATCATCCGGATGGATCATCCGGCCATCCGCCCCGCCGCGGGACGCGCGCCGGGCGTGGATGCGCATACGCTGGCGCGCTGGCTGGAGCAGGGCGCGGACGACGCCGGCCGGCCGGTCGTCATGCTGGACACGCGCAACGCTTTCGAAGTGGACGAGGGCACCTTCAAGAACGCCATCGACTGGCGCATCGACCGCTTTACGCAATTTCCGGCCGCGGTGCAGGCGAATCGCGCGCAGTTCGAGGGCAAGACGGTCGTCAGCTTCTGCACCGGCGGCATCCGCTGCGAAAAGGCCGCCATCTACATGAACGAAGCCGGCATCCAGAATGTCTACCAGCTCGACGGCGGCATCCTCAAGTACTTCGAGGAAACCGGCGGTCCGGGCTACGAGGGCAAGTGCTTCGTGTTCGACGAGCGGATCTCGCTGGATCCGGCGCTGGCGCCCAGCAACGCCTAGTCCGCCGTCCAGAAACGCAAAAGAGCCCGCCGATGGCGGGCTCTTTTCATGCGCGGGCCGGGCGGATCAGCGCACGCGCATGCCGGGCTTGGCGCCCGGGAACGGCTCCAGCACGTAGATGCCGGCATCCACGGCTTCGTCCGCGTGGCTGGCGGCCAGCACCATGCCTTCGGAGACGCCGAATTTCATCTTGCGCGGGGCCAGGTTGGCCACCATGACGGTCAGCTTGCCGATGAGGTCTTCCGGCTTGTAGGCCGATTTGATGCCCGAGAACACGTTGCGGTGGCGGCCTTCGCCCACGTCCAGCGTCATGCGCAGCAGCTTGGTCGAGCCTTCCACGTGTTCGCAATTGACGATCTGCGCGATGCGCAGGTCGACTCGCGCGAAGTCGTCGATGGAGATGGTCTCGGCCAGCGGCTCGCCGCCGGGCACCACGACGGGCGCGGCGGGCGGCTCGAACAGGTCTTCCAGCATCTGCGGCTCGACGCGCTGCATCAGGTGCTTGAACGGCGCGACGCGCTGCGGCAGCACCGAGGCGTCCGCCCAGGTGAACGGCGCCTGCGCGCCGAACAGCTCCAGCGCCACGCGTTCGGCCAGCGACGGCAGCACGGGGGCCAGCATCACGGACAGGGCCTTGAAACCCGCCAGCGAACGCGAGCAGATGTCTTGCAGCGCAGCCTTCTGCGCGTCTTCCGCCGTGGCGATGCCCTTGGCCAGCACCCACGGCTGAGCCGTGTCGAACGCCTGGTTGATGCGGTCGGCGTAGGCCATGATCTCGCGGATGGCGCGGTTGTACTCGCGCGCTTCGAACGCGGCGCGGATGGACTCGGCCTGTTCGGCGTATTCCGCGGCCAGCGCGGCCGTGTCGCCCGAATAGCCCAGCACGCCGTCGAAATGCTTGGTGATGAAGCTGGCGGCGCGGCTGGCGATGTTGACGTACTTGCCGACCAGGTCGCTATTGACGCGGGCGATGAAGTCCTCGGGGTTGAAGTCCATGTCTTCGACCCGCGCATTCAGCTTGGCGGCGATGTAATAGCGCATCCATTCGGCGTTCATGCCGATTTCCAGGTAGCGCAGCGGCGAAATGCCGGTGCCGCGGCTCTTGGACATCTTTTCGCCGCTGACGGTGATGAACCCGTGCACGTTCACGGCGTCCGGCGTCTTGCGGCCGGCGAACTTCAGCATCGCGGGCCAGAACAGCGCGTGGAAGTACACGATGTCCTTGCCGATGAAGTGCACCTGCTCGGTGTCGCCGTTGGGGTCGAGCAGGGCGTCGAAGTCCAGGCCCTTGACCTCGCAGTAGGACTTCAGGGAGGCCAGGTAGCCCACCGGCGCATCCAGCCACACGTAGAAGTACTTGCCCGGCGCGTCCGGGATCTCGATGCCGAAGTAGGGCGCATCGCGGGAAATGTCCCAGTCGCCCAGCTTGGCCTCGCCGTCTTCCGCGCCCAGCCACTCGCGCGTCTTGGCGAGCATTTCGGGCTGCAGGTGCTTGCCGCCGTGCTTGTTCGAGCCGTTGGTCCACTGCTGCAGGAACTCCACGCAGCGCGGATCGGACAGCTTGAAGAAGAAGTGGTCTGACGACTTCAGCACGGGCGTGGCGCCGCTCAGCGCCGAGTACGGGTTGATCAGCTCGGTGGGCGCGTAGACCGCGCCGCAGACTTCGCAGGAGTCGCCGTACTGGTCCTTGGCGTGGCACTTGGGGCATTCGCCCTTGATGTAGCGGTCGGCCAGGAACATGCCCTTGACCGGATCGTAGAACTGCTCGATGGAGCGCGTTTCGATCAGGCCCTGGGCCTTCAACGCGCGATAGATGTCATGCGACAGCGCGACGTTCTCGGGCGAATCCGTGGAGTGCCAGTGGTCAAAGCGGATGTGAAAGCCGTTCAGGTATTGCGGGCGCTCGGCCGCGTAGCGGGCGACCAGCGCCTGCGGCGTGATGCCTTCTTTTTCCGCCTTCAGCATGATCGGCGCGCCATGCACGTCGTCCGCACCCACGAAATGCACCGTGTGGCCCGCCATTCGCATCGAACGAACCCAGATATCGGCCTGGATGTACTCCATGATGTGGCCGATGTGGAAAGATCCGTTGGCGTAGGGCAGCGCAGTGGTGACAAAAAGGGTGCGAGACATGGTTGTCGATAGAGGTTGAGGGGAAAAGGGATTTGGCCGGCCATTTTAGGGCAAGCGCGCGGACTCGCCTGGGGGCGACCGGAAAAGCACGCAACCCGCCCTCGCGGCAAGGCGAATCAGGCGGGTTGATGAAGGAAGGCGCCGGCGCAGGCACGGCGAATCTGCCGGATCTGCGCAATACGCAGCGGCCCGCTCGCGCCGCAGGCGGCGCGAAGCGCATCGGAAAGCCGCCGTCAGCGGATTTCGCGGGCCTCGACGTCGATCACGTCGCCGCGCGGCTGCGTGGCGAACGGGGCGGTGGCGGACTGGAACGGTCCCGGACGGACGCCTTGGCGCTGGCTCCAATAGGCGCGAACGCCGAAAGGCTTGCCGCGCACTTTGGCGACCACGTACAGGATCGCCACGGCGATTGCCGTGGAAAGCATGAACACCAGCGCCATCGCCATGCCGATCAAGGCCAGGGCGGCGAATAGGACGGCACGAAAGAAGCGGATAAGTGTGTTGGTCATGAATGTCGGATGCAAAACGCAGCGAAAGGTTCCCGTGTATCCGCTATCCTTTAGGGGATGGCGGCCCGCAGAAGCCGCGCTGCCTACGGAACCATAGTGACATGAGTATAACGATAGAACACATCCGCGCTGCGCTGCGCGCCGCGCAAGACCCGAATACCGGCATGGATTTGGGTGTTTCTGTAAAAGATCGTGACATCCAGCTGGGCGGCGGCGTTGTCGCATTGACCCTGGAATTGGGCTATCCGGCCGACGGCGCCCGCGAACAGGTCCGCGCCATCGCCGTGGCCGCGCTGGCCGCGGCGGGCGTGCCCGACGCCCAAGTGACCGTGACGTGGAAGGTGGCCGCGCACGCGGTGCAGAAGGGCTTGAAGCCCCTGCCCAACGTGCGCAACATTATTGCAGTGGCTTCCGGCAAGGGCGGCGTGGGCAAGAGCACCACCGCCGTGAACCTGGCCCTGGCCCTGGCGGCAGAAGGCGCCAAGGTCGGCGTGCTGGATGCGGACATCTACGGCCCCAGCGTGCCGACGATGCTGGGCATGTCGGGCAGGCCCGAGAGCCTGGACAACAAAAGCATGGAGCCGCTGACCGGCCACGGCCTGCAGGCCAACTCCATCGGCTTCCTGATCGACGCCGACTCTCCCGCCATCTGGCGCGGCCCGATGGTGACGCAGGCGCTGGAACAGCTGCTGCGCCAGACCAACTGGCGCGACCTGGACTACCTGATCGTCGACATGCCCCCGGGCACGGGCGACGTGGCCCTGACCCTGGCCCAGAAGGTGCCGGTGGTGGGCGCCATCATCGTCACCACGCCGCAGGACGTGGCCTTGCTGGATGCGCGCAAGGGCCTGCGCATGTTCCAGAAAGTGGACGTGCCGATCCTGGGCGTGGTCGAGAACATGGCCATCCACATCTGCTCGCAGTGCGGGCACGCCGAGCATATCTTTGGCGAAGGCGGCGGCCAGCGCATGGCCGAGCAATATCAAACGCCGTGGCTGGGCAGCCTGCCGCTGACCCTGGTGATCCGCGAGCAGACCGACGCCGGCACGCCGACCGTGGTGTCGGACGCGGGCAGCGAAGCCGCGTCGCTCTATCGCGCCATCGCAAGAAAGCTGGCAGCGGGCGTCGCCGCGCTTCCTCGCGACATGGCCGGGAAATTCCCTTCCATCGTCGTGCAGCAACCGACCTGAAAACATGCGGTGGGCTGCCCGCGCCTTCTTGGCAGGACTGTGCGTGATGGCGGGCGAGGCGTTGGCCAAGCGCCCGGAGGTCATTGTGGACCCAGGGGGCGTGCCCCCCGCCGCGCTGCAGGCGATCACCCAGGCCGTCGACGCGATCGCGCGGCTGGCCGAGGACCAGGACGGCGGTGAAATCAACCGCCTGCGCCGGCGCGCGCGCGACGCGACGCTGGCGGCCCTGGCGACCCAGGGCTATTTTTCGCCCAAGGTAACGCTGGAGGCCGGCACCGACATCGGCGGCGAAACCTGGGACATCGCCATCGTCCCCGGCAAGCGCACGACCGTCGAATCCGTGAACCTGGAGTTCGCGGGCCGGATCACGCGTCCCGAGTACGCGCAGCGCGTGCAGAGGCTGCGCGACGACTGGCGGCTCAAGCAGGGACAGCCTTTCATCAACAGCGATTGGAACCGGGCCAAGTCGACGCTGCTGGACGCCGTGTCCACGCGCGATTTCCTGCTGGCGCGCATGACGTCCTCGCGGGCCGACATCGATGCCGACAACGCGACCGCCAGGCTGCACGTCTCGATCGACAGCGGGCCGCAGGTCCGCATGGGCGAACTGAATACGCAAGGCCTCAAGCGAGTGCCGGATACGCTGATCGAACGCTATGTCCGCTACAGGGTGGGGTCGCCCTTTGACCAGGACCGCCTGGACCAGTGGCAGCAGGACCTGCAGTCCACCGCCTTTTTCCGTGGCGCCTTCGTTTCGCTGCAGGAGCCCGGCGACGGCCTGCGGCAGCCGACGGACCCCATTTCGGACCGCGCCCGCGCGCCGGGCGCAGCCGATGCCGCGGCCGCCGCGCCGGCGGGAGACCCGGCGGTGTCGGGCGGCGTGCCGCCTCCGCCGCCCCAGTTCGACTCCTACGGCGAAGTGACCCTGCCCGTGCAGGTGCGCGTGGTCGAAGCGCCGCCCAAGCGCTTTTCCGCGTCGATCGGCGTCGACGACGAGGCCGGCGTGCGCGTGGAATCCCTGTACCGCCAAAATGTGGTGTTCGGCCAGCCCGTCACGATGGAAACCGGCTTCGGGGTGGATCGCCTGCGCCAGCGCGCCTTCATGGATATTCTCCTGCCCCCGACCGAGCGCGGCTACCGGGACTCCATCGGCGTGCTGGCGGACCGCTCCGACATCCAGGGCCTGGAAGTGACCCGCTACGCGCTGGGCGCCACCCGCACGCGGGAGCGCAAGGGCGCGGGCGACAGCCGGGTCGAATACGAAACGCGCTGGGGCATGCTGCTGGCGCAGGATCACGTCAAGATCGACGGCGGCGACAGCTACACGCTGCCCACGATCACCGCGACGGCCGAATGGCTGCGGCGCGACGTCGACAACAAATACGATCCGCGCGAGGGCAACCTGATCTCGGTGGGCGGCGGGGTCGGCGTCACGCTGGATACGGGCGAGCCCTATACCCGCATGCGGCTGCGCGGCCAGAAATGGTGGCCCATCGGCAAGCTGGACGTCCTGATGATACGCGGCGAGGTTGGCCGCGTATGGTCCAACGGCAATGTGCAGGTGCCTGACGATTTCGGCTTTCGCACCGGCGGCGCGCGGTCCATCCGCGGCTACCGCTACCAGAGCATCGGCCTGCAGCGCGACAACGCGGTCGTGGGCGCGCCCACGCTGCTGGTCGGCAGCATCGAGTACGACCATTATTTCGATGAACGCTGGGGCATGGGCGTCTTCGTCGACGCGGGCGATGCCGCCGAGTCGTTCGGCGACATGTCGATGGCGGTGGGCTACGGCGTCGGCGCCCGCGTGCGCACGCCGGCGGGCCCGCTGTTCCTGGACCTGGCCTATGGCCAGCGCGAACGCGACCTGCGCGTGCATTTCTCGCTGGGGATCGCGTTTTGAAGTTCTTGCGTAAATTCCTGCGCCATGTGCTGGTGTGGTGGCTGCCTGGGCTGGCCATGCTTGCCGTGCTGGCGGGCGGATTCGTGTTCTGGCTGGCGGCGTCGCAGAGCGGCACGCGCTTGCTGCTGACCACCGCCGCCGAGCAATTGAACGGGCAGGCGCTGGACGTGAACGGCTCGCTCCTGCGCGGCGTGACGGTGGGCAGGCTGGATTTGGACGTAAACGGCACGCGCATCGATATCAGCGACCTGCATCTGGACGTGCATTGGCGAGCGCTGGGCGACCGGCTGCTGCACGTGCGCGACGTGTCGGCCGGGTCGGTCCGCGTGGCCATGGCTTCCTCGCCCGAGGAGCCGCCCGCAGAAGACGACGAGCCCTTCACGCTGCCGGCCTTGCCGGTGGACATTGCCGTGGACCGGGTGGCGCTGGGGGAATTCCATCTGCTTCAGGACGGCCAGCCTTTGCCCGTGACGCTGGGTAATCTGAACGCGACCTTCGCCGCCGGGCAGACAGGCGCGCAGCTGCGGATCGCCAGCCTCCGAGTCGGCCACGAGGTGGGCGAGGCCGACGTAAGCGGTCAGGCCGAACTGCAGGGCATGGCGGACCCCTGGCCCTTTGCCGCGCGCCTGGACGTGACGGCGCGGGGCTCGGGTCCCGAGTCTCCGCTGTGCCAGGCCGACCGGCTGAGCGGCGTCTTCGGACCGGCGAAGGCGCAGCCCAAGCCCAAGCCCGTCGACGCGGCTCGCGGACCCGGCAAGGGGCGGGCCGGCGCCGCCGCGAACGGCAAGGGCAAGTCCGGCCAGGCCCCGCCCGCCGCGCCGCCCGAGCTGGTCGGGCCGCCGGCGCCCGCTTGCCAGGTCGTGCTGCGCGCGGACGCGGCGGGTTCGCTGGAGGGTATCCAGGCCAAGCTGGACGGCACGGGCTCCGGCCTGGTGCTGGACGTGGTGGCCGATCTGGCGCCGCGCACGGCCCTGGTGCTGCGCAGCGCCCGGGCGCGGGCCGAGCTGCCGGACAAATCCACGCTGGCGGCGCAGTTCGACCTGCAGGCGGGCGACGCCCCGGGCCGCGACCGGATCGTCGGCTCGCTCAACGCCCAGCGCCTGGACCTGGCTCCCTGGACGGGAGACGCCATTCCGCGGGCGCTGCTGACCATGCGCGCCGACGTGCAGGCCGATATCGAGAATTTGAGCCAACTGCGCCATGCCGCCGTCGATGTGCGGTTCGAAGAGGGCAGCCGCTGGAACCAGCACGCCTTGAGCGGGGCGCTGAAGGCGCAGGTGGACGTGGCCGGCACGGCGCCGGGAGCGGCCACGCCGGACCCGGCGCTCGACCCGCTGGCGGGACTGCGGATCCACGGCCTGGACGTGGACCTGAGGCTGGGGAGCAACCGCATCCGGGCGGCAGGGGAACTGGGCGGCGCGGACGGCGCGCTGACGCTGGACGCGCAAGCGCCCCAGCTGGAAGCATTCTGGCCGGGCGTGCCCGGCGGCGCGCAAGTGCAGGGCAGGCTCAACGGCAACGCGGCCGCCCACCGGGGCGACATCACCGCCACCTACACCCCCCCCAGGCCCCGTCCCGGCTTGCTAGGCCAATCCCGGGCGCAAGCCAACCTGGTCTTTGCCGGCGGCTGGGGCAGGGGCGCCGCGGGCCAGCCTGACGCCGCGCTGGTGGGCTGGCGCGGCACATTCTCCCGGCTGACAGCCGACACCGCCGGCTTTGCCGTGTCCGTGGATCGTCCGGTCGCGCTGTCGTTCCTGCCGTCCGCCGTTGCGCCGCAATGGCAATGGCAGGTCGGCCAGACCGCCCTGAGCCTGACGCTGCCGGGCAAGGAACGCCTGACCCTGGCGCACCAGGGCTCGCGCGGCGGCGGCAAGCGCTGGGAATCCGCCGGGCAGGCCGACAACCTCGTGATCAGCGCCTCCATCGCGCGCCAGCTCGTCGGCGCGTTCGATCCCGAAGCCGCCGCCCAGCTGGGCAAGCAATCCGGGCGCGTGAACGCCATGGTCCCGGACGGCCAGCGCCGCATCGCGCTGGATCTGCTGTGGGACTTGAAGTTCGACGGACGCCTGGCCGGCCGGGCCCGCATCGCCCGCCGCACGGGCGATCTGCTGATCCCGGGCGATCCGCCCATCCCGCTGGGCGTGAAGACGCTGGTGCTGGACCTGACAGCCACGCCCACGTCGGCCAATGCCAGCCGGCTGGACGCCAGGGTGGACCTGTCCACCGACAAGATGGGCTCGGTCAATGGCTCCGGCACGGCGGTGCTGGTGGTGGACGCCCAGGGCGGCATGGCGCTGGATCCCCGCCAGCCGCTGCGCGCCAGGCTCAACGCCGACATCACCGACCTGGCCTGGGTGGGCCTGTTCGTGGGCGATTCGATGGAGATCGGGGGCGCGCTCAAGGCCGACCTGGAAGCCCAGGGCACGCTGGCGGGCCGCTGGACCGCCACGGGCAACATCCGCGGCGAAAAGTTGCGGATGGTGCGCATCGATGACGGCGTGCGGCTGATAGACGGCACGCTTTCCGCCCGGCTGGACGGCGAAAGGCTGGTGCTGGACAGCCTGCGCTTCCCGGCGTCGCTGCGGGTCATGCCGGCGGAATGGCGCACCAAGGAATGGATCACGAGCAACCCCGGCGCGAAGGGCGGATACGCCGAAGCCAAGGGCGAATGGAACATCATGGACGGCGGCGGCAACGTGCGCCTGACGCTCTTTCGCTTTCCCGCCTTGCAGCGTTCGGACCGCTACGCCATGGTGTCCGGCACCATCGAGGTCAGGGCGGCCATGCCGCGCCTGGACATCGTCGGGAACCTGAGCGCCGACGCGGGCTGGTTCAGCCTGGAGATCCTGCAGGGCGTGCCCTCGCTGGATGACGACGTGAGGGTGATCCGCGGGGGCAAGGACCCCTCGGCGGTCTCGACGCCCCTGCAAACCAGCATGAACCTCAAATTCGACATGGGACCGCGGTTCTACATCACCGGCATGGGGCTGGACGCCGGCCTGCTGGGCTCCATCCAGATCCAGCTCAACGACGGCCGGCTGACGGGCTGGGGGCAACTGCGCACGCGCGGCGGCGGCATCGAGGCCTATGGCCAGAGGCTGCGCCTGAGCCGGGGCACCCTGACGTTCCAGGGCCGGCTGGACAACCCCCTGCTGGACATCGAGGCCTTGCGCACGGGCGAACTGGTCGAGGCCGGCGTGCGGGTGGTGGGTACGGCGCAGCGGCCCCGCATCGACCTGGTGTCCTACCCGGACGTCAGCGACGTCGAAAAGCTGTCCTGGCTGCTGCTGGGGCGCGGCCCCGACGAAAGCGGCGGCGACGCGGCCTTGCTGGTGTCGATAGGCACGGCCTTGCTGGGGGGCGGGCAGCCGTTCTTCAAGCAGTTCGGGCTGGACGACGTCGCGGTGCGCACCGGGAACATGGGCAGTTCGGGCAGCATCCTGCCCGACCGCACGGTGGCCGGCAACGTGAACCGGGACATCGGCAGCGATCTCTCGACGCAGTTCCTGGTGGCCAGCAAGAACTTCGCCAACGGCATCACGCTCAGCGTGGAGCAGGCGCTGTCGGGCAGCGATACCGTCGGGCGGGCCAGCTACCGCCTGGCGCGGGGCCTGTCCCTGGATCTCAAGGGCGGTTCGGTCAACGGGATCTCCCTGGTGTACCGGACCCTCTTTGGCAACTGATCCGGGCGCGCGGGCGCAGCGGGACAAGGGCGTCCCGCCGCGCCCGCGGGCAGGGCGGACGCGCTCGGGATAAAATGAGGCCCATTTCATCCCCTAGCACCCTTCCCACCATGAGCATCAAAAGCGACCGCTGGATCCGCCGCCAGGCCGAAGCCGGCATGATCGAACCCTTTGAACCGGGGCAGGTCCGCTCGGCCAATGGCGGGCGCATCGTCAGCTACGGCACCAGCAGTTACGGCTACGACGTGCGCTGCGCCGACGAATTCAAGATCTTCACGAACATCAACTCCACTATCGTCGACCCCAAGAATTTCGACGAAGGCTCGTTCGTGGATTTCAAGGGCGGTGTCTGCATCATTCCCCCGAACTCCTTCGCGCTGGCCCGCACGGTCGAGTACTTCCGTATTCCCCGCAGCGTGCTGACGATCTGCCTGGGCAAGAGCACCTACGCGCGCTGCGGCATCATCGTCAACGTCACGCCGCTGGAACCCGAATGGGAAGGCCACGTCACGCTGGAATTCTCGAACACCACGCCGCTGCCCGCCAAGATCTACGCCGGCGAAGGCTGCGCGCAGATGCTGTTCCTGGAAAGCGACGAAGTGTGCGAGACCTCTTACCGCGACCGTGGCGGCAAGTACCAGGGCCAGCGCGGCGTCACGCTGCCGCGCACCTGATTCAGGGCTTTGGCGCCGGCGCCGGGCGCAGGTAGTCGATATCCCATTCGCTTTCGTCCGTCTGGACGAAGCCGTGCCGGCGATAAAAGCGGTTCGAGTCGCTGTCGCGCAGCGCGCCCACGCGCACCGGCAGCCCGCGGCTGTCGGCAGTTTCCAGGATCCGCCGCATGACCAGGCCGCCCAGGCCTTGTCCCTGCGCGGCGGGCCGCACATACAGGTGGTCCAGGCGCAGGCCGTCGCCGTCGGGGCGCAAGGCGTAGAAGCCGATGCGTTCTCCGTCCTGCTCGATGGACCACGTGTGTTCCGGCCGGAACGTGGCGCGCAGGCGCGAGCGCGCCCGCGCCGGATCGAAGCGTCCCAGCCGCTCCAGGCTTTCGCGCATGGCCTCGATCCGCAGCGCCAGCAGCGCCTCGAAGTCCGCTTCGGACACCGGCTGGAACCGCAGCGTCCGCGTCCCGGAGGGTTTCTCCGAGGTCAGCGCGTCGTAGCCTTGCCCCAGGAATTGCAGGATGCAGATGCCGTGGCCGTACGGATCGCTCAGGTGCGCGATCCGGCCCCAGGCGTGTGTTTGGGCGGGGTCTTCCAGATTTGCGCCCGCCGCCACCGCCTGCGCGACCGCAAGGTCCACGTCGTCCACCACCACGTCCAGATGTACGGGCGTCCAATGCCGCGCGTAGTCGCGCGGCTGGCGCGTGGCGCCCGCCGCCGGCGTGCCCGCAGCTTTTTCCAGCAGATAGATGGGCGCCTGCGCGCCCAGCATTTCCGCGGCCTGCGGCCCCAGTCGTCGCTGCAGTTTCAGCCCGAACGCGCGTTGATAGAAGTCGATGGCGTGTTCAAGGTCGGGCACATCGATGTTGACCAGGATTCTCATGGGTGCTTTCCGCCGTATGAAGCGTAAAAACATAGCACGGGCGCAATGCCTGGTGTTACGCGCCTTGCGCTAAAGAACCCCACGCCGCGTCCGTAAAAAGAGTACATGTGTTTGCCGATTTGGCGACGTCATCTCTGCAAGCGTGAGCAAGGCCCCGATCCGTGCGTTACCCCCACATTCCCTGGTTGCCCCTTCTGTTCTATCCCGCGCTGCCTGTGGCCGCGGCGGTGGGACTTCTGCTCTGGCGGGAATGGCCGCCCGCGCTGACCCTGATCGTGCCGTTCGTGCCGTGGGTGATGGCCCTGATCGGCGCGGCGATCTGCCTGATGTACCAGCGCTCGCAGACGATGGCGCTGATGCTGTGCGTGCTCGCCGTCAGCGCGGCCTGGCCCACGCTCGCGCGCCAGGCGCCCTGGGCGATGGGCCCCATGCTGGCTTGGTGGTCGCTCGTGTACACGATCAACGCCTTGTGGTCGGAACGTTCCAGCATGCTGAGGGACATGGCGGCCCGCATCGCCCTGATGGCCGCGGGCGCGGCCGCGATCGCGCTGGCCGGCAAGGAAGGCGTGGGCGATTTCTTCGGCACGCTTGCGCTGCAAGGCATGCTGGCGCGCCTGGGCGTGCCGGTCGAGGCTTTGGCGGCGCTGCTGGCCACCGGCCTGACCCTGACGCTGCTGCTGTTGCGCTATGGGCGTCCGCAGCAGGCCGGGCAGTGGCTGGGCTTTGTGTGCATGGCCTGGGCCTTGCCGCGCGGCGCGAACCATCCCATCGAACTGGCGCTGATGTCCGCCACCTCGCTCACCGCGCTGTGCATTTCGCTGGCGCACGAAGGCTTTCACATGGCGTTCCGCGACGAGCTCACCGGCTTGCCGGGCCGGCGCGCGCTGAACGAGCGGCTGCAGCGCATGGGTCGCGTCTATACGCTGGCGATGGCCGACGTGGATCACTTCAAGGCGTTCAACGATACGCACGGCCATGACGTCGGCGACCAGGTGCTGCGCATGGTGGCGTCCCAGCTGCGCCGCGTGCCGGGCGGCGGCCAGGCCTATCGCTATGGCGGCGAAGAATTCACGCTGGTGTTCCCGGGCAAGACCGCGGCCGAAGCCATGCCGCACCTGGAAGCCGTCAGACGCGCCATCGAGGCCTACCAGATGCGGCTGCGCGACAAGCCGGCCCGGCCCAAGGCCGATCAGGTCGGCCAGCGCCGGCGCGGCGGCCGCGCAAGCCGTGGTTCACGGCCGCTGCGCGTGACGGTGAGCATAGGCGTGGCCGAGCGCGGCGACGCGCTGCGCGCGCCGGAAGCCGTGATCAAGGCGGCCGACCAGGCGCTCTACAAGGCCAAGGGCGGCGGACGCAACCAGGTGTGCGCCTACGGCGCGCGCCGGCGGGCCAGCGCGGCCTGACCGCCGCGCGGGTGCGGCTCTGGGCGCGGCGCTATTTGCCGGCCAGCGGCAGCGCCATCAGCGCTTCGTCGTAAAGCTCGCCGTTCACGCACAGCGCTTCGGGCTCGTGCCCGTACACGGCAAACCCAAGACTGGCGTACAGCGCGGCCGCCGCCGCGTTGTTGGCGGTCACGCTCAATTGCACCTGCCGGATGCCGCGCATGGTCCGCGCATGGGCGATCGCCGCGTGCATCAGCAGCCGGCCCAGTCCGCGCCCGCGCTGCGAGGGCGTCACGTACATGCTCCAGATGTGCGCCTTGTGGCGCATCTTCAGCATGCGCTGGCGCCCCACGCCCACCATGCCGGCAAGCGCGCCGTCCACAAACACGCCGAACATGGCGCCATCGTTGGCCGGCGCGATCCATTCGCGGATGTCCTCCAATGTCAGCGTGTGTTCCTCTTCGTAACTCGATCCGAAGGATTCCGGGGTTTCAACCAGCGCGTCCAGGCGCAATTGCCGCAGGGACGCGGCATCTGAGGCGGTCAGACGTCGGACGAGAGGATCGGACATGGGGGAAATGGAGTGTTGGGAATAGGGAACGTTCTGGGGCGTTTTGGGCAGTATAGGCGGGCGGGCCTGCCTATAATGGACCTAATGCCGCTTGCGGTTTTCACAAAGGAGCCACTGATGTTCGGTTTCCTCAAGATAAACCAGGACGCCACGCGCGACGAAGTCCAGGAAGAATTCGTGGCTCGTGTGGCGGATGCCGCGCAGGATTTCGTGCAGGCCGCCGGTTCCACCGGCGCCGTGCTGGACTACTCGCTGTCCAGCGTGCACGCGCTGGATGACGCGCTCGAGGCCGCCCATCTCGGGACGCTGCCTCTGACCCCCATGCAAACCGTCGGCGCCGCCGCGTACCTGTACGAGGTCGGCCGCCGCGCGCATGGCGGCTTGTACGAAGTCTGCGACGACGAGGACCCCGTTGTCCTGGTTTGCGGCGAGCCCGGGGCCGAGGTCTGCTTTGGCGCCATTGCCAAGGTCGAGCGGCGCATCCGCTACGGCGCCGCCGAGGCGATACCCGCCTACTTCGACCTGTTCTCGGCCGCCTTGCAGACGGGCGAAGCCCGGACCATCCGCTAGGCTTTGCTCCGCAGGGCCGCCCCTGTTCCTGTGCTGAAAGCGCCCGCTTTTGGCGTCAGGACAACGGCCGGCGCGCCTTCTGGGGATTTCCCTTAGGACTGTAAGAAAAACAGCCCTACAATTCCGCCATTCCCGCCTCCCCGGCGGGTGCTCGCGCCGTCTGTCATTGGACGGGTTTTTACTAGCAGTACCGTCGCGCCGCGATACGCGTCCGATTCGCCTTGCCCCCAGGAGCGCCTGCATGAAATTCCGCTTCCCCATTTTCATCATCGACGAGGACTACCGTTCCGAGAACGCGTCCGGTTTGGGTATCCGTGCCTTGTCAGCTGCGATCGAGGCCGAGGGCGTCGAGGTGATCGGGGTGACCAGTTACGGCGACCTGAGTTCGTTTGCGCAACAGCAAAGCCGCGCCAGCGCCTTCATCCTGTCGATCGACGATGAAGAGTTCGACGTGGACTCGCCGGAGGACGTGGCCAGCGCGATCAAGAATCTGCGCATGTTCATCGGCGAGCTGCGCTTTCGCAATGCCGACATCCCCATCTACCTGTACGGGGAAACGCGCACCTCGGAGCACATCCCGAACGACATCCTGCGCGAACTGCACGGCTTCATCCACATGTTCGAGGACACGCCCGAATTCGTGGCGCGCCACATCATCCGCGAAGCCCGCAGCTACGTCGACAGCCTGCCGCCGCCGTTCTTCCGCGAGCTGGTCAAGTACGCGCAGGACGGTTCGTATTCCTGGCACTGCCCGGGCCACTCGGGCGGCGTGGCGTTCCTGAAGAGCCCGGTGGGACGGATGTTCCACCAGTTCTTCGGCGAGAACATGCTGCGCGCCGACGTCTGCAACGCCGTGGACGAACTGGGCCAGCTGCTGGACCACACCGGCCCCATCGCCGAGTCCGAGCTGAACGCCGCGCGCATCTTCCACGCGGACCACTGCTTCTTCGTGACCAACGGCACCTCGACCTCGAACAAGGTCGTCTGGCATGCCAACGTCGCCGCCGGCGACGTCGTGGTGGTGGACCGCAACTGCCACAAGTCGATCCTGCACGCCATCACGATGACGGGCGCGATCCCGGTGTTCCTGCGCCCCACGCGCAACCACCTGGGCATCATCGGCCCGATCCCGCTGGAAGAATTCCACCCGGACAACATCCGCAAGAAGATCGAAGCCAACCCCTTCGCGCGCGAAGCGGTGAACAAGAATCCGCGCATCCTGACGCTGACGCAGAGCACGTACGACGGCGTCATCTACAACGTGGAAATGATCAAGCAGCAACTGGGCAGCTACGTCGACACGCTGCACTTTGACGAAGCCTGGCTGCCGCACGCCTCGTTCCACGAGTTCTACCAGGACATGCATGCCATCGGGCAGGACCGCCCGCGCAGCCAGGATGCGATGGTCTTCGCCACGCACTCCACGCACAAGCTGCTGGCCGGCATCTCGCAAGCCTCGCAGATCATCGTGCAGGAGTCCGAGACCCGCAAGCTGGACCGCAACGTGTTCAACGAGGCGTACCTGATGCACACGTCCACGTCGCCCCAGTACGCGATCATCGCGTCCTGCGACGTGGCCGCGGCCATGATGGAGCCGCCCGGAGGCACCGCGCTGGTCGAGGAGAGCATCCGCGAAGCCCTGGACTTTCGCCGCGCCATGCGCAAGGTGGAGTCCGAGTTCGGCAAGAACGACTGGTGGTTCAAGGTCTGGGGCCCGAACCGCCTGGTGTCCGAAGGCATCGGCAACCGCGACGAATGGATCCTGGAATCCAACGACCATTGGCACGGCTTCGGCGAAATGGCCGAAGGCTTCAACATGCTGGACCCGATCAAGGCCACGGTCATCACGCCCGGGCTGGACATGTCGGGCAGCTTCGGCGAAACCGGCATTCCCGCCGCCCTGGTCTCCAAGTACCTGACCGAGCATGGCGTGGTGGTCGAGAAGACGGGCCTGTACTCGTTCTTCATCCTGTTCACCATCGGCATCACCAAGGGCCGCTGGAACACGCTCCTGACCGCCTTGCAGCAGTTCAAGGACGACTACGACCGCAACCAGCCGCTGTGGCGCATCCTGCCGGAGTTCTGCCGCGACCATCGCCGCTACGAGCGCATGGGCCTGCGCGATCTGTGCCAGCAGATCCACGAAGCCTATCGCGAGCGCGACGTGGCCCGCCTGACGACCGAGATGTATCTCAGCGACATGGTGCCCGCGCTGAAGCCGTCGGACGCATTTGCCCGCATGGCGCACCGCGAGGTCGAGCGCGTCGACATCGACAAGCTGGAAGGCCGCGTCACCGGCGTGCTGCTGACGCCGTATCCTCCGGGCATTCCGCTGCTGATTCCTGGCGAACGCTTCAACCGCACCATCGTCCAGTACCTGCAGTTCGCGCGCGAATTCAACGAACGCTTCCCCGGCTTCGAAACCTATATTCACGGCCTGGCCGATGAAATTGGTCCCGATGGCGAAAAGCGCTATTACGTTGATTGCCTGATCGAAGAGTAAGACCCGGCGGGTCTGGAGTCCTGATGTTTGATGTAGCCGTACTCGGCGCCGGCGCCGCTGGCATGATGTGTGCAGCGGTAGCCGGCCAGCGCGGCTTGCGCGTGGTGCTGGTCGACCATGCGGAGCGCCTGGCGGAGAAGATCCGCATATCCGGCGGAGGCCGCTGCAACTTCACGAACATCGGCGCCGGGCCCGCCAATTTCCTTTCCGACAATCCGCATTTCTGCCGGTCTGCCCTGTCGGCCTACACGCCGCAGGATTTCCTGGCGCTGATGAAGCGCCACCACATCGCCTGGCACGAGAAGCATCGCGGCCAGCTGTTCTGCAACGATTCCAGCGAATCCGTCATCGACATGCTGCGCGCCGAGTGCGACGCGGGCAATGTGCAATGGCGCATGGGCTGTCCGGTGGCCGAGATCGCCCACGGCGAGCAGGGGTTCGAACTGCGCACCGGCCAGGGCGCGATCCGCGCCGCCAAGCTGGTGGTGGCGACGGGCGGCATGGCGATCCCGCAGTTGGGCGCCACCGACTTCGGCTTGAAGATTGCGCGCCAGTTCGGCCTGAAAGTGGTGGAGCCGCGGCCCGCGCTCGTGCCGCTGACGTTCGACCCCGCGCACTGGCAGGCCTTGTCCGAGCTGTCGGGCGTGGCGCTGGAAGTGAACCTGCACACGGGGCAGGGCAAGACGCGCGGCGAGTTCCTGGAGGACTTGCTGTTCACGCACCGGGGGCTGTCCGGCCCCGCCATCCTGCAGATATCAAGCTTCTGGAAGCCCGGGGAGCCGATCGTGATCGACCTGGCGCCGGGCCGGGACCTGGCCGAAGCGCTGCTGGCGTCCAAGTCCGGCAACCGGCAGCAGCTGCATACGGTGCTGGCCGGGCTGTGGCCCAAGCGCCTGGCCGACCGCTGGCTGCACCTGGCGGAGCAGGGCGGCAAGCCCGGGCTGGCGGCGCTGCGCCTGGCGGATGCGCCGGACAAGACCTTGCGCGCGCTGGCGCAGGACATCCATCAATGGGCACTGGTGCCCAGCGGCACCGCCGGCTACAAGAAAGCCGAAGTGATGCGCGGCGGCGTGGACACGCGCGGCCTGGACCAGAAGTCCATGCAGGCCAAGACCACCCCTGGCCTGTACTTTATCGGCGAAGCCGTGGATGTCACGGGCTGGCTGGGCGGCTACAACTTCCAATGGGCCTGGGCCTCGGGCGTGGCCTGCGGCAAGGCGCTCTAGGCGGCGCCCGGCCCGCGGGCGCCTGACGGCGCGCCGGGCCCGCGGCAGAAATTGTCGATCCGCCATTGTGATATTAAATAAAAATACATATCATTTATGTTTTCGATATTGATCTATGTCCTCCGCCCGGAGGACGGATCCGACGGAGACATGCATGGCCTACACCCTTCCGAACCTGCCGTACGCCTATGACGCGCTGGAGCCTCACATCGACGCGATGACGATGGAGATCCATTACAGCAAACATCACCAGACCTACGTCACCAGCCTGAACGCCGCGCTGGAAGGGGCGGGCATCGTCACGGACGAACCCGTCGAAGCCCTTGTCGCGCGCCTGGACGAATTGCCCGAGGCCATCCGCGGCGCCGTCCGCAATCACGGCGGCGGCCATGCCAACCACAGCTTGTTCTGGTCCGTCATGTCGCCCGAAGGCGGCGGCGAGCCGGACGGCGCGCTGGCGGCGGCCATCGAATCCGAGCTGGGCGGCCTGGCGGCGTTCCGCGAGGCGTTCACCAAGGCGGCCCTGACCCGCTTCGGCAGCGGCTGGGCCTGGCTGAGCGTGACCCCGGAGGGCAAGCTGGCGGTCGAGAGCAGCGCCAACCAGGACAGCCCGCTGATGCACGGCAATACGCCGATCCTCGGCCTGGACGTCTGGGAGCACGCCTATTATCTGAAGTACCAGAACCGCCGGCCGGAATATATCGGCGCCTTCTACAATGTGGTGAACTGGCCCGAAGTGGCGCGCCGCTACGCAGCGGCAAAGGGCTGAGCGCAACGCTCGCAAGGAGTGCCGCGGCACATGAATACCTTCAGCCGTCATCGCTTGCGGCCAGCAGCCACCAGCATCAGCGTCTGGACGCTGGCTGTCATGGTGTCCTGCCTGGGCCTGCACCAGCTCTGGGTCTACCTGGACGTGCGGGCGCCGCACGTGGCCGACGCGCTGCTGGGCGGGCTGGTCGCGGCCGGCGCGACCGCGCTGGGCACGCTGCCCATCCTGTTCGCCCGCACTATCCCCCAGAAGGCGCAGGACAGCATGTTCGGCTTCGGGGCCGGCGTGATGCTCGCGGCCAGCGCGTTTTCGCTCGTGGCGCCGGGCGTCGCCGCGGGCCGGGAGCTGGGCTACGGGCCCTGGGGCGCCGGCCTGACGGTCGGCGCCGCCGTGCTGCTGGGGGCGGCGGTCCTGCTGCTCATGGACCGCACTCTGCCGCACGAGCACTTCATCAAGGGCAGGGAGGGCATGGAGGCCCACCGGCTGCGCCGCACCTGGCTGTTCGTGTTCGCCATCACGCTGCACAACCTGCCCGAGGGCCTGGCGATCGGCGTGGGCTATGCCGGCGGGGACCCCGTGCGCGGCACGGCGCTGGCGACCGGCATCGCCATCCAGGATATTCCCGAAGGGCTGGTGGTGGCCGTGGCCTTGCTGGCCGCCGGCTACAAGCGGACCTTCGCCGTGGCCCTGGGCATGCTGTCGGGCCTGGTCGAACCGCTGGGCGCGGTGCTGGGGGCCGCCATCGTCGGCTGGTCGGCGCCGCTCCTGCCTTGGGGGCTGGGCTTTGCCGCGGGCGCCATGCTGTTCGTCATCAGCCACGAGATCATCCCGGAATCGCACCGCAAGGGGCACGAGATCTACGCGACCTGCGGGCTGATGCTGGGCTTCGTGCTGATGATGCTGCTGGATACGGCGCTGGCCTAGCGGGGCCTGACGGCGAGCGCCTCGTTTTCCGCCTTTTCGGCACGCGGCTTTCGTTGTATGCTTTCGGCGCTGTCACGCATGTTGCGGGAGAGAGCGGCCCGTAAGTCCGGCCGCCGCCGAAGGCGCAATTCGCCCAGAATCGCTCAGGCAACCGATACCGCACATGCTTGCTCCGTCCCGGTTTTCTTACCCGCTGGACGCGGCAAAACAGCACTCTGGAGAGACCTGGCGCCGCCCCTGAACTAGGGACATAGCGAGCAGCCCAGGCGCCGAAGGTGCAAACCCGCCACGCGGGGCAACTCTCAGGCAAAAGGACAGAGGGGCGGAAGATTCAGCCGTGGCGCGGGCGCAGTCCGCTTGCCGCCACCGGCATTCCGTAACCCTGGCATCACTGCCGCCCCGGAGTTCCCGCGCATGTCCGCAACCCTCAAACGCACCCCGCTGGCCGAAGAACACATCGCCGCCGGCGCCCGAATGGTCGATTTCGGCGGCTGGGACATGCCCCTGGCCTACGGCTCGCAGCTCGAGGAGCACCATGCGGTGCGCCAGGACGCCGGCATGTTCGATGTCTCGCACATGCTCAACGTCGACGTGACGGGCCCCGACGCCTACGCTTTCCTGCAGCGCCTGGTCGCCAATGACGTCTCCAAGCTGACGGTGCCGGGCAAGGCGCTCTACAGCTGCATGCTGAATCCGCAGGGCGGCGTCATCGACGACCTGATCATCTATTTCTTCGCGGCCGACGAATGGCGCGTCGTGGTCAACGCGGGCACGGCCGACAAGGACGTCGCCTGGATGCAGCGCGTGAAGCAGGCCGGCTCGTTCGACGTCGTCATTGCTCCGCGCCGCGACCTGGCCATGGTGGCCGTGCAGGGCCCCAACGCCCGCGCCAAGCTGTGGGCAGCGCGCCCGGCGTGGCAAGCCGCCACCGAACCCCTGACCCCCTTTGTCGCCGCCATCGTGGGCGACGACACGCTGGTCGCCCGCACGGGCTACACCGGCGAAGACGGCTTCGAAATCGTGCTGCCCGCCGCCGAGGTGGCGCAGCTCTGGCGCGACCTGGCTGCCCAGGGCGTGCGTCCGGCCGGCCTGGGCGCGCGCGACACGCTGCGCCTGGAAGCCGGCATGAATCTGTACGGCCAGGATATGGACGAGCTGACCCAGCCCGGCGAAGCCGGCCTGACCTGGACGGTGTCGCTGAAGAACGCCGACCGCCGTTTCATCGGCCGCGACGCGCTGGAGCAGTTCGCCACCCCCGCCGCCTTCCTTGGCCTGAAGCTGCAAGAGCGCGGCGTCATGCGCGCGCACATGGCCGTGCGCACTCCGCAAGGCGCGGGCGAACTCACCAGCGGCACCATGTCGCCCACGCTGGGCGTGTCCATCGGCTTTGCCCGCCTGCCGCAAGGCGTGCGTCCGGGCGATACGGTGGAGGTCGACATCCGCGGCAAATGGGTGCCCGCCCTGGTCTGCAAGCTGCCATTTGTCCGTAACGGCAAAGCCGTCGAACACTCGTAAACTCGAAGCTTCGCGCGAGCGCCGGCCCGGCCTGGGCGACGGCCGCCCGCGCGAGGCGCGCAACACCATTCATCTACCCGCATTCCCTCAGGAGTTCCCATGAGTCTGCCCACCGATCGCAAGTACACCGAGTCCCATGAATGGGTCAAAGCCGAAGGCGACGTGTTCGTCGTCGGCATCACCGACACCGCCCAGGATCAATTGGGCGATCTGGTTTTCGTTGGCGACGTAAAGGTCGGCGCCAAGCTGAACGCGGGCGAAACCGCCGGCGTGGTCGAGTCGGTCAAGGCCGCCTCGGACATCTACGCGCCGGTGGCCGGCGAAATCGTCGCCTTCAACGAAGAACTCGAAAACAACCCCAACCTGATCAACGAATCGGCTTTCACCGCCTGGATCTTCAAGATCAAGCCGGTCAACGCCGCCGACGCCGACAAGCTGCTGGACGCCGCCGGCTACGAAGCCGTCGCCAACGGCTAAGCCGGCTCGTGGCGGGCGAGGGGCCGACCAGGCGCCGCGCCCGCCACGCAAGAAGCACTACCGTCCGTCCCTCGACGACACCCGCTACCCCGAGATCTCCCCATGTCGCGCGCCCTAGACACTCATACCGACTTCATTCCCCGCCACATCGGCCCCTCCGACGCCGACCAGGCCGCCATGCTTGCCGTCATCGGCAGCGCCAGCCTGGATGCCCTGATCGAAGAAGTCGTGCCCCCGAAGATCCGCAGCCAGGCGCCGCTGGCGCTGCCGCCCTCGCGCAGCGAAGCCGACGTGCTGGCCGAACTGAAGCAGATCGCGGGCCGCAACAAGGTCTACCGCAACTACATCGGGCAGGGGTACTACGGCACGCAGACGCCCAATGTGGTGTTGCGCAACATTCTTGAGAATCCCGCCTGGTACACGGCCTACACGCCCTACCAGCCCGAGATCTCCCAGGGCCGCCTCGAAGCCCTGCTGAACTACCAGACCATGGTCGCCGACCTGACCGGGCTGGACATCTCCAATGCCTCGCTGCTGGACGAAAGCACCGCCGCCGCCGAAGCCATGACGCTCGCCCGCCGCGGCGCCAAGTCGCAGAGCCCGGTGTTCTTCATTTCGCGCCACGTGCATCCCCAGACCATCGAAGTCGTGCGCACGCGCGCCGAGGGCCTGGACATCGAGATCGCCGTGGGCGACGAGGCCGAAGGCCTGCCCGAGTGCTTCGGCGTACTGCTGCAGTACCCGCACAGCACGGGCTCCGTCTCCGACTACCGCAAGCTGGCCGAAGCCGCCCATGCGCAAGGCGCCGTGGTCGCCTGCGCCACCGACCTGCTGGCGCTGGCCCTGTTGGCCGCCCCGGGCGAGTGGGGCGCGGACATCGCCATCGGCTCGGCCCAGCGTTTTGGCGTGCCGTTCGGTTTTGGCGGCCCGCACGCCGGCTTCATGGCCTGCAAGGATTCGTTCAAGCGCAACATGGCCGGCCGCCTGGTCGGCGTGTCCAAGGACGCCCAGGGCAACCCGGCCATGCGCCTGGCGCTGCAAACGCGCGAGCAGCACATCCGCCGCGAGAAGGCCACCTCCAACATCTGCACCGCGCAGGTGCTGCTGGCCGTGATGGCCGGCATGTACGCCGTGTGGCATGGCCCCGCCGGCATCCGCCGCATCGCCGAGCGCGTGCAGCGCAGCACCGCCATCCTGCGCGCCGAGCTCATCAAGCTGGGCGTGAAGGTCGTCAACGACACCTTCTTCGACACCCTGCTGCTCGAAACCGGCGCCGCGACCCCCGCCATCCTGACCGCCGCCGACTGCGAGCACATCAACCTGCGCCGCGTCGATGGCGCCCGCCTGGCGGTCTCGCTGGACGAGACCGTCACCGTCGCCGACCTGCAAGCGCTGGTCAACGTCTTCGCCTCCGGCCTGGAACGCGATGACGTCGAGCTCGACATCGACGCGCTGGACGCGGCGGCCGCCGGCGGCATCCCCGCGCCGGTGGTCCGCGAAAGCGCGATCCTGACGCATCCGGTGTTCTCCAGCGTGCAGTCCGAGACCGACATGCTGCGCTACCTGCGCAAGCTGGCCGACAAGGACCTGGCCCTGGACCGCACGATGATCCCGCTGGGTTCGTGCACCATGAAGCTGAACGCCACGGCCGAGATGATTCCCATCACCTGGCCCGAATTCGCGCTGATCCACCCGTTCGCGCCGGCGTCGCAAAGCCAGGGCTACAACGAGCTGATCGACCGCCTGTCGGCCGCGCTGTGCGAAATCACCGGCTACGACAACATCAGCCTGCAGCCCAACTCGGGCGCGCAAGGCGAGTACGCCGGCCTCCTGGCCATCCGCGGCTATCACCAGGCCAACGGCCAGCACCAGCGCAACATCTGCCTGATCCCGTCGTCGGCGCACGGCACCAACCCCGCCTCGGCCCAGCTGGCCGGCATGGACGTGGTGGTGGTGGCCTCCGACGCCAACGGCAACGTGGACCTGGCCGACCTGCGCGCCAAGATCGAACAGGTCGGCGACAAGCTGGCCGCCCTGATGATCACGTATCCGTCGACCCACGGCGTGTTCGAAGAAGCCGTGACCGAGATCTGCGATCTGGTCCACAAGGCCGGCGGGCAGGTCTACCTGGACGGCGCCAACATGAACGCGATGGTCGGCGTGGCCCAGCCCGGCAAGTTCGGCTCGGACGTGTCGCACCTGAATCTGCACAAGACGTTCTGCATTCCGCACGGCGGCGGCGGCCCGGGCGTAGGCCCCGTGGCGGTGCGCGCGCACCTAGCGCCCTACCTGCCCGGCGTGGTGAACGAACAGGGCAAGCTGGCCGGCGACGCCCGCGTCGGCCCGGTCTCGGCCGCGCCGTTCGGCTCCGCCGGCATCCTGCCGATCCCGTTCGTGTACATCGCGCTGATGGGCGCCGACGGCCTGCGCCGCGCGACCGAGGTGGCCATCCTGAACGCCAACTACATCGCCACCCGCCTGCGCGGCCACTATCCGGTCCTGTACGCGGGCCGCAACGGCCGCGTGGCGCACGAGTGCATCCTGGACGTGCGCCCGCTCAAGGAAACCAGCGGCATCAGCGCCGAAGACATCGCCAAGCGCCTGATGGACTATGGCTTCCACGCGCCGACCATGAGCTTCCCGGTGGCCGGCACCCTGATGGTCGAACCGACCGAATCCGAGGGCGTGGCCGAGCTGGACCGCTTCATCGACGCGATGATCTCGATCCGCGAGGAAATCGCCCAGGTCGAACGCGGCGAACGCGATCGCGACGACAACGTCCTGAAGAACGCGCCGCACACCGCGCAGATGCTGCTGGCCGAGGAATGGCTGCACGACTATCCGCGCCAGCAGGCCGCCTACCCGGTCGCGTCCCTGCGCGACGCCAAGTACTGGCCGCCCGTGGCCCGTGTGGACAACGCGTACGGCGACCGCAACCTGGTGTGCGCCTGCCTGCCGGTCGAGGCCTACGCCTGAGGTCTTGAAGAGAGGCCCGGCGCGGGCCGGGCGCCTCTTTCCCTCTGGTCCGGGCAACAAAAAGCCCCCGTCTTTCACCGACGGGGGCTTTTTCATTGCCTTCAGACTGGCAGGATTACTTGGCGGGCGCTGCCTTGCTGGCGGCGCCGAAGTCTTCCGCGATGCTCATGAACGTGTTGAGCAGGATCTGCAGGTTGTCCTTGCCGATTCCGCCTTCCGCATTCATGTCCATCTGCAGCACGGCCCGGTTCTTTTCGTCCAGGTAGGCGCGGGTCCAGCGGTATTCCTGGTTCCAGGCGTTGATGGCCTTCAGCGACATCGGCTTCTTGCTGGTGTAGGTGGCGGTCATCACCAGGTCCAGGCATTTTTCGGTGAAGTCGTTGCACAGGAATTCCAGGCGCAGATCGCTGGCGCCGGTGGAGCCTGCGTTCAGGACCAGCACGGGGCCTTCGTCGCCGTCCGACTTGTTCACCGTGTAGCCCATGTCGTCCAGCATGCTGGCCACGGATTCCAGGTTGAAATCCTCCATCACGCCGACGGCGGGCGCGGCGGCTGCAGGCTCTTCCTCGGACTCCATGCCGATGCCCGGGGCTTCTTCCCCGTCGTCCATCGAGCCCAGGCCGGAGGCGCCCAGGAGGCCGCTGAAGAGTTCTTCGGCGGGGATCTTCTTGCCGTTCAGGTCGCCCATGCCGTCGGCAAAGGTGAACTTGCCGACGATGTTGTCGCCGTCGTTCTTGCCGACGTTGAACATTTCGGCCATGCCGGACATCTGGCGCACCTGCTCGTCGGCCTCGGCGGCTGCCTTGTCCGCCGCCAGGCCTTCCTTCTTGATGGCGTACTGCGTCATCAGGTCTTGGATCATGGGCTTGGAGATGACCAGCGTGGCGTCGATCTTCTTGATGGCCTGGACCGCGATTTCCTGGGGCGTCAGATCCTTGGCGTTGGCCGGATTGGCCAGATCCAGCGTGAAGGTCAGCTTGCTTTCGCCCTTGGCCGTCTTCCAGCTCAGGGGATCGATGCTGAACGACGGGTTGCCCGCCAGCAGCTTGCCGGCGTTGTCCAGCAGCACCTGGAACTGCTCGTCCTTCAGGCCTTCGTCGTCCGCGCCCAGCATGTACTGGCGCACGAGCTGGTTGTAGGTCTCGGACAACTGCTTGATGGCCTGGCCGTCCAGCTTGGCCAGCTTGACCACGGCCTGGCCGTTGCCCAGCGCCACGTCGTTCACGGTGATGTCGCCGGTCTGGTAGGCGGCCTGCGCGTTGATCGACTTGTCGTCTTCGGAGAGCTTCACGCCGTAGCCGAAGTTGTCCAGCGCGACCTTGACCTCATCGCCGGGCCGGGTGACGTCGATGCGCTTGATCTTCAGGTCCGAATCGCCGATCGAGACGCCGAACTTGCCCATGCGGCTGTTGACGTCGATGGTCATGCCGGCCACCGAGATCACGACCGGGTCGGGACTCTTGGCGCCGTCGACGGCCAGCTTGTCCATCACGCCATGGGCGGTGACGGCCTGCGTGTCGCGGTCGAAGGTGCCGTCGATCAGCATGCCGCTGAAATCGACCGAATTGCCCTCGTGGGTGACCGTCACCGGCGCGATCCTGGCGGTCGAGCTGGAGTGGCCGCCGTAGCTGACGATGGTGTCGGCGGACAGGGGCGAGACGTCCTTGGTCAACTCGAACACGGGCTTGATGTTGTCCGTCTTGGCGATTTCCGCGTGGACGAACGCCAGCTTCGGCGCGACGGCGCCGCGCGCCAGCGCGCTCTTGGGGAAGGGGCCGTGTTCGACGTTGGCGTCGAATTCGATCATGCCGGCGGGCATGTCGTCGGGGCTCTTGTCGTTCTTGACGAACGACAGGCCGTAGCGCGCCTGCGTCGAGAACAGGCTGCGCTCGTACTTCAGTTGATCCAGGCGCAGACCGAACAAAGGCGTGAGCTTTGCCAGCTTTTCATTGGCTTCGGCCAGATGGCGCTGCGAGCTTTCCTCGATGCGCTTGCCGGTGTACCACGTGGCGCCTACCCAGCTTCCCGCTCCCACTATGACCACCCCCAGGGTGATCGCTACGCTCTTTTTCATCGTTCTGCTTATATCGTTGATTTTCGAGTCATATCCGATGGTTGCGGCGGTTCCGCCGCCACGCCTGTGACAGCGGGCCCATCCGGAATACACGTATTCATCGGCCCGTAAGGCCCGCGGCGAGTATACCGAGACGCGTGTCTCCTCAACCACGAGTCAGTTACCGAAGATTTCAAAATGAAAGCCGGCGCTGTCGCGCCGGCTGTTTTGTCGACAATTTCGAGGGTTTACAGCGGATCGAGCGGGTAGATCGGACGCCGCACGTTCTTGAATTCGAGCTGGCCGTAGTCGGACGTGGTGACGCCCACGCCCGTGCACTCGATGATGTCGGTAGCCATGTCCGAGAACCCCGCGCGCCAGTGCACCCGGCTCTTGAGCACGACATAGCGCTTTTGCAGCGGGTCGATGCCGGCCGACAGCAGGCAGTTGATGTCGAAGGGCTCCTGGTGGCGCGACACCACCACGATCTCCACCCGGCCGGTGTCGATGACGACGGTCAGGCCGGTGTCGTTGCGCACGCCGCGATACATGGGGCCGCGGTTCAGGTAGACGCCATCGAACACCAGCTTGACGCGGCCGGTCACTTCCAGCGGTTCGCTGGGCTCCTTGATGGCGGGCATGGCGAGCTTGCCGCCCAGCTTGAGCGTGATGGTCTTGCCCACGCCGGCGCCGGCCGCCTCCAGCGCCGCCTGCGGGTCGCAGATGGCGTAGAAGACCACGTTGTCGAGCTCCTGGCGCAGCACTTCGGCCAGGACGGCGGTGGTGTCCATGGTGCCGCCCGAGCCGGTGTTGTCGAAGTGGTCCAGCAGCACGACGGGGCCTTGCCCGATGGCCTTGGCGCGCGCGATGGTGGGCGCCAGCGGCTCGGGGTGAAACACCCAGTCGGCGCGGCCGGCCCAGGCTCGCTCCAGCAGTTCGTCGCGGTATCGCTCGGCGTCGGCCAGGTTGGCGTCGGTACAGACCACGGCGCTCAGGCCCGCCTCGCGGATGTCGGCGTGGGGAAAGCCCACGAAGACGGAGGCGGCCAGCACGCCGCCGGCCTCCAGCTCCTTGCACCGTTCCTGCAGGGGCTTGTTCGGGGCCGCGTGCGTGCCCTGGCGCATGATGTGCGGCAGCATGGGTTTGTTGGCCCAGGCCATCACCGGCTTGATCTCGCCCTTCAGGGCGCGAACGATGACGTTGGCGGCGCGCACGCCCGACTCGCGGATGTCCACGTGCGGATAGGTATGGAATCCGCTGATGACTGTGGCGTTGCGCACGATGTCGTCGTAGATGTTGGCGTGCATGTCCAGCGTCACGGCCACCGGGGTCTTGGGATCGATTTCGCGCAGGCGGCGCAGCAGGTCGCCTTCGGCGTCCTCAACGCCCTCGGCGACCATCGCGCCGTGCAGGTCCAGCAGGATGGCGTCGAAGCCGCCGCGCTTGACCTCGTCCAGGATCAGCCTGCACAGCCGTTCGTGGGTCTCGGCGCTGGCGGGGCCGCTGGGCCAGGACTCCGCCGCGACTGGCACGACCATCTCGGCGCCTTCGCGGCGCGCCACCTCGATGTAGCCGCCCAGGCCGCTGTCGGTGTTCTCGTAGGCCTTGATGGCGCGGTCGCCGGCCAGGATTTCGGGGTCGCCGCGGAAAAAGCGTTCAAGCGGGGTCGGCACGGGCGAAAAAGTATTCGTCTCGTGCTTGATCATTGCCAAAAGCCAACGCATGGGAGTTCCTGTGGTTGCCGTGGAAAGTCAGTTCGTCGTGGGCGGCTGCGGCCAGGGGCGCTGCGCGGGGCGCATCCGTTCCCAGGCGCGCGCCAGGCGCAGGACGCCCAGGTCGTCAAAGCGCGCGCCCGCGATTTGCAGCCCGATGGGCAGGCCGGTCCGGGTGTAGCCGCAATTGACCGACGCGGCGGGCTGCTCGCTCATGTTGAAGGGCAGCGTGAAGCCGATGTGGTGCATCGTGGTCGCGACGTCGTTGGTGGGAGAAGGCCATTCGGCGTTGTAGGCCACCACGGGCGCCACGGGCGACAGCACGTAGTCATACGGGGCGCAGGCCGCGACGGTCCTGGCCCGCACGTTCAGCGTTTCGTAGTAGCTGCGGAACACGGCTTCGCCGGATTGGCCGCCGCCGCTCTCCGCCCAGGCGCGGATGAAGGGCAGGATCTTCGCGCGGCGCGCCTCGGGCAGCGCGCCCAGGTCGATCGCCGAGCGGGTGCGCCAGAAGCGGTCCACGCCGTCCAGCATGTCGGGCGTCATCCAGGGCTGCATGGGCGCGACGATGGCGCCCGCCGCCTCGAAGGCGCGCGCGGCGGCCTCGACGGCCTCGCGGGTCTCGGGGTCCAGGGGCAGCCCGCAGCCGGCATCCAGCAGCAGGCCGATGCGCAGGCCGCGCACGTCCTGCTCCAGGTTCAGCCAGTCGAAGTCCTGGAAGGGCAGGCTCATGTGGTCGCGCGCGTCGGGCTGCGACAGCACGCCCATCATCAGCGCCGCATCGGCGATGGTGCGCGTCATGGGGCCGGCGCAGCGGCCCATGAAGGGCGGATCGATGGGGATGCGGCCCAGGCTGGGCTTGAGCGTGGCGATGCCGCACCAGGCGGCCGGCAGGCGGACGGAGCCGCCGATGTCGGTGCCGATGTGCAGCGGGCCATAGCCGGCCGCCGCCGCCGCGCCCGCGCCGGCGCTGGAGCCGCCGGGGTTCTTGGACAGGTCCCAGGGATTGCGCGTGAGCGCATGGAAGCTGGACAGCCCCGACGACAGCATGCCGTAGTCGGGCATGGTGGTCTTGCCGAGCAGCACAGCGCCGGCTTCGCGCATGCGCGCCGCGGGCGGGGCGTCGGCCGCCGCGGGGGCGAGGTCGGTCGCCGCGGTGCCCAGCGGTATCGGCACGCCGCGGGTGGCGATGTTTTCCTTGATGGTGGCGGGCACGCCGTCCAGCGAGTAGCCGCCGCAGGATTGGGGCTCGCCCTTCATCCAGCGGGCCTCGGAGGCGCGCGCCATGGCCAGCGCGCCTTCCGGGTCCAGCGCGTAGGTGGCCTTGAGCTGCGGCTCCCAGCGCTCGATGTGCTCCAGCACGGAGCGGGTCGCTTCGACGGGCGAGAGGGTCTTGTCGCGATACGCCTGCAGGAGTTCCTGGGCGGACAGTTCATGCGGTTGTGGCATCTCGGTTCCTGTGTGCGGCCCGGGCGTCAGGGCGCGGGGGCCGCGGCGGGCATCAGGCCGGCCGCGATGGGCCGGAAGTTGCGGAAGTCCCAGTCGCGGCCGGGCGCCGCGTCGATCAGGGCGCGTGTGTATTCATGGCGAGGCTCGGTCAGCACGGTTTCGGCGGAGCCGGTCTCCACGACCTTGCCCCGCTGCATCACCATGATGGTGTCGCAGATCTGCGCGGCCACTCGCAGGTCGTGCGTGATGAACAGCACGCCCACGCCGGTGCGCTGGCGCACCTGCTCCAGCAGTTCCAGCACCTGCGCCTGCACCGACACGTCCAGGGCGGACACGGCTTCGTCGGCCACCAGGATCTCCGGGTCCATGACCAGCGCGCGCGCGATGCAGATGCGCTGGCGCTGGCCGCCGGAGAACTGGTGCGGATAGCGGCGCATGGCGTCCGGGCTCATGCCCACGACGGTCAGGGTTTCTCCGGCGCGCTTGACCGCCTGCTCCCGCGGCATGCCGAAGTTGAGCAGACCCTCGATGATGGATTCGCCGACGGTGCGGCGCGGGTTGAGCGAACGGTACGGATCCTGGAACACGATCTGGATGCGGCGGCGCACGGGGCGCAGCGCGGATCCGGACAAGGTGCTCAGGTCTTCGCCGCCCATCATCATGTGGCCGGCCGTGGGTTCGATCAGGCGCACGATGCAGCGCGCCACCGTGGACTTTCCCGAACCGGATTCCCCCACGATGCCGAGGATTTCCCCCTTGCGCAGCGTCAGGTTCACGTCGGAGGCGGCGATGACGTTGTGCGCGGACTTGCGGGAAAACAGCGAGATCTTGCCGCCATAGGTTCGGCCCAGTCCCTTGACGTGCAGGACCGGCACGCCCGCGGGCGCGTCGCGTCGCGAGGGCACGAGGCTGGGCACCGACGAGACCAGCCGGCGGGTGTAGGACTGCTTGGGCTCGGCCAGGATTTCGTTGCGCGTTCCGCTTTCGATCAGGTCGCCGCGGTTCATGACGACGATGCGGTCGGCGATCTCGGCCACCACGCCGAAGTCGTGGGTGATGAACAGCACGGCCGTCTTGTGCTTGACCTGCAGTTCCTTGATCAGCGCCAGGATCTGCTTTTGCGTGGTGACGTCCAGCGCCGTGGTGGGTTCGTCGGCGATCAGCAGCTTGGGCTCCAGGATCAGCGCCATCGCGATGACGATGCGCTGGCGCTGGCCGCCCGACAACTGGTGCGGATAGGCCTCGAAGATGCGCTCGACGTCCGGCAGGTGCACCGACTGGAACATTTCCAGCACCTTGGCGCGGCGTTCGGCGGCCGACATATTCTTGCGATGCAGGCGCAGCACTTCGTCGACCTGCTTGCCCACCGTATGCACGGGGTTCAGCGCGGTCATGGGTTCCTGGAACACCATGGCCATGCGCGTGGCGCGCATCTCGCGCAGCCGTCGCTGCGTGGCGGTGGCGACGTCTTCGCCCTCCACGCGGACCGAGCCGGCGCTGATCTTGAGGATGCCTTGCGGCAGCAGGCCCATGACGGCCAGCGACGTGACGGACTTGCCCGAACCGGACTCGCCGACCACGCACACCGTTTCGCCGGCATGCACGTCCAGGCTCAGGTTGCGCACGACGCGGTTGCCGGCGCCGGCGACTTCCACCGACAGGTTGCGGATGGCCAGGATGGCGGACGAGGTATCGCCCGCGGGCGGGATGGGGGAGTAGGTCATCGGCATCAGATCCTGCGCACCATTTTCGGGTCCAGCGCGTCGCGCAAGGCGTCGCCCAGGATGTTCACGCTGAGCACGGTCAGCGACAGGAACAGCCCGGGAAAGAGAATCAGCCCGGGCAGCATGCGGAAGTACATGCGGCCTTCGGACATGATGTTGCCCCAGGACGCGATCTCGGGCGGAATGCCCGCGCCCAGGAAGCTCAGGATGGCCTCGGTCAGCATGGCGGATGCGAAGACGTAGGTGCCCTGCACGGTCAGCGGCGCGATGGTGCTTGGAACCATGTGGCGCCACAGCAGGAGCGGCAGCGGCGTGCCCAGCGCCAGCGCGGCCTCGACGTAGGGCTCGCCCCGCACCGTCAGGATCTGGCCGCGCACCAGCCGCACCACCCGCGGAATTTCCGGGATGGTGATGGCCACGAGCACTGTCGTGATGCTGGCGCCGGTGACCGACACCAGCGCGATCGCCAGCAGGATGCCGGGGATGGCCATGATGGCGTCCATGGTGCGCATGATCGGGCCGTCCAGCGAGCGGAACCATCCGGCGATCACGCCGATGACCAGCCCGATGGCAACGCTGACGACCGCCGCGCCCAGGCCGGCAATGAGCGAGATGCGGGCGCCGTAGGCCACGCGGGACCAGACGTCGCGGCCGAAGGCGTCCGTGCCCAGCAGGTAGTCCGTGAACGGCTGCTTCAGCCGCGCGCCCGGGTTCAGGAGCGTGGGGTCCACCGTGCCCAGCCAGGGCGCGAACAGGGCGATGGCGACGATCGCCGCCAGCACCACGAGCGCGAGCATGACGGGCCAGCTCTTGAGCCCCTGGCGGACTTGCCGCCAGGCGGTGATGTGGGGGCTGCCGCCTCCGGGGAGGTCGGCGGCCGCGTCGATTGGCGATTGCATGTTCATGGCGTCAGTACCTGATCCGCGGGTCGAACACCGTGTAGGCGCAATCGACGACAAGATTGATGAACACGTAGACGAACGCGAAGAAGAGCGTCAGGCCCTGGATGACGGGATAGTCGCGCGCCAGCACGGCTTCCACCACCAGCCGGCCCAGGCCGGGGATGTTAAACACCGATTCGGTCACGACCACGCCGCTGATCAGCAGCGCGATGCCCAGCCCCACCACCGTCGCGATGGGCACGGCCGCGTTGCGCAGGGCATGGCCCAGCAGCACGCCGGTTTCGCCCAGGCCCTTGGAGCGGGCCGTCCGGATGAAGTCCTCGCCCATGACCTCGATGACGCTGGTGCGCGTGATGCGCGCGATCAGCGCCACGTAGACCGTGGACAAGGCGAGCGATGGCAGGATGAGCCGGTGCAGGAACGGCCAGAAGCCTTTTTCAAGCGGCGTGTAGCCCTGGACGTTGAACCAGCCCAGCTTGATGGCGAACAGCCAGATCAGCAGGTAGCCCGTGACGAACACCGGCACCGAGAACCCCAGCACCGAAAAGCCCATCACCGCGCGGTCGAGCAGCTTGCCTTGCCGCCACGCCGCCAGGATGCCCAGCGGGATGGCGACGATCAGGGTGAAGGCCAGGGTCAGCACCGCCAGGCTCATGGACGGCTCCAGACGCTGCGCGATCAGCTTGGCGACCGGCACGCCGGACATCAGGGACGTGCCCAGATCGCCTTGCAGGAGCTTTGCGCCCCAGATGAAGAACTGCTTGATGACCGGCTGGTCCAGGCCCATCGTCTGCCGTATCTGGACGATACGTTCAGGCGTGGCGCCGTCGCCCGCCATGATGATGGCGGGATCTCCCGGGCTGAAACGCAATATCGCGAAGACCACCACCGCGACCATCACCAGAACGGGGATGGTCGCGAGGAGCCGGCGTGAGACAAATGCCAGCATGTAATTCCCCCTGTACCAGGGCCTGTTCACAGGCCCTTGCCCGTCAAGGGGCTTTTTTGACGTTCCAGAATGCGAAGACCGGCGCATGCACCAGGCCCGAGAGCTTGGTCGAGTAGACGGTGGGCACGGACATCTGGCCCAGCGGCACGTACAGGCCCTCGTCGATGCCGATGCGCTGCACTTCCTCGGCGATCTTCTTCTGTTCGGCGGGATCGGCGGTGAGCGCCATCTTCGTGCGCAATTCCTCGATCTGCGGGAAGTCGGGCCAGCCGAACCAGGCGTTGTCGCCGTTGGCCGCGGCCGGGGCGGAACGGACCGGATCCATCACGTCCGTGGCGTACCAGTTGGTGTTGTGGACGTTCCAGCCGCCTTCAGCCGGCGCCGATTTCGAGGCGCGGCGCGTGGCCACGCTCTGCCAGTCCATCGCCGCCAGGTTGACGTTGAAGCCGGCTTGGCGCAGCGCCTGGGCCATCACCACGGGCTGGGCGGACAAGGTGCCGACGTCGGTGGCGTGCATGACGAGGATGGGCGTGTTGTCGTAGCCGGCTTCCTTCAGGAGCGCCTTCGCCTTCTCGATGTTGGACGGGACGACCATCTCCTTGCCGATATCGCTTTCCAGCGGCGTGCCGCAGCCCCACAGCGAGGCGCAGGTCTTCCAGTACTTCGGATTGCCGACCAGCGCCTTCATCACGTCTTCCTGGCCGATCGCGTACATGGCGGCCTGGCGGATCTTCTTGTTGTTGAAGGGGGGGTACTTGAAGTTGAAGCGGTACATCGTGAAGTAGCCGACCGGGCTGAGCGACTCTTCCTTCAGGTCCTTGTTGCCTTCGATCATCGGCAGCAGGTCGTAGGGGAACTGCTCGACGAAGTCGATTTCGCCGCCGAGCAGCGCGTTGGCCGTGGTCAGGGCGTCGGGCATGACGTCCCATTCGACCCTGTCGACGTGGACGACCTTGCCGCCGGCCAGGCCGCTGACGGGCTCCTTGCGCGGCACGTAGTCGGCGTTCTTCGCGTAGACGGTCTTCACGCCCGGCTTGAACTCGATGACCTTGAAGGGGCCCGAGCCGGTCATGTCGGTGATGGGCTGGCCGATAGCCTGCTCCGCGATGCGCTTGGGCATCATGAAGGGCGCGGTGCCGGTGGGCTTGGACAAGGCGCGCAGCGCGAGGTC
Organism: Achromobacter sp. NPDC058515; assembly: GCF_042721735.1. Lineage (NCBI taxonomy): Bacteria > Pseudomonadati > Pseudomonadota > Betaproteobacteria > Burkholderiales > Alcaligenaceae > Achromobacter > Achromobacter sp. NPDC058515. Next base: position 205,756 of record NZ_JBHXNI010000003.1, read on the forward strand.
CGTGGGTTCTTTCATGACGATGCGGAAGGTCTTGGCGTCGACGGCTTCGATCTTGTCGGTGAACTTGAGCAGCGTGCGGCCCATGCCGTCGCCGGCGGCCCAGCGCTTGATCGAGGCGACGCAGTCTTCCGAGGTGACCGGCTTGCCGTCATGCCATTTCTGGCCGTCGCGCAGCGTCATGGTGTAGGTTTTGCCGTCGGGCGAGACTTCCCACTTCTCAAGCATCTGCGGCTGGACCTTGTTGTCGGCGTCGGTGGCCAGCAAGGTGTCGTAGATCATGTAGCCGTGCCACGTCGTGATGTACGCGGTGGTGGCGTGCGGATCGGTCAGGCGCAAAGGCGAGTGCATCACCGTCTTGATGACGGTCTCGGCGTAGGCGCCGTGGGCCATCATGAGGGTTGCGCCGGCCAACGCGGCCGCTCGGGCAAACTTGAGCATGTATTTCCCCTTGAAACGTAGTGAGCGGCGCTGTCGGCCGCTACATCGTTAACGCGCCGCGCAAGGGCGGCGCGCGAGGGTCAGGCGGTAGCGGGCCGGCCGCGAAACTCCGGTCCGCAAGGCGCCATTCTGATGCCGGGACGCAACCGTGTCCATGGTTGTTTTGCCGCATCCATAAGCATGGAGCCAGGGGCGGCGCAAACCAGGATCGTGTGCGCGATGGGCGTGAAATCCGCGCGAAAGTGCGCGGAGCTCTTGACCACCAGGATCGCGGCGCGCGTCGGTTCCACGCCCGCGAAGCGGAACATCTCCTGGTCCGCCATCTGCACCTTGTTCGAGGCGACGATGATGCGCACGCCGCCGATGCGCAGGCAGGCGCTGGGCCCCAGGTCCATGTGGAAACCGCGATAGAACGCGCCGTGCGTATCGAAGCGTCCCTCCGAAGTTTTCTCGACTATGAATTCGGTGTCCAGGGGTTCGTCGTCGGGAATACCCGAGTGTCCACCCAGTGCAATCCGAACCTTGTTTCCGGCGCCCGCGCGGTGCGCGGCAAGCGCGGCCGCGGGGTCGACGATCAGGCCGATGGCCGTGTCGCGCGCGTCATGCCGGATCAGCGCGCGCAGCACGCCGGTGGTGTCCGAGCTGCCGCCCGCGCCGGGGTTGTCCTGCGCGTCCGCGATAACGACGGGTTTGGCGGCGTCGCGCGCCAGGCGCATGGCTTCCTGCACGGCCTCGTCCGGCGTGTACAGCTTGCCGCCGAAGTCGCGCTCGGCGTTCAGCACGGCGCGCGCCAGTTCGTCCGCCGCCGCGTCGGCGTCGTCCTGCGTCGCGCCATAGGCCCACACCGTGGGCGCGCATTCGGGAAAGTCCGCGGCCGGGAAGCCGGTGGCGAACGACAGGCTGGTGGCGCCGCGCGCTTCGACTTCGCCCACCAGCTGGTACAGGCTGCGCGAGGGTTCGATGTCGGTGGATTGCCAGCACAGCGAGATCAGGTAGGGCAGGGCGCGCAAGGCCGCGTAGGGGCGCGGCACGCCCGCCAGCCGCATCGACAGCAGTCCGGCGGCGCGCTGGCCCGTTTCGGCCATGTCGATATGGGGGTAGGTCCGGTAGCAGACCAGCGCATCGGCGTGGCGGACCATCGCGCGGGTCACGTTGGCGTGCAGGTCCAGGCTGGCGACCACCGGCACGTCGGGGCCCACCAGGTCGCGCACGCGCTTGAGCAATTCGCCTTCGCCGTCGTCCAGGTGTTCGGTCACCATGGCGCCGTGCAGGTCCAGGTAGACCCCGTCCAGCGGCATGGCCAGGGACAGGCCCTGCAGGATCATCGCGCTGATGCGTTCGAACGCATCCTGGGTGACCGGCCCGGAGGGGCTGGCCGCGGCCCAGGTGGTGGGCAGGAGCGTGTGCTGCCCCATGGCTTCGATGAAGCCCGCCACCGGTATGTTGGCCCCCGCGACCGCCTGGAACATCGCGGGTCCGCTGACCAGCTTGGGCCAGCCTCCGCCCTTCTCCGCAAAATCTTCCCACGCCGCGCGCGACGGCGCGAACGTATTGGTTTCATGCTGAAAGCCGCCTATCCCGATGCGCATCAGGATTCCCCTTGTCGTATGGATGTTCTGGCAAACCGTCCCAAGCCGGGTCGCGCGGAGCCGGCTCCGCCGGTCCGCAGCGACGCCCCCCTGGGGGGGAAGCGCGCAGCGCTTCGGGGGGGGAAATCACTTAGCCACAGGCATGGTGAATTCGGCGCCCTTGGCGATGCTGTCCGGCCAGCGCTGCATCACGCTCTTGTAGCGCGAATAGAAGCGGATGCCTTCCTCGCCGTAGGCGTGGTGGTCGCCGAACAGCGAACGCTTCCAGCCGCCGAACGAATGCCAGGCCATGGGCACGGGAATCGGCACGTTGATGCCGACCATGCCCACCTTGATCTGGCGGGCGAACGCGCGCGCCACGCCGCCGTCGGAAGTGAAGCAGGCGACGCCGTTGCCGAATTCATGGGCGTTGATGAGTTCGACCGCGCTGGCGAAATCGGGCACGCGCACGATGCACAGGACCGGCCCGAAGATTTCTTCGCGGTAGATGTTCATCGCGGGCTTCACGTTGTCGAACAGCGTGCCGCCCAGGAAGAAGCCCTTCTCGTTGCCGGGCACCTTGAGGCCGCGGCCGTCCACCAGCAGGTCGGCGCCGGCGGCGATGCCGTCCTCGATGTAGCCCGTCACCTTGTTGCGGTGCTGCGCGGTGACCAGGGGGCCCATCTCGGCGTCCGGCTGCATGCCGTCCTTGACCACCAGCGCCTTCACGCGCGGGATCAGGCGCTCGACCACCTTGTCGGCCACGTCGCCCACCGCGACGGCCACGGAGATGGCCATGCAGCGCTCGCCGGCGGAGCCGTAGGCCGCGCCCATCAGCGCGTCGGTGACCTGGTCCAGATCCGCGTCGGGCATGACGACCAGGTGGTTCTTGGCGCCGCCGAGCGCCTGTACGCGCTTGCCGCGCCTGGTGCCTTCCGAATAGATGTATTCCGCGATCGGCGTGGAGCCCACGAAGGACAGCGCTTCGACGTCGGGGTGAGAGATCAGCGCATCCACGGCGAGCTTGTCGCCATGCACCACGTTGAAGACGCCGCCGGGCAGGCCGGCCTCGGTCAGCAGCTCGGCCAGGCGCAGGGAGGCGGACGGGTCGCGTTCCGACGGCTTGAGCACGAAGGTGTTGCCGCAGGCGATGGCCACGGGAAACATCCAGCAGGGCACCATCATCGGGAAGTTGAACGGCGTGACGCCGGCCACCACGCCCAGGGCCTGGCGCATGCTCCAGTTGTCGATGCCGCCGCCGATCTGGTCGGAGTACTGGCCCTTGAGCAGCTGCGGAATGCCGCAGGCGAATTCGACGATCTCGATCCCGCGCATCACTTCGCCCTTGGCGTCGGAGAACACCTTGCCGTGTTCGCGGGTGATCAGTTCGGCCAGTTCGTCCTGGTGCTTGTCCAGCAGCGCCTTGAAGTTGAACAGGATGCGGGCGCGCTTGAGCGCCGGGGTTTCGGACCAGGCCGGAAAGGCCTCTTTGGCGGCGGCCACGGCCAGCGCCACGTCCTCGACGGAGGCCAGCGGCACGGCGGAGGAGATCTCGCCGGTGGCGGGATCGAAGCCATCGGCGTAGCGGCTGCTGCGGCCTTCGTAGTGCTGGCCGTTGATGAAATGGGGGATCTTCTTCATGAGGTGCGGAACTCGAAGCGGGGGATTCGTCAAGAAAGCCCGCGGGCGGCCATCGGCCGCCCGCGGGACTGCGTTATCAAAGCATGCGGCCGCGCCGCGGGGCGGGAATGCCCATGTCAGGAAACTTCTTTCAGGACCCGGCCGATCTGGTCGAACAGCTGCCCGATCTGGGCCTCGTCGATGATCAGCGGGGGCGAGACGGCGATGATGTCACCGGTATAGCGCACCATCAAGCCGCTATCGAAGCACTTCTGGAAGACCTCGCCGGCGCGTGCGCCGGGGGCGCCGGCGCGCGGGGCCAATTCAATGCCGGCGACGAGGCCGAGGTTGCGCACGTCGATGACGTGCGGCGCGCCCTTCAGGCCGTGCGCGGCTTCCTGGAAGGCGGTGGACAGCTTGCGGGCGCGGCCGAACAGGTCTTCGCGGCGGTAGATGTCCAGCGTGGCCAGGATGGCGGCGGCGGCCAGGGGATGGGCGGAATAGGTGTAGCCGTGGAAGAACTCGATGCCGCCGGCGGGGCCGTTGACGATGGCGTCGTGGACTTCGCGCTTGACCGCGACCGCGCCGGCCGGCACGGCGGCGTTGCTGACGCCCTTGGCCATGGCGATGATGTCCGGCGTCACGCCGAAGAACTCGGAGGCCGTGGCGGCGCCCAGGCGGCCGTAGGCGGTGATGACTTCGTCAAAAATCAGCAGGATGCCGTGCTTGGAGGTGATCTCGCGCAGCTTTTCCAGGTAGCCCTTGGGCGGGATCAGCACGCCGGTCGAGCCGGCCATGGGTTCGACGATCACCGCGGCGATGGTGGAGGCATCGTGCAGCGCGACGATGCGTTCCAGCTCTTCGGCCAGATGGGCGCCCCAGGCGGGCTGGCCCTTGGAGTAGGCGTTCTGCTCCAGGTTGTGCGTGTGGGGCAGGTGGTCCACGGCGGGCAGCAGCGCGCCGGAGAAGGTCTTGCGGTTGGTCGAGATGCCGCCGACCGAGATGCCGCCGAAGCCCACGCCGTGATAGCCGCGCTCGCGGCCGATCAGGCGGGTGCGCTGGCCTTCGCCGCGCGCGCGGTGGTAGGCCAGGGCGATTTTCAGGGAGGTGTCGACGGACTCGGAACCCGAGTTCGTGAAGAAGACGCGGTCCAGGCCCTGCGGCATCAGGCCGGCTACGGCGGTGGCGGCTTCGAAAGCCAGGGGATGGCCCAGCTGGAAGCCTGGCGCGTAGTCCATGATGCCGGCCTGGCGGGAGATCGCCTCGACGATTTCCTGGCGGCCGTGGCCGGCGTTGACGCACCACAGGCCGGCGGTGCCGTCCAGGATCTGGCGGCCGTCCGCCGAGGTGTAGTGCATGCCTTTGGCCGTTGCCAGCATGCGCGGGTGAGCCTTGAACTGCTTGTTGGCAGTGAAGGGCATCCAGAGATGGGACAGGTCGGGCAACTGGGCGGGGGCGTTCATGATGACTCCAGGGGATGGACAACCGCGGGCCTGGCGCGAAGACTGTGCAGCCTGCGGGATTCAAATGATTCTGGTGCGTCCCGGGAGGAATGAAAATATACAATCCGCGCATTTGCCGCTAACTGTATAGTTATTAGCGGCACAACTGTACAGTTATCCCGTGATCGATTTCCAGCCCAACCGCGCCCGCGGTCTAGCGCCCACGCTTGTCGAGCAGTTGGTGGCCGCCATCCTGCGCGCCATCGAAGAGCAGACCTTGCGTCCGGGTATGTCCCTACCCTCGGTGCGCGAGTTCGCGCGCCAGTACGGCGTCAGCACCTTCACGGTGGCCAGCGCCTACAGCCGCCTGGTGTCGATGGGGTGGCTGGCGGCGCGACCCGGCGCGGGCTACCGGGTGGCCTCGCCGGAAGCGCCGGCGCGGCGGGCCGAGCCGCTGTCTTGGGAGCCTCCGCGCCTGAATGCCGGCTGGCTGCTGTCGGATATCTTTGCCGACCACTCCATTCCCATCAAATCGGGCTGCGGCTGGCTGCCGGGCGAATGGCTGAATGAAGAAGGGCTGCATGTGGCGCTGCGCCACATGGGGCGCGTGCCGGCGATGCGCATCGCGAACTACGGGCATCCTTATGGCTATGCGCCGCTGCGCGAGACCATCGCGGCCAGCCTGAGCGCGCAGGGCATGGAGGTCGAGGTATCGCAGGTGCTGCTGACGCAGGGCGTGACGCATGGCCTGGACATGGTGATCCGCACCCTGCTGCGGCTCGGCGACACCGTGGTGGTGGAGCAGCCGGCCTACGCCAATCTCCTGCAGATGTTGCGGCTGGCGGGCCTGCGCGTGGTGTCGGTGCCCAGGACTGTCGAGGGACTGGATTGCGAGGCCCTGGAGCGCGTGGCTGCCCAGCACCGGCCCCGCGCCCTGTTCGTCAATACCGTGCTGCAAAATCCCTCCGGCGCCAGCATCGGCATGGCCAACGCGTTTCGCATCCTGCAGGCGGCCGAGCGGCATGGCCTGTGGGTGGTGGAGGACGACATCTCGCGCGAGCTGGCGCCCGGCGTGACGCCCATGCTGGCCGCCCTGGACGGGGCGCGCCGGGTCGTCTACCTGGGCGGCTACTCGAAAGTCATCAGCCCGTCTGTGCGGGTGGGCTATGTGGTGGCGCACCGGGACCTGGCCCGCGACATCGCGCGCACCAAGATGGCGGTGGGCCTGACCTCGCCGGAGATCATGGAGCGCATCGTCCATCAGGTCATCCGCGAGGGCCGCTACCGTGCTCACATTGCGCGCACCCGCGAACGGCTCGCCGGGGCCCACGCGGGCGTGACCGGGCTGATGCGGCAGCACGGCTTCGAGATCTACGGCCGGCCGCAGGGGGGGCTGTTCCTGTGGGCCAAGGTGGCGGGCCAGTGGCGCGAATGCGGCGCCAACGGCCTGGCCGAGCTGGCGCTCAAGGACGGCATCTGGCTGGCGCCCGGCTCCTATTTCGAGGCGGACGAGGCCGACACCCCCTGGGTGCGCTTTAACGTGGCGTATTCCGAGGCGCCCGCGCTGTGGCGCTTCATGCGCAACGCGGGCGCGGCGTAGCGCCCGGGGTGGCCAGGCGCTCTAGGCGCGCTCGTAGGTGACGAAGTCGTAGTCGTAGCCGTTCTCGGCGGCTTGCGGCTCGCGCGCCGTTTCCTTCCACTGGAAGGACGGCAGCAGCGGGAAGAATGCATCGCCCTCGACCTCGGCGTGGACTTCGGTGGCCAGTACGCGCCGCGCCAGCGGCAGGGCTTGCGCGTAGATCTGCGCGCCGCCGATCACAAAGGCTTCTTCGATGTCGCCGCAGGCGGCCACGGCCGCTTCCAGCGTGGGCGCCAGAATCGCGCCCGCGGCGCTGAAGTCCGGATTGCGGCTGATCACGATATTGCTGCGGCCGGGCAGGGGGCGGCCCAGCGAGTCCCAGGTCTTGCGGCCCATGATGATGGGATGGCCCAGCGTGCTGCGCTTGAAATGCGCCAGGTCGCCCGGCAGCTTCCAGGGCAGGGCGTTATCGCGTCCGATGACGCGGTTGGCGGAGTAGGCGACGATCAGGGTAAGGCTGGCGGGCATTCGGGATTGCAGCGGTAGGGGTTCGGCCGGTTGGACGCCGTAAGCGTAGCAAATTTGCGCGCGGGCCCGGGCTGGCGTACCCGGTCAGCCCGTCGCGTGCTCCAGGAATTCGGTGGCGGGCATGGGCTTGCCCAGCAAAAAGCCTTGCAGCGAATCGCAGCCCAGGCCGGTCAGGAATTTCTGCTGCGCCGCGGTTTCGACGCCTTCGGCCACGATGCGCAGGTTCAATTGCTGCGCCAGCGCGATGATGGCCGAGACGATGGCGGCGTCCTCGTTGTCGTTGTCCAGCTGGTTCACGAAGCCGCGGTCGATCTTCAGCTCGGTGGCGGGCAGCCGCTTGAGGTACAGCAGGCTGGAGTAGCCCGTGCCGAAGTCGTCGATGGAGATGGTGACGCCCAGCGCGGACAGGCGCTTGAGCACGGCCAGGCTGGCCTCCGCATCGCGCATGGCGGTGGATTCGGTTACTTCCAGGGTCAGGCAGGCCGGCGGAACGTCATGCCGCGCCAGCGCCGAGCGCACCGTTTCAACCAGGCTGGCATGGGCGAATTGCAGTGCCGAGATGTTCACGGCGATGGTCCAGTGCCCCTGGCCGGCATCGATCCATTCCCGCATCTGGCGGCAGGCTTCGTTGATGACCCATTCCCCGATGGGCAGGATCAGGCCGGTCTTTTCCGCCGTGGGTATGAACTGGTCCGGACCCACCAGGCCGCGAGTGGGGTGGTTCCAGCGCAGCAGCGCCTCCGCTCCCATGATGGGGCCGGCGGGCGCTTCGTACTTGGGCTGGTAATGCAGCACGAACTGGTCCCGCTCCTGCGCCAGACGCAGGTCGTGCAGCAGCTCGATCTGCTCGTGCGCGTCCGCGTTCATCGACGGTTCGAAGAAACTGTAGCCGGTGCCGCCCAGGCGCTTGGCGTGGTACATGGCCGCGTCGGCGTTCGTCAGCAGGGCGTGGGTGTCTTCGCCGTCGTTCGGGTAGACGGCGATGCCCACGCTCGAGGTCACCAGCACTTCGTGCCCATAGACCATGACGGGGCGGGCGATAGCCTCGATCAGCCGGTCGGCCACGTTGGCGGCGTCGGTCGGCTCGATCACTTCGCTCAGGACGATGAACTCGTCGCCGCCCAGGCGGGCAACCGTGTCCTGCGTGCGCAGGGCCTGCCGGATGCGCTGGGCCAGGTCGATCAGCAGGGCGTCGCCGGTGTGGTGGCCGTAGGCGTCGTTGACCGCCTTGAAACCGTCCAGGTCGAAGAACAGCACGGCGAAATAGCCCTTGCGCCGGCTGGCGCTTTCGATGGCCTGCTCCAGCCGGTCTTCCAGCAGGATGCGGTTGGGCAGTTTGGTCAGGGTGTCGTGCAGCGCCAGCTGCACCAGCTCTTCGTTGGCTTCGGCAAGCGAAGACGCCAGGGCGGAGGTGCGGGCCTCCAGCCGGTTGTCCAGCACGGCGACGACCAGGGCGATGGCCAGCACGCTCAGGGTCACGGCGGTCACCGCGATGGCCAGCCAGCCGGCGGACAGGCCGCCGTCGGCGGCCATGCAGATGCTGCCGGCGGGAAAGCCCGCGGCTTCCATGCCCGTGTAGTGCATGCCGACGATGGCCAGGCCCATGACCACGGCGGCCAGCGGCCGGGACAGCGCCACGCGCGGCCCGTCGTGGCGCAGGCGATAGGTGATCCACAGCGCCGCGCCCGAGGCGCCCACCGCGATGGCGATGGACAGCGCGAACCATATCGGATCGTAGTCGATGCCGGGCGCCATGCGCATCGCGGCCATGCCGATGTAGTGCATCGCGGCGATGCCCGCGCCCATCAGCAGCGCGCCGATCGCCAGCCTGCGCCAGGGCAGTTCGTCCTTGCAGACGATCCACAGGGCGAAGGCCGAGCAGCCGATCGCGATGGCCAGGGAGAGTCCCGTCAACGGCAGGTCATAGCCCATGGGAATGGGCAGGGTGAAAGCCAGCATGCCGACGAAATGCATGGACCAGATGCCGATGCCCATGGCGAACGCGCCGCCGGCCAGCCAGTATCGCGCGGCGGGCAGCCCATTCGCGGCCCTGACGCGGTTGGCCATCCCCAACGCCGTGTATGACGCCAGGATGGCGACCCCTAGGGATACGAGGACGAGCGAAGGGTTATAAGTTCCAACGAGCATTTGTGGGGTCCTGTCCTGAGCGCATACAGCCGCCGCGCGGGCCTTAATTCAATTCAATTCAATTGGTAGTCAACAGTTGCAACCCGGGTCGCAAGGAAGATCCTGCTATCGACGCTGGCGATTCTGACACTCTCTGGTAGGGATTGGGGGATGCGGCTGAGCAACGCCAGCGGTCGGCGTTGCCCGGCGCGTGCCCGGATTCGCGGCAAGCGGCAGGCACGGCGCGCCAGTGGCCGGTCGGAAGCCATGGGGCGTGCGGCATGCTGGACGCGCGTCCGTGGCTAAGGGATGGGTTATACCGAAATCGGGCTTCCAGAAGCTCACCAATCTTCACCTGCCGCCGGTGAGCGCGGGGAATTCGCCGCCGGGCGGGCGCCCGGCGTGTCGTCGCGGTGTTCGGGCAGGCCGCCGCGGGCGGCCTGCGCCGGCGTGCTCAGACGGCCATGGCCGCCGTGAGCGGAGCGTGATGGGTATAGCCGGAAAGCGAGAAATCGCCCGGTTCCACCTTTTCCAGCCACTCGGGTTCGTAGCGGCCTGTAACGGCGAAATCGGGAATGCGATCCGACAGCACCAGCCGGGGCGACTCGTAGGGCTCGCGCTTGAGCTGTTCGCGCAGCATCGGCAGGTGGTTCTCGTAGATGTGGGCGTCGCCGATGAAGTAGGTGAACCAGCGCGGGGTGTAGCCGGTCAGGCGGCCCACCAGGTGCAGCAGCGCCGCGCCTTCCGTCAGGTTGAACGGCGTGCCCAGGCCCACGTCGTTGGAACGGATATACAGGCAGAGCGAGATCTCTCGGGTCGTCGCGTTGGGCAGGAACTGATAGAGCAGATGGCACGGAGGCAGCGCCATTTCCTCTATCTGGGCCCAGTTCCAGCCATGGAACAGGATGCGGCGGTCGCCCGGGCGCTCATGGATGGTGTCCAGGCACTGCCGCAGCTGGTCCACCGCCTTGTACAGCAGCACCTTGGGCACGCCGCCTTCCTCAAGCTCGGCCACCTTGGCGTAGCCGCGCGACAGGGCGTCTTCGATCTGTGCCGGGCGGCTGGCGTCCAGCATCTTGTAGGCCGGCCACTGGCGCCATTGCACGCCGTACACGGGCCCCAGGTCGTCCGGGCCTTCGCGGTACGGGTTGGCCAGCCACTGGCTGTTCTCGTTGGCGTTCTGGTCCCAGACCTTGCATCCGAGCTCGCGGAATTCCGCGGCGCTGCGCGAGGCGCGCATGAAACCCACCATCTCGCCGATGGCGGACTTGAACGCCAGCTTCTTGGTGGTGACGGCGGGGAACCCTTTTTGCAGGTCGAAGCGCAGCGAGGCGCCCGGCATGCTCAGGGTGCGTATGCCCGTCCGGTTTTCCTGCCACGCGCCGGTGTCCAGGATGGATTGAACGAGGTCCAGGTATTGTTTCATGGCGGTCCTTGTGTTCGCCCGCTTGGGTGACGCAGACTGGCCGCCGCGACCGGATCGCGGCGGCGCTTATAAAAGATAGGGATAAGTCGGATTACACCACGCCGCGGGCGAGGCTCAGGCGGCGGCCGCGGCTTCCTGCGTGTCGACGATCTCGACCGAGAACGTCAGCGCCGCGGTCTTCTCCAGCATGGCCGAGGCCGAGCAGTATTTTTCGTGGGAAAGCTGCACGGCGCGCTCCACCGCGGCGCGCGGCAGGTTGCGGCCGGTGACGGTGAACGCGAAATGGATGCGCGTGAAGACCTTGGGGTCGGCGTCGGCGCGGTCGGCCTGGAGCTTGACGCTGCAGCCGCTGACCGCGTGGCGGCCGCGCTTGAGGATCAGCACCACGTCGTAGGCGGTGCAGCCGCCCGTGCCGGCCAGCAGCATTTCCATCGGGCGGGGCGCAAGATTGTGTCCGCCGCCGTCCACGGCGCCGTCCATCACGGCCACGTGGCCGCTGCCCGTGCTGGCGGTAAAGAGCATGCCGTTGGGGCCGCCCCAGTCGATCGTGCATTCCATTTTGTCGTGTCCTTGAGCTTGAGCGCAGTCAATGGTTGATGATACCTGTTGCGTACAATTCCAGGCACGAGAGCCCCGCCCCGCATCAGGGGTGTGTGCGCCAGTTTTGTCTAGGAGTTGTCATGTCCACCACCCTGTTCCGATCCGGCCCCGCTTCCTTCCTGCGCCGCGCGAGCCCCCTGGATGCCTTGCTGGCCGAAGCTGACCGCGCGCTGCGGGTATTGTCCGGAAGCGCGTCCGCCGGCCGGCCCTATCCGGCGAAGGCGGAGGAGGCCCCGCAGGCCATGTCGGCGCAAGAGAAGCGGCACGCCGCCGGACTGATGCGGGTGAATCATGTCGGCGAGGTCTGCGCCCAGGCGCTGTACCGCGGCCAGGCGTCCGTCTGCCGCGAACCGGCGCCCCGCGCATTGCTGCTGAATGCCGCCGCCGAGGAAGTGGACCACCTGGTCTGGTGCAATCAGCGCCTGGACGAGCTGGGCAGCCGGCCCAGCCTGCTCAATCCGGTCTGGTACGCCGGTTCGTTCGCACTGGGCGTACTGGCCAGCGTCGCGGGCGTGCCTCGCAACCTGGGTTTCATGGCCGAAACCGAGAAGCAGGTCGAGGCGCATCTGGAAGAGCATCTGCGCACCTTGCCGGTGCAGGACGAACGGTCGCGCCAGATCGTGCAAAAGATGAAGGAAGACGAGGCCCAGCACCGCGCCAGCGCTGAAGAGGCGGGGGGCGTGCCGCTGCCCGCGCCCGTGAAAATGGCCATGCGGGCCATGTCCAAGGTCATGACGAGCACCGCTTACTGGATCTGAAAGCAGCGCGGCCGAAAATGCTGCAATGCGCAAAATCGGCCGCATCATGGTGCCATCCGCACTATTTTGGTGCAAAAACCAGGGTGGGATTACCCGCTGTGGTCTAGGGTAAGTCCGCAAGGGGTTAACCCCTTCGGCAAAAACCCGGTTTTCGTTAAGGTCATTGATTGGCGCGGGTCTTCAGGGGGCGGGGCGGAAATTTGCAGCAAAAACGCAACGCGGATTCGGGCCAGGAAAAGAGATCAAAAAAATTCTTGCATCGCACAAAAAACCTCGGTACTATTCAGTCATCGGATGTTGAAACGCAGACGGCGCGGTGAAAAACCCCGAATGCGCGGCGAGCAGAAATCCCGCTCCCCAACATGCCACGGTTGTCTCCTCCACCCTCCTCCTTTGGTGGATTTAGCCCGAGATCTCACGATCTCGGGCTTTTTTTTCGCCCCAATTAATGCGTCCCTATTTTATGCGGGGCCGAGCTCGCGCTTGAACCGGGCGGCATTGTTCCGCTATGGCAGTCTTCGCGTTTTCCCTGGGATATTTCGCGTGCGCCAGGGCGGAAAGCTCTACAATCTCCTCATGAAACCTGTATTTCCGCGCGTCCGCGGTGTTGTTGCATCAGCGCCTTCCAAACGCAGGCTCGCCGGCGCACAAGCGGCGCCGCCCCGGGTGTTACGTTCTGTGCCGCGGAATTGCACTTCCTTATCCCTCCCATATATGGGCGTTACACCTGCCTCCGATAATGGCGGGCCTGTCTCGATAGACCAACCAGAGGTGATCCTGTGACCTGGCTGTACATATGCGTGGTCGCGTTCATGGTGGGGGGACTCATCGTGGCGTCCGAGCGCTGGCATGGCGCTTTTACCGGCGACAGCGACCTCAACAAGCCCCAAGCCAACCATTCCCGCGCCACGCCCCGCGTCGGCGGACTGGCCGTGCTTGCGGGTACGCTCGCGGGCCTTCTGGTGCTCGGCCCCAGCAACATGACCCTGACCTGGCTTTGGCCGGCGCTGTTCGTTGCCGCGCTGCCCGTGTTCGTGGCCGGCCTGCTTGAAGACATCACGAAAGACATCGGCGCCAGCAAGCGCCTGCTGGCCGCCTTCCTGTCCGCCGCGATCGCCTGGTGGCTGCTGGGCGGCGTGAGCCGCGTGGGCATGGCGCCCGTGGATTACGTCCTGTCGTTCTGGCCGGTATCGCTGCTGTTCACCATGTTCGCGGTCGGCGGCTGCACGCATGCGCTGAACATCGTGGACGGCATGAACGGCCTGGCCGGCATGGTCGCCACCCTGATGGCGGTGTCGATCAGCCTGGTGGCCCTGCAGGTGGGCGACGTGCCGATCTTCCTGGTGGCTGCCGCGCTGGCCTCGGCCACGCTGGGCTTCCTGGTCTGGAACTTCCCGTTCGGGCGCGTGTTCCTGGGCGATGGCGGCGCGTACTTCCTGGGCTTCATGCTGGCCGAGCTGGCGGTGCTGCTGGTGGTGCGCAATCCGTCGGTGTCGCCGTTCTACGCCCTGGCGGTGCTGTTCTACCCCGTATTCGAAACCGGTTTTTCGATCTGGCGCCGCCGCTTCAAGCGCGGCGTGCCGGTGGACCAGCCGGATGCGCTGCACTTGCACCAGCTGGTTTTCCGCCGACTGGTCCGCGTGACCTTCAGCCGTGGCCGGCGCCATGCCGTGCCGGCGCTGTGCAACGCGCTGGCGTCCCCGTACATGTGGGTGCTTGCGCTGATCGGGCTGGTGCCGGCCACGATCTGGTGGGACAACGCCTGGGCCCTGAGCGCCAGCCTGGTTGTGTTCGCCAGCGTCTACATCTGGCTGTATGCGCGATTGGTGTCCTGGCGCCGTCCGGGCTGGCTGCTGTTGCCGTCAGTCTTGCGAACCACCGACTAGTTTGAGCGCCCCGGCGACCGCCGCCGGGGGCTCGGTTATCTATCACCCGACCATATTTAAAATGCCGTAATCGTTCTACGGTGAAGGGAGAGTTATGTTGCGAATTCAGGATGTGAAACTCGCTGTCGTTGGCCTCGGCTACGTCGGTCTGCCCTTGGCGGTGGAATTCGGCAAGAAGCGCTCGGTCATCGGGTTCGATATCAATACGCGCCGCATCGACGCGCTGAAGGCCGGACACGACCACACGCTGGAAGTCAGCGACGCCGAGCTGGCGCAAGCCGCCCAACTGACCTACACCGCCGACCGCGCCGAACTGGGCCAGGCCAACGTGTTCATCGTGACCGTGCCCACCCCGATCGACGAATACAAGCAGCCGGACCTCACGCCGCTGGTCAAGGCCAGCGAGACCATCGGCGCCGTGCTCAAGCGCGGCGACATCGTCATCTATGAATCCACCGTCTATCCGGGCGCGACCGAGGAAGACTGCGTGCCGGTGCTCGAACGCGTGTCGGGCCTGAAGTTCAACGTGGACTTCTACGCCGGCTACAGCCCCGAGCGCATCAACCCGGGCGACAAGGAACACCGCGTCAGCACGATCAAGAAGGTCACCTCCGGCTCCACGCCCGAAGTGGCTGAGCTGGTCGACCAGCTCTACAAGCAGATCATCACCGCCGGCACCCACAAGGCCTCCAGCATCCGCGTGGCCGAAGCCGCCAAGGTGATCGAGAACACGCAGCGCGACGTGAACATCGCGCTGATCAACGAACTGGCCCTGATCTTCAACAAGATGGGCATCGACACCGAAGCCGTGCTCGCCGCCGCGGGCACCAAGTGGAACTTCCTGCCGTTCCGCCCGGGCCTGGTGGGCGGCCACTGCATCGGCGTGGACCCGTACTACCTGACGCACAAGGCGCAATCCATCGGCTACCACCCCGAGATCATCCTGGCGGGCCGCCGCCTGAACGACTCGATGGGCGGCTACGTGGTGTCGCAGCTGGTCAAGACCATGACCAAGAACCGCATCCATGTGCAGGGCGCGCGCGTGCTGGTGATGGGCCTGGCCTTCAAGGAAAACTGCCCCGACCTGCGCAACACGCGCATCGTGGACATCGTCCGTGAACTGGGCGACTACAACGTCGACGTGGACGTCTATGACCCGTGGGTCGACGCCGAGGAAGCCGTGCACGAATACGGCCTGACCCCGGTGGACAAGCCCGAGGAAGGCAAGTACGACGCCGTGATCCTCGCGGTGGCGCACCACCAGTTCAAGGCGATGGGCGCGGAGGGCATCCGCAAGCTCGGCAAGGCGCAACACATTCTTTACGACCTGAAGTACGTGCTGTCGCCCGCCGAATCCGATCTGCGTCTGTAAAGGATTTCGCAATGACCACACGTTTTGAGACCATCACCCAGGAACTGTCCGCCCACCCGCGCAAGTGGCTGGTGACCGGCTGCGCCGGCTTCATCGGTTCGAATCTGCTGGAAACCCTGCTCAAGCTGGGCCAGTCCGTGACCGGCCTGGACAACTTCGCCACGGGCCATCAGCGCAACCTGGACGAGGTGCGCGCCTCGGTCTCCCCCGAGCAATGGGCGCGCTTCACCTTCGTGGAAGGCGACATCCGCGACCTGGACGCATGCCGCCGCGCCACGGAAGGCGCGGACTTCGTGCTGCACCAGGCCGCGCTGGGTTCGGTGCCGCGTTCGCTGAACGATCCGATCACCACCAACGAGGTGAACATCGGCGGCTTCCTGAACATGCTGGTGGCCGCTCGCGACGCCAAGGTGAAGTCGTTCGTCTATGCGGCTTCCAGTTCGACCTACGGCGACCATCCGGCGCTGCCCAAGGTGGAAGAGAACATCGGCAAGCCCCTGTCGCCTTACGCCGTGACCAAGTACGTGAACGAGCTGTACGCCGACGTGTTCGCGCGGTCGTATGGCTTCGAGACCGTGGGCCTGCGGTACTTCAACGTGTTCGGCAAGCGCCAGGACCCTGACGGCGCCTACGCCGCCGTGATCCCGAAGTGGACCGCCGCGATGATCCAGGGCAAGGACGTCACCATCAACGGCGACGGCGAGACCAGCCGCGACTTCTGCTTCGTGGACAACGCGGTGCAGGCCAACATCCTGGGCGCGATGGCCGCGCCGGAAGCGCGCAACCAGGTCTACAACGTGGCCGTCAGCGGCCGCAGCACCCTGAATGAACTGTTCAGCTTCCTGGTGCAGGCCCTGGGCAACCAGGGTGTGGCCTACGCCAAGCAGCCGGTGTACGCGGACTTCCGCGCCGGCGACGTGCGCCACTCGCAGGCGGACGTGAGCAAGGCGGGCCGCCTGCTGGGCTATGCGCCGTCGCACACGGTGCTGCAAGGCCTGGAAGTGGCCATGCCCTGGTACACGCAATTCCTGCGTTGATTTGAAAGCACTCATCCGAAAACTCGGCAACATCCACCCGGACCATCAGCGCATATTCAAGGGCGCGTTCCGGGTGGCCGTGTTCCTGTTGCTGGGCAAGGCCGCCGGCGCCATCAAGGAGATGGCGGTGGCGTACCGCTACGGCGTCAGCGACGCCGTCGACGCCTACCAGTTCACGATGACCATGGCCACCTGGCTGCCGGTCACGATCGTGGGCGTGCTGTCGGTGGTGCTGATTCCGGTGCTGGTGCGGCTGCGCCGCGCCGAGGACGCCGAACGAAAACAATTCATCCACGAGCTGCAAGGATGGGTCGCGGCGGCAGGCGTCGCGCTGGCCATCCTGACATGGTTCGCCTGGCCCTACGTGGCCAACGGGCTGGGCCAGGGCCTGTCCGCGCGCGTGCGCGAGATGACGGGCGACCTGCTGCTCGCCTTTGCCCCCGTGTCGGCCTTGCTGCTGATCGCCGGCATCAGCGCCGCGCGCCTGCGCGCCCAGGAGCGGCACGTCAACACCTTGCTGGACAGCGTGCCCGCCGTGGCGACGCTGGCCTGGGTCATGCTGGCCGTCAGCGTCGATGGCGTCGGGCCGCTGCTGTGGGGCACGCTGGTTGGCTACGCCATCCAGACCGTCTGGCTGGCCTGGCTGGCGGCGCGCGCCGACGGCGGGTTCTGGGGCGCGCCGCGCCTGACCCTGCGCTCGCCGCACTGGCCCGAACTGATGAGCGCCGCCGGCGTGATGCTGATCGGCCAGGTGGCCATGAGCTTTGTCGGACCGCTGGACCAATACGCCGCCGCCAACCTGGGCGCCAACGCCAACGCCACGCTGGGCTATGCCAGCCGGCTGCTGTCCCTGCTGCTGGGCATCGGGGCGGTGTCCGTGGGCCGCGCCGCGCTGCCCGTGCTGGCCGATGTGCAGGCCCGCGGCGACACCGCGCGCGCGCGCGGCATGGCGCTCAAATGGTCGGTGCTGATGGTGGGCGCGGGCGCCGTCGCGGTTGCGGTGGGCTGGGTGCTGGCGCCGAGGGGCGTGTCGGTGCTGTTCCAGCGCGGCGCGTTCACCGCCGAAAATACCGAAGCCGTCGCGCATGTGCTGCGCTGGGGGCTGTTGCAACTGCCGTTCTACTTCGGCGTGCTGATCCTGGTGCAGTTGCTGGCCAGCCAGAACCGCTACCGGATCATGGCCGCCATCGCGGTCGCCAATTTTGCGCTGAAGGCCGTGCTGAACACCGTGCTGGCGCCCAGGATGGGCGCGGCCGGGATCATGCTGGCCACCAGCCTCATGTATGTGCTGTCCTTCGCCTGCTACCTGGTGGTGGCGATGCGCAAGGCTGAACCCAGGAAGGCCGATTGAATGTCCGTAGCCGACTCCGCCCGCCCGATGCGCGTGTTGCTGTTCATCCATTCGCTGCATGGCGGCGGCGCTGAACGGGTCGCCGCCGACCTGAGCGCCCACTGGGCCGGCATGGGCCGCGAGGTCATGGTGGTGACGCAGGCCGGCGCCGAGGGCGACGCCTACACGCTGCACCCCAAGGTCCGCCGCGAAATCCTCCATACGGCGGGCGAGGGCGGGGGGCTGCGCGGCATCTGGGGCAATGTGCAGCGCGTGCGCGCGCTCCGCCGGGTGGTCAAGGCCTTCCGGCCCGACATCGTGCTGGGCATGATGACGACGGCGTCCGTGCTGTCCGTGCTCGCCTGCGCGGGCCTGGGCTGCCGCGTGATCGCCACCGAGCATACGCATCCGCCGTCCCAGGCCCTGTCGGGATTCTGGCAGCGCCTGCGCCGCCTGACCTATCCGCGCGCCGCGCGCGTGGTGGCGTTGACCCGCGGCACCGCCGACTGGCTGGAACGGCATGTGCCGGGCTCCAGGCTGGCGGTCATACCCAATCCCGTCCACTTCCCGCTGCCGCGCGCCGAGCCCATCCTGACCCCGGTCGCGGGCGATGGGCGCAAGCGCCTGCTGGCGGTCGGGAGGCTGCATGCGGACAAGGGGTTTGACCTGCTGATCCAGGCCTACGCGCAATTGGCGGCATCGCATCCCGACTGGGATCTGGTTATTCTGGGCGAGGGCGAAGAACGCCCGGCGCTGGAGGCGCAGGTGCGCGAGACCGGGCTGGAATCGCGCATCGCGATGCCCGGGCGCGCCGGCAATGTCGGCGACTGGTACGACAGCGCCCAGTTGTATGTGCTGACGTCGCGCTTTGAAGGCCTGTCCAATACCTTGCTCGAATCCATGGCCAGCGGACTGGCCGCCGTGTCATTCGATTGCGACACGGGCCCGCGCGAGATCGTGCGCGAAGGCGTCGACGGCGTGCTGGTGCGGCCCAATGGCGACGTGCCCGCCTTGTGCAAGGCGCTGGCTGCCGTCATGAGCGATGACGACGGCCGCTTGCGCATGGGGCAGGCGGCAACAGAGGTGCGCGACCGGTTTTCGGCCGCGCGCGTACTGCGGAAATGGCAGGAAATTTTTGACGATGCGCGCGGCTAGGGCCGCGCAACGCATCGTTGCTACGGTGACCACGAGAACCTCATCATGTGTGGAATAGTCGGAATTTGGGGCCCTATCGGGAACAAGGCGCAAGTGCTGGCGGAAAGCTGCCGCCGCATCCGCCACCGCGGGCCGGACAGCAATGGTTTCTGGGAAGACGCCGGCGCCGAGCTGGCGCTGGCGCACGTCCGCCTGGCGATCCTTGACCTGACCGAAGCGGGCCACCAGCCCATGACGTCCGCCTGCGGCCGATATGTGATGGTGTTCAACGGCGAGATCTACAACCACCTGGACATCCGCAAGCAGCTGGAGCAATCGGCGCTGGCGCCGTCCTGGCGCGGGCATTCCGATACCGAGACCCTGCTGGCGGGCTTTACCGCGCTGGGCATCGAGGCCACCTTGCAGGCCGCTGTGGGCATGTTCGCCATCGCGCTGTGGGATAGGGCATCGCGCAAGCTCGTCCTGGCGCGCGACCGCATGGGCGAAAAGCCGCTGTACTACGGCTTTTCGGGCGCGGAGCTGGTCTTCGCCTCGGAGCTCAAGGGCCTGATGCCGATCCCCGGCTTCGGCCGCGAGCTGAACCGCAACGCGCTGGCCTCGTTCATGCGGCACAACTACATTCCGGCGCCGCAATCCATCTATGAAGGCATCGCCAAGCTGCCGCCGGGCACCTGGGTCGAGTTCACCGCCGACGATACCCGCAGCCGCCGCATGCCCGAGCCGCGCGTGTACTGGTCGGCGCGCGAAGCCGCCGACACCGCCGCCCGCTCAAGGCTGACGTTCGAATCGGACGCGCAAGCCACGGATGCGCTGGAAGGCGTGCTGTCCAAGGCCGTCGGCGGGCAGATGCTGTCGGACGTGAGCCTGGGCGCATTCCTGTCTGGCGGCATCGATTCGTCGACCATCGTGGCGCTGATGCAGGCGCAAAGCTCGCAGCCCGTGCGCACCTTCGCCATCGGCTTTCACGAGAAGGGCTACGACGAGGCGCAGCATGCCAAGGCCGTCGCCACGCACCTGGGCACCGATCACACCGAACTCTACGTGACGGCCGACGATGCGCTGGCGGTGGTGCCGTCGCTCGCGGACATGTATGACGAGCCGTTCGCGGATTCGTCGCAGATTCCCACGTCGCTGGTGACGCGCATGGCGCGCCAGCACGTGACGGTGGCCTTGTCCGGCGATGGCGGCGACGAGCTCTTCGGCGGCTATTCGCGCTACTTCCGCGTGAACAACTGGTGGCAGCAATGCGAGCGGGTCCCCGCGCTGCTGCGCAAGCCCGCGGGGGCGCTGCTCAGCGCTTCGACCCATCTGCCCGGGCGCGGCGCCTGGCGCGGCAAGGTCGGCAAGCTGGGCGAGCTGCTGCGCGCCGATACGCGTGGCGAGTTCTACCGCCTCTTCGTATCCTACTGGTCCGATCCGTCCAGCGTGGTGAAGGGCGGCGTCGAGCCCATATCGGAGTTCGCCAAGGCGATGCAGGGCTCCACCTTCGAATCCATGATGAAGCTGGACGCGGTGACCTACCTGCCCGACGACATCCTGGTCAAGGTGGACCGGGCGGCCATGGCGGTCAGCCTGGAAACGCGCGTGCCGCTGATCGATCACCGCGTGTACGAATTCGCCTGGAGCCTGCCGCACCAGTACAAGGTGCGCGGCAACACCGGCAAGTGGCTGCTGCGCCAAGTGCTGCATCGCCACGTGCCGCAGGCGCTGGTGGACCGCCCCAAGCGCGGCTTTGCCGTGCCGCTGGCCGCCTGGCTGCGCGGCCCCTTGCGCGAGTGGGCCGATGCGCTCCTGGACCCGGCGCGCCTGCGCCAGGAGGGCTGGTTCGAACCCGAGCCCATCCTGCGCAAGTGGCGCGAACACACGTCGGGGCATCGCAACTGGGACAGCCATCTGTGGGGCGTGCTGATGATGCAGGCCTGGCTGGATCGCTATCGCGCGGGAATGGACCAAGGAGGAACGGTTGGGAGTCTCTGACGAATGAAAATACTGATGCTGGTCAGTTCCATGCATGCCGGCGGCGCCGAACGGGTGGCCGCGACCCTGGTCAACGCATGGTCCGAACGCGGGGACGCCGTCATCCTGACGCCGACCTATTCCTCCAAGGGAACCTGCTTTTATCCCTTGTCGGACAAGGTCCAGCTGACGTGGCTGGCTGACCTGGCGGGCACGCGGGTGTCGGGGGCGATGGCCGCCTTCAGGCGGCTTCTGACGCTGCGCAAGCACATCCGCGACACCAAGCCGGACGTGGTGGTGTCCTTCCTGACCAACGTCAATGTGGCGGCGATCCTTGCCACTCGCGGCCTGCGCGTGCCGCTCATCGTCTGCGAACGCACCAACCCGGTCGCCGAAACCACCACCGGCGGCGTCTGGCGCATGCTGCGCCGCGTCCTGTATCCGCATGCCGACATGGTGACGGTCCAGGCGGAAGACACCGCCGGCCCGTTCGCGCGCCAGGTGCCGGGCATCAAGCGCCTGGCCGTCATTCCCAATCCCTTGCCCGCGCCGCTGCTGGACGCGCCGCGGGTGCAGCAGCGCGACGACGGCGGCCCGCGCGAGCTGCTGGCGATGGGGCGGCTGGTCCCCGACAAGCAGTTCGGCCTGTTGATCGATATCTTCGCGCAGTTGGCGCCGGAGTTCCCGGACTGGAACCTGCGCATCTGGGGCGAAGGCCCCGAGCGAGGCGCGCTGGAGCAGCAGGTTGCGCGCCTGGGCCTGCAGTCGCGCATCAGCCTGCCGGGCCGCACCGAGGCGCCGTGGGACGAACTGGCGCGCGGCCATGCCTTTGTGCTGAGCTCGCTGGTGGAAGGTTTTCCCAATGTCCTGCTGGAAGCCATGTCGCTGGGCCTGCCCTGCGCGGCCTTCGATTGCCCCAGCGGCCCGCGCGAAATGACGCGCGACGGCCAGGACGCGCTGCTGGTGCCCGCCGGCGATCGCGTCGCGCTGACCGACGCCTTGCAGCGCCTGATGAGCGACGCGTCGCTGCGCCAGCAATTGGGCGCGCGCGGCGCGGCGGCCGTGCGCCACCGCTACGCGCTGGCCAGCGTGCTGGGCGAATGGGACGAACTGTTCGAAGCGGTGCGGGAGGGGCGATGAGCGCCTCCGCATTGCGCATCCTGCATGTCATCACCGGCCTGGGGCAGGGCGGCGCGGAATCCGTGCTGTTCCGCCTGGCGACCTACCCGGGCTCCGATGTCGAGCACATCGTCGTGTCGTTGACCGACGAGGGCATTTATGGCGAGCGCCTGCGCGCGGCTGGCGTGGCCGTGCATGCGCTGGGCATGCAGCGCGGGCGCGTCAGCCTGAGCGGCTTCATGGCGCTGCGCGGCCTGATCGCGCGCACGCGGCCCGACGCCGTGCAGACCTGGATGTATCACGCCGACCTGATCGGCGGCCTGGCGGCGCGGCTGGCGGGAGTCCGGGCGATAGCCTGGGGCATCCGCAACTCCGGCGCGCATCTGGAGCGCAGCAGCCGCTCGGCCCGCCTGGTGCTGCGCGCATGCGCGCTGCTGTCCGGCAGCGTGCCCAGGGCGATCGTGTGCGCCGCGCAGAAGGCGGCGCAGCGCCATGCCGAAAAGGGCTACCGGCGCGACCGCCTGGTGGTGATTTCCAACGGCTATGACCTGTCGCGCTATGCGCCGGACCCCCTGGCGCGTGCGCGCGTGCGCGCCGAGTGGGGCCTGTCCGGCGACGTGCCCGTGATCGGCTGCGTGGCGCGCTGGGATCCGCTCAAGGACCACGCCAACCTGCTGCGCGCGGTGGCCGCCCTGGTGCGCGACGGTCGCGATGCCGGCCTGCGCTGCGTGCTGATCGGCCGCGACATGACCGCGGACAACGCCGAGCTCGGCGCGCTGATCGACAAGCTGGATCTGCGCGACCGCGTGGTGCTCAACGGTCCCAGCGACGACGTGCCCGCCATGATGAACGGGCTGGACCTGCATGTGCTGTCCAGCTGCGCGGAAGGCTTTCCCAACGTGGTGGCCGAAGCCATGGCTTGCGGCGTCTACTGCGTCGTGACGGACGTCGGGGACGCGGCCTACATCGTCGGCGATGCCGGCGTGGTGGTGCCCCCCGAACAGGCCGAGGCCCTGGCGCGCGGCATCGAGACCGCCTTGGGCGACGTGGCCGCCCGCGGCCGCGCGCGCGTGGGACAAGCCGGGCGCGCGCGCGTGCTGGAGCATTTCGATCTTGCGCGCATGGTGCAGGGCTACATCGCCGTCTGGCGCCGCATTTCCGGAGTAGAAGCATGAGTGCCGGCCGCTGCCTGCTGTTTGTCGTCAACAATCCGGCGTTCTTCATGTCGCACCGCGTGCCGGTCGCGCTGGCCGCGCAGCGGGCCGGCTACGACGTGCATGTCGCCACCATGGATGGCCCGGCCGTGGCCGACATCCAGGCGCTGGGCATGACGCATCATCCCATTCCCATGACGCGCAGCGGCAAGCACCCCCTGCAGGAACTGGGCACGCTGCTGGCGCTGATCCGCCTGTTCCGCCGCTTGCGCCCGCAAGTGGTCCACCTGGTCACGATCAAGCCCGTGCTGTACGGCGGCATCGCTGCCCGGCTCACGCGCGTGCCGGGCATGGTCGCGGCCATCTCCGGCCTGGGTTTCGTCTTTCTTTCCAATTCGCTGAAGATGCGGCTGGTGCGTTCCGTGGTGGCGCGCCTGTACCGGATCGCGCTGGGCCATCCCAACAGCCGCGTGATCTTCCAGAACGCCAATGACCGCGACCTGCTCAAGTCCCTGGGCGCGGTGCGCGACGACCAGGTCGTCATCATCCGGGGCGCGGGCGTGGACCTGAACGCCTACGGCGCCTCGCCCGAGCCGCCCGCGCCGCCCGTCGTCGTCACCATGGTGGCGCGCCTGCTGCGCGACAAGGGCGTGCAGGAGTTCGTGCAGGCGGCAAGGCTGCTGCGCGAGCGCGGCGTGCCGGTGACGATGCAGCTGGTGGGCGGCGTGGATGCCGGCAATCCCACTTCGGCCACGGAGGAAGATGTGCAGGCGTGGCGGCGCGAAGGCTGCGTGCAGGCGCTGGGCGAACGCTCGGACGTGGCGGCGCTGTACTCGGCCTCGCATATTGCCGTCTTGCCGTCCTACCGCGAAGGCCTGCCGAAGTCGCTGATCGAGGCCGCGGCGTGCGCCCGGGCGGTCGTGACGACCGATGTGCCGGGCTGTCGCGACGCCATCGAACCCGGCGTGACCGGCTTGCTGGCGCCGGTGCGCGATGCGCAGGCGCTGGCCGACGCCATCGCCCGCCTGGCAGGCGATACGGCATTGCGCCAGGCCATGGGCGCGGCGGGCAGGGCGCTTGCCGAACGCGAATTCGACATCGAGCGGGTCGCCCGCAAGCACGTGGAACTGTACGACGCCCTCAGCGCCTGATCGCGTCGATCCAGAAGCGGGTGGACGGATCCTGCTGGCTGGCCTGCGGGGCGTCCAGTTCGCGCATGATGTTCTTGGCCAGCGCCTTGCCGAATTCCACGCCCCATTGATCGAAGGGGTTGATGCCCCAGACCACGCCCTGCGTGAACACCTTGTGTTCGTACATGGCCAGCAGCGCGCCCAGCGTATAGGCCTCCAGGTGCGGCAGCACGATCAGCGAGGACGGGCGTCCGCCCGGGTGGACGCGGTGCCGGGCCACCAGGCGCGCCCGCGCCGGATCGCTTTCGGTGGCCAAGGTTTCGGCCAGGGCCTCTTCGTATGACTTGCCGCGCAGCAGCGCGGAGCGCTGGGCCAGGCAATTGGCGATCAGCAGCTCGTGGTGCCGCGCATAGGCGTGGTCGGGCTGTTCGCACAGGATGAAGTCGACGGGGGCGCCCTCGGCGTCCTGGTGCAGCCATTGGAAGAAGGTGTGCTGGCAATCCGTGCCCGACATGCCCCAGACCGCGGGCCCGGTCGGCACGCCGGCCGGGCTGCCGTCGGCGGTGGCGACCTTGCCCAGCGATTCCATTTCCAGCTGCTGCGCCCAGGGCACGATGTGATAAAGCCGCGAATCGTAGGGGGCGATGACCAGGGAGTCATAGCCCAGCACGCTGCGGTTGGCCACGCCGGCCAGGGCCATCTGCACGGGCGCGTTCTCGGCGATGGGGGCGGTGCGGAAATGATCGTCCATGGCGGCGGCGCCCGCGAGCAACTGGTCGAACGCGTCGTTGCCCAGCGCCAGCGCAATGGGCAGGCCGATCGCCGACCACAGCGAGTAGCGCCCGCCCACCCAATCCCAGATCTGGAAGATGTGGTCGGGCAGGATGCCCAGGTTCAGCGCGGCTTCGACGTTGGCGGTGATCGCCACGACCTGCTTGATGGGATCCGCGACGCCGGCTTCGCGCAGCCAGTTCATCGCGACCTCGGCATTGGCCAGCGGCTCGGTCGTGGTGAAGGATTTCGAGGCGACGATGACTAGCGTGTTGTGCGGGTCCAGCCGGCTCATCGCGTCGTCGACCGAGTGCGAGTCCACGTTGGACGCGAAGCGCACTTCGCGGCGCGCGCCGCCGTGGCGCAAGGCGCGCGTGACCAGCCGGGGGCCCCAGTCGCTGCCGCCGATGCCCAGGTGCAGCACGCCGCTGTACCGGCCGGCCGCGTCGGCCTCGCGCACGAACTCGCGCAGGCGCTCGCGTTCGGCCAGCACCGCGCGGGCCACCATGGCGGGCGGTTCGGACGCGCGCAAGGCGGTGTGCCACGCCGCTCGCCCTTCGGTCCAGTTGGCATGCCCGCCGTCGAACAGCCGCGCGCGCGCGGCCTCGAAGTCCTGCTGCGCGAGCAAGGCCGCCGAGGCGGCCTGCAAGTCGGACGAATGGGCCTGGGCGCTCAGGTCCAGGCGCAGCCCGGGCGCATTGATGAGGCGCAACTCCCGGCCATCCCGGGATGCGGCGCGTGTCGCTGCGACGAACTGCTGCCACGCGGGGCTGTTGGATAAAGACATAGGCGGATCAGAAAGGCAGGGTGGCGTTTGGCGCCAGCTTGTTCAGTTCGCGGCGGAAGTCGGCCTGGATGCGCTCCAGCGCCGCCGCCGTTTGCGCCTCGAAGCGCAGCACGACCACGGGGGTGGTGTTCGATGGACGCGCCAGCCCGAAGCCGTCTGCGTACTCCGCGCGCACGCCGTCGATGGTGAGCACGCGCTTCGCGTCGGGGAACTGGCCCTGGTCCTGCAAGGCCTGGACCAGCGTGAAGGGCTGGCCTTCTTCCATTTCGAGCTTCAGCTCGGGCGTGGAAACGTCCTGCGGCAGGGCTTCCAGCGGAGCGCAAGGATCGGCAAAGCGCGAAACGATCTCGAGCAGGCGGGCGCCCGTGTACAGGCCGTCGTCAAAGCCGTACCAGCGCTCCTTGAAGAAGATGTGGCCGCTCATTTCGCCGGCCAGCGGCGCGCCGGTTTCGGCCAGCTTGGCCTTGACCAGCGAGTGGCCGGTTTTCCACATCAGCGGGACGCCGCCGGCGGCCTCGACCGACAGGCCCACGTGGCGGCTGCACTTCACGTCATAGATGATGGTGGCGCCGGGGTTGCGCTCCAGCACGTCGCGCGCGAACAGCACCAGTTGGCGGTCGGGCCAGATGATCTCGCCGGATTTCGTGACCACGCCCAGGCGGTCGCCGTCGCCGTCGAACGCCAGGCCGAGTTCGCAGTCGCTTTCGGCGACGTGCCGGATCAGGTCCTGCAGGTTCTTGGGCTCGGCGGGATCGGGATGGTGGTTGGGGAACGTGCCGTCCACTTCGCAGAACAATTCGTCGACTTCGCAGCCCAGGGCGCGGAACAATTGCGGGGCGACGGCGCCGGCAACGCCGTTGCCGCAATCGATGGCGATCTTCATCGGACGCGCGAGCTTGACCCCGGAGGCGACGCGCGCGATGTAGGCGTCCACCAGGTCGAGCTGGCGGCGCGTGCCGGCGCCGGGCGCGGGCGCGGACGGCGCGCCGTTCATGGCCCGGGCCAGCGCCTGGACGTCGTCGCCGTAGAGCGCGCGTCCGCCCATCATCATCTTGAACCCGTTGTACTTGGGCGGATTGTGGCTGCCCGTGATCGCCACGCCCGAGCCGGTCTGCATGATGTTGGCGGCAAAGTAGACCAGGGGGGTGGGAACCATGCCGACATCCAGCGTGTCCACGCCGCCTTCCAGCATGCCTTCCTGCAGCGCGAGCGACAGCATTTCGCTGCTCAGGCGGCCGTCGCGGCCAACCACGAGCGTCTGCACGCCTTGTTCGCGGGCGCGGGCGGCCAGCGCCACGCCCAGCGCGCGGGCGAAGGCGGCATCGATCAGGTCCGGCACGGTGCCGCGGATGTCATAGGCCTTGAAAACCGAGGCCGGGAAGTGAGTATGGTTGTTGCCCACGACGATTCCTTGAGAAGGGGTGCTGCGGGGATTTGACGGGGGGTAATGGTAAACCCGGACGTCAAAACCGATGTGGCAAGGGTTCAAAGCGGAATTATCCCCCATTGGCGGGGGCGCTTCATCCGACGGGCGGAGTAGGGCGTTTTAGGGGTGGCGTTTGCCCTGGTTTGGTGCCTGCGGACGGGCGCCGCGGCCTTGTTCCGGTGCAGGCCGGGGCAATGAAAAAGGGCTTGCGGCGGGGGCTGCGCGCGGCATGGAATTTGCTCGTCATCCGAAGGTGATACGCTTGCCCTGCAAGCAGAAAGACCAGGAGGGGCCATGGGCGCCAAAGTTTCTACTGTCGTGTCATCGGGAAGCGCCACCAGCAGGCGGGGCCCCCCCACGGACTATGCCGGGCCGGCCGCCGGCCGCGAACGCCGGCTTGATATCCATGTATTCGTATCCGCCGGCGGCGACCTGGCCACGGGCCGCGCCTGGGAGCGCTGCGTGTGGCGCGAGGCGCGGGTCCTGATCGCCGAATGCCCGGCGCCGCATCTGGCGTCCTCGATTGAAAGCGCGCTGCGCACCGTGGCCGCCAACGTGGCGCGGGACCGCGGCTGGCAAGGCATGGGCACGGTCGCGTTCTCGCTGGATGACCGCAGCGGCGTGTTCCGGGTCATCGATGCCGAGGCGCAGGCGCACCCGGAAACGATGGCGGCGGCCGACTATGAACCCGTCGCGGCCCATGCGCTGGAAGTGCGCATAGACGGCTGCGGCGATCGCCGGCTCCCATGCACCCGGCTGCTGGTTTGCGGCGCGACGCGGGGCGAGGTGCTGCGGCGCGCCTACCGCGCGCTGTCGGAACTGCCCGGCCCCGCGGGCGTGGACCGCGCCTTCCTGATGAACCGCATCGCTTCCCGGGCGTTCTGCTCGGGCATGACGGGCACGCGGCTGGACCAGGCGGTCGGCTGACGCGTGCCGGGCTTCGGCCCGGACGGTTCAGCCCCTACAATAGTTCGCACATCCCTTGAACAGCGCCTGGGCGCGACCAGGCCTTCCTTGTGCGGCATCCATGACCTTGCTGAGCGATCTACAGTCCCTTTTGGGCGACTCCCACGTGCTGACCGGCGCCGACGCCGAGACCTATGTGCAGGACTGGCGGCGCCGATATCGCGGCGCGGCGCTGGCGGTGATCCGCCCCGGCTCGACCGCCGAGGTCGCGGCCGCGATGAAGCTCTGCGCGCGGCACGGGGCGGCGGTGGTGCCCCAAGGCGGCAATACCGGCCTGTGCGGCGGCGCCACGCCGGATGATTCCGGCAACGCGGTGGTGCTGTCCACCGCCCGGCTGACCGCCGTGCGCGCGCTGGATACCGACAACGACACCATCACCGTGGAAGCCGGGTGCATCCTGCAGGCCGTGCAGGAAGCCGCCGCGTCCGCCAACCGCCTGTTCCCGCTGAGCCTGGCCGCCGAAGGCAGCTGCACCATCGGCGGCAACCTGGCGACCAACGCCGGCGGCACGCAGGTGCTGCGCTACGGCAACACCCGCGACCTGACGCTGGGGCTGGAGGTCGTGACCGCGGAAGGCGAGGTCTGGGACGGCCTGCGCGGCCTGCGCAAGGACAACACCGGCTACGACCTGCGCGATCTCTATATCGGCAGCGAAGGCACGCTGGGCATCATCACCGCCGCCACGCTCAAGCTGTACCCGCGTCCGGTGGCCTCGTGCACGGCGCTGCTGACGCTCGACAGCATCGACAGCGCCGTGGAAGTGCTGTCGCGCGCCCGTTCGGGCTTCGGCGCCGCGCTGACCGGCTTTGAACTCATGAGCGGCGCCTGCCTGCAAGCGGTCGTGCGCCTGTTTCCGCAGCAGCGCCTGCCGTTTGAAGGCGAATCCGCCGCGTCGCCCTGGTTTGCCTTGCTGGAGCTGTCGGACAGCGAAAGCGAAACGCACGCCCGCGAGCGTTTCGAGTCGGTGCTGGGCGACGCCATCGAGGCCGGCCTGGTCAACGATGCCGCCATCGCCGCCAACGTCGCGCAGAGCAAGGCGCTGTGGCACCTGCGCGAGAGCATCCCCCTGGCCGAAGCCGAGCTGGGCAAGTCGGTCAAGCATGACGTGTCCATCCCGATCTCGTCGATCGCGGGTTTTGTGCACAAGACCAATGCCTTGCTGCAGGCGCGCTTTCCGGGCGTGCGCCACGTCATCTTCGGCCATCTGGGCGATGGCAACCTGCATTACAACGTGGCCAATGCGCCTGGGCAGACCGAAGCCGAGCTGCTGGCCCTGCAAAACGACGTCTACGGCGTCGTGCATGACAGCGTGCATGCGCATCATGGCTCCATCAGCGCCGAGCATGGCGTGGGCCAGCTCAAGCGCGACGAGCTGCCGCGCTACAAGAGCCCCGTCGAACTGGCGCTGATGCGCCGGATCAAGCGGGCGCTGGATCCCCAGGGGCTCATGAATCCGGGCAAAGTGCTGCAGGCGTAGCGCTTCGCCTACACCAGGAAACCAAGACCATGGCAGTGAGCCCCGCGGCCGGAGCGAATCACCGGGTGCTGATCGTCGAGGACGACCCCATCATCGCCGGCAATCTGTACAGCTTCCTGGAGGCGCGCGGGTTCCTGCCGGACGTGGCCTACAGCGGCCAGGCCGCCCTGCAGCGGCTGCAGGAGCAGCGCTTCGATGCCGTGCTGCTGGACATCGGCCTGCCGGGCATGGACGGCAATGCGGTCCTGCATGCGCTGCGCGCGGAAAGGCGCCTGGACGTGCCCGTGCTGGTGCTGACGGCGCGCGACAGCCTGGAAGACAAGCTGGCGGGCTTCTCGCATGGCGCGGACGACTACCTCACCAAGCCGTTTGCCTTGCTTGAGGTCGAAGCCCGCCTCTTGGCTTTGATCCTGCGCGCCAAGGGTTCGACCGTGGACTCGGTGCGCGCCTTCGGGCCCTTGCAGTACGACACGCGCAGCCGCGCCGTGTCCGTCAACGGCGCGCCGGTGCATCTGACGCGCAAGGCGGGCCTCATCATGGAAGCCTTGCTGCGCGACCCCGGCCGGGTGGTGTCGCGCGAGGAACTGGAATCGATGCTGTGGGGCAACGAGCCGCCGTCGGCCGATGCGCTGCGCAGCCAGGTCCATCTGCTGCGCCGCGCGCTGGCCGACGCCGGGTTCGACGGCATCGAGACCCTGCATGGCACCGGCTGGCGGCTGGTGGCGCCCGGAACCGCGCCATGACGCGCGCCGCCGCCGGCACGCTCACCCAGCGCGTCGTGTGGGCGCTGGCCGGAACGGTGGCGCTGTTTGTCACGGCGCTTGCCTTGCTGGCGTACCTGACGTTCGACCAGATGGAAGACGATCTGGTCAACGACATCCTCAATACCGAGATGGACCGCCTGGTCCAGCATGCCCGCACCAGCGACGAGTTCCTGCCGCGCAATGGCCCGCGCGAACTGGGCGGGTCCATGCGCGCCTGGCTGAGCGTGGACGGGCAGCCGCCCGTCGGCATGCCCCCCGAGCTCCTGTCCCTGGAAAACGGACTGCACCTGATCGAGCCGGGCGCCTATACCTGGCATGTGATGGTGGCCGAAACCGGCCGGGGCAAGGTGTACCTGCTATACGACGCGACCGACAACGAAGAGCGGGTCCATGACTTCGGCCTGATCGTGCTGGGCGTGGGCGCGATTTGCGTGGTCGGAGCCTACGCGCTTTCCCGGCGCGTGGCCGCGGTGGCGGTTGGCCCGCTGCTGGACCTGACGGACCGGCTGGCGACCTGGGCGCCCGGATCGCCCGACATAGCCGTCACGCGCGACGACGAGGCGGGACGGCTGATCGAGGCATTCAATCGCGTGCAGAACCAGGTCGACAGGTCGATCGCCCGAGAACGCGAGTTCGCGGGAAATCTCAGCCACGAGGTGCGCACGCCGCTGGCCGCCATCCGCTCCGACAGCGAACTGATGCTGCTGACGCAGGTCTTGACGCCGGACCAGCGCCAGCGCCTGGCTCGCGTGGTGGACAACGTGGACGATGTCATCGTCAGCCTGGAGAGCGCCCGCGCCATGGCGCGCGACCAGCTGCGCCCGCCCGAGGCCGTCGATATCGCCGAATGCATGGAGGACGCCTGGCGCGGCTACGCGGCCCAGGCCAGGCTGGCGGAGCTGCGTTTCGACAACCGGATATCCGCGGGCCACGTCCGGACGCTGGACCGCTATGCCTTGCTGACCGTCTTGCGCAACCTGGTCCGCAACGCGGTCGAGCACGCCGCCCCGGCCACCCTGACGGCCAGCCTGGACGCCCGGGGCGCGCTGGAGCTGCGCGACGACGGTCGGGGCATCGCCGCCGGCGACCTGCCTTTCCTGTTCCGCCGCTACTACAGCGGCCGCATGCGGGATTCGGGCGCGGGGGGCAGCGAGGAAACGGTGCGGGGGCTGGGGCTGGCGATCGCCAAGCGCGTCTGCGACATGCAGGGCTGGTCGCTGACCGTCGAGTCCTCGCGGGAAGGCGGGGCGCGCGGCACCCGATTCTCGCTGCGCTTTGAGCCTGACGCAGCGGCGAATCGGGCGGGAGCCCCGATTTGACGAGCCCGGATCAGTTGAGCAGCACGCCCGGCAGCCACAGCGAGAACGCCGGGACGTAGGTCACCAGCGCCAGCGCGGCCAGCAGCGCGCCGTAGAACGGCCAGATGGTCCGCATCACCGTGCCCACGGACACGCCGCCGATCGCGCATCCCACGAACTGCGTGGTGCCCACCGGCGGGGTGTTCAGTCCCAGCGCGCAGTTCAGCAGGATGACCATGCCGAACTGCACCGGCCCCATGCCGTACTGCATGCAGATCGGCAGGAAGATCGGCGTGCAGATCAGGATGGTGGCGGCCATGTCCAGGAACGTGCCCAGCACGAACAGGATGATGTTGACCATCAGGAAGATGGCCCACGGTTCGGTGGACACGGACGCCATCAGCTGGCCGGTCTTCTCGGCCACGCCATAAAAGCTGATCAGGTAGCCGAACGTAGCGGAAATGCCGATCAGCAGCAGCACCACGCCCGTGGTCTTCACGGCTTTGCTGGCGGCGCGGACGAACTGGTCCCAGGTCAGGGAGCGGTAGACGAAGATCGTCAGCGCCAGCGCGTACAGCACCGCCACCGCCGCGGATTCCGTCGCGGTGAAGACGCCGCTCAGGATGCCCGCGATGATGAGCACGACGACGAACAGGCCGGGCGCGGCCGCGACCAGCGAGCGCAGCACGATGTGCCAGCCCGGGAAGGTGCCGGCCGGATAGCCCCGGCTGCGCGCCACGAAGTAGGCGGCGGCAAGATTGCACAAGGTCAGGATGAGCGCGGGCACGACGCCGGCCGCGATCAGCGCCGCGATGGACACCTTGCCGCCCGCCGCCAGCGTGTAGATGATGATGTTGTGGCTGGTCGGCATCAGCGCGCCGACCAGCGCCGCGTGCGTGGTGACGTTGACCGCGTAGTCCGCGTGATAGCCCTCGCGCTTCATCATCGGGATCATGACGGACCCCATCGCCGACACGTCCGCCACGGGCGATCCCGACACGCCGCCAAACAGCGTGCAGGCCAGCACGTTGGACATGCCCAGCCCGCCGCGCACATGCCCCACCATCGACTTTGCGAACGTCACGATGCGGTCGGCGATGCCGCCGTACAGCATCAGCTCGCCCGTGAAGATGAAGAAGGGGATGGCCAGGAACGAAAACGCGTTCATGCCGGAGGTCATCTGCTGGAAGGCCACCGCCAGCGGCAGGTCTTCGTACATGATGGCGGTGATGGAGGACAGCCCGATGGCGAAGGCCACCGGCACCCCGATCACGAGGAACCCCATGAACGTAAAGGAGAGCAGAGTCAGCGCCATGCCGGCACCACCTTCTGGTTGTGGAGGATGGCGATGATGTGCTCGATGGAAAAGAGCGCGATCAAGCCTCCCGACAGGGTTGCAGGGACGTACTTCCAGGCGTTGGAGATGCCCAGGTTGGGTATCTTGTAGGCCGCGACGGATTCGGCCAGCACGGCGCAGTTCCATGCCATCAGCACGCCGAAGAGCAGCACGAGCAGATGGATGAAGATCCGGAGCCCGCGCTGTCCGGCGGCGGGCAGGGCTTCCAGCACCGCCTCGAAGCCGATGTGGCCCGCGTCGCGCACGCCGACCGCGGCGCCCAGCATGGTGACGTACAGCACCAGCAGCAGCGCCAGGCTTTCCGCCCAGGTCGGCGTGCTGTTGAGCACGTGCCGTCCGAAGATCTGCAGGGAAACAGCGATGATCAGGCAGATCAGCCCGAACACGCTGGTCCACATGCATGCGCGCGCCAGCCTGGCGCAGGCGCGCGCGTAGGCATCCAGCGGGCCAGCCAGGGCTTGCGCCCGGCCTCCCGCGGTCACCTCTGGTTCAGTCGTAGGTGTCGCCAGCATGATGTCCTCACTTCACGGCCTGGATCTTCGCGACCAGATCCTTCATCTCGGGCGTGGTGACGAAGCGGTCATACACGGGCTTCATCGCGTTCTGGAACGATGGCTTGTCCACTTGCAGGGTCTGCGACCCGGCCTTCTCGACAACGGCGCGCGACTTCTGCTCGCGCTCGTCCCACAGCTTGCGCATGTAGGGCACCGACTCGCGCGCCGCTTCGCGCAGGATCTTCTGGTCGTCGGGCGTCAGCTTGTCCCATTGGCGCTTGGAGAAAATCAGGATCTCCGGCGTCATGGTGTGCTCGGTCATCGAGTGGAACTTGGCGACTTCGAAGTGATGCGCGCTTTCGTAGCTGGGAACGTTGTTTTCCGCTGCGTCGACGAGCCCCGTCTTCAGGGAGGTATAGACCTCGCCCATCGGCATCGGCGTGGCGTTGCCGCCCATGGCTTCCACCATGGCAACGGACAGGTCGGACTGCTGCACGCGGATCTTCAGGCCCTTGGCGTCGGCCAGCGTCTTGACGGGCTTGTCGCGGGTGTACATGGAGCGCGCGCCGCTGTCGTACCAGGCCAGGCCCACGAAACCGGCGGCCTCGCAGGAGCGCAGCAGCTGATCGCCGATCTCGCTGTCGAGCACCTTATGCAGATGGTCTGTGGAGCGGAACAGGAAGGGCAGCGCCGGCACGCGGGTGTTCTGGCAGATGTTGTGCATGGCCGCGCTGGAGACGCGGGCCATGGCCAGGGCGCCCAGCTTCACCTGCTCGATCGAATCGTCCTCGCTGCCGAGCGAGCCGCCGGCATACACCTTCACGGTGATGCGGCCGTTGGTGCGCTGCTTGACCAGTTCTCCGAACTGGCGCACGGCCAGAACGGTGGGGTAATCGTCGGGATGGATGTCCGCGGAGCGCAGCTCGGCGGCATGGGTGGCGGGAACAAGCGTGAGCAATGCGGCCGCCGCCAGGATGGCGCGGGTCAGGTGAGGGCGCAGCATGTCTACCTCCGGTTGGGAGTACGGCGTTTCGTTGAGGGCCGAAGCGGCCCCGAAGCTCTTTGATATGGTCTGACCTACTCTGCATGGGCGCGCAACGGGCGCGCCGATCGGGTGCTAACCGGCGCTTGCGGCTTCCTCCAGGCCCTGCGCGCCGGGGCGCAAGGCAAACACCGCGCCGTCCAGCGCGCCGGGGGCGGCATGCGCGGGGCGGATCGAGGTGACGAAGAGCGTGTCCATGCCCGCGCCGCCGAATGCGCACATGGCGACTTTGGCGGCGGGCACTTCCAGGGTGCGGTCCAGGCGGCCGTCCGGGGCGTAGCGGTAGATCCGGCCGGCATCGTTGCCGCAGATCCAATAGCCGCCGTCGGTGTCCACGGCGGCGCCGTCGGGCCGGCCGGCGGGCAGCGCGGCGATGAAGAGGCGGCGATTGCGCGGGATGCCCGTGTCGGGGTCGTAGTCGAACGCCCAGACCGACGAACGCGACGGATGGGAATCCGACAGGTACATTGTCCTGCCGTCGGGGCTGAAGGCCAGGCCGTTGGGGACGATCAGGTCGTCCAGCAAGACGGACACGCCGGAGGCGTCATGGCGATACAGCCGGCCCGCAGGCAAGGCCAGGCTCATGTCCGTGACCATGGTGCCGGCCAGAAAACGCCCTTGGCGGTCGCAGCGCCCGTCGTTAAAGCGCATGCCGGGGGCGGCATGCCCGACGGCGGCCAGCAACGCCGGCGAGCAGGGCGCGCCGGCTTGCAGCGCACCGCAGGCATAGAGGCCGTCTTCCATGGCCAGCAGCCATCCGGCGCCGCGCATGGCGATGCATCCGGCCATCTGGGGCAGCGCCCACTGCGCGGCGGCGCCGCCGGCGGGCGACCAGCGCCAGAGGGTCTTGCCCGGAATGTCGGTCCAGTAGAACGCCTGGTCGGCGGAACGCCAGACCGGGCTTTCTCCTACGCCGCACAACATGGACCCTATACGTTCGGCGGAAGCTGGCATGGGAGCGGATCAGGCGTTGGGGAAAGGGAAGGGTCCGGCTTTCACGAATGCGCCGCCCTGATAGCGCCCGGCGGGATCGTCCGCGGGCAGCGGCGGCTGCGCTTCGACCTGCGCGCGAAACCGCTCCGATGAATCCTTGGGGGAGAATCCCAGCACGGCGGCGCCGCTGTTGTCCCACCAACTGTCGCGGTTGGCGGAGGCGCCGTACACGATGACGTGCCCGACGTCGGGCGTGAACAAGGACCGCACGACCAGATCGGTCAGGTCGTCGTAGCTGAGCCAGGTGACCATCATGCGGCGGTCCTTGGGCTCGGGGAACGACGAGCCGATACGCAGGCACACGGTCTGGATGCCGTAGCGGTCGAAGTAGAAGCGCGCCAGGTGTTCGCCGTAGGCCTTGCTCAGGCCGTAGTAGCCGTCAGGCCGCAGCGGCACATCCGCGTCCAGCTGCCGCCCCTGTTCATAGAAGCCGATGACGTGGTTCGAGCTGGCGAACACGACGCGCTTGACGCCATGGAGGCGGGCGGCTTCATAGACGTTGTAGATGCCCTGGATATTGGCGGGAAGGATTTCTTCGAAAGGCCGCTCCACGGAGACGCCGCCCAGGTGCACAATGGCGTCCACGCCCTGGATCAGGCCGGAAACCGCGCAGGCGTCGGCCAGATCGCAGTGGACGACCTCCTCGCCTTCTTCCGCGGGGGCCATGGCGCCCACATCCGAGACGCGCAATACGTCGGCGTAGGCTTTCAATCGGGGACGTAGCACCACGCCCAGGTTGCCGGCGGCGCCGGTCAACAACAAACGATGACAGCGGGGAGATGCAGGCATGGTGTTGACAGTTCGGCTCATGACGCAACGCTCGGTAGATGGCGCGGTGGAGTGGACTTATCTGGTACGTTATCGTACAACTGATGCGAAGTATAATAAGCACCAAACTTCAGCGTCAAGCCTTGCGCAACCACTTTCGGAACTTTCGGACAATCCCTGATGAACGCTCCCGCCGATACTCCTGTTTTGCCGCAGCGTCGTCCCCGGAACCTGGCCCAAGGCCTGGTGGAGAGCATCTCCGAGCGCATACGCAGCGGAGCCATCCGTCCCGGCGACAAGCTGCCGACCGAGTCCGAGATCATGCGTCAGTTCGGCGTCAGCCGGACGGTCGTGCGCGAGGCGCTGTCGCGCCTGCAGGCGTCGGGCCTGGTCGAGACGCATCACGGCGTGGGCACCTACGCGCTGGAGCCGAGCGGCGGCGGCGACTTCCGGGTGGACCCGGCCGACATCGCCACGGTGCGCGACGTGCTGGTGCTGCTGGAGCTGCGCATCTGCCTGGAAAGCGAGGCCGCGGGCCTGGCCGCCATCCGGCGCAGCGATGCGCAGCTGCATGAGATGCGGCGCGCGCTGGACGCTTTCAAGCTGGCGCTCGACAACGACGGCGACACCATCACGCCGGACTTCCAGTTCCATCTGCTGGTGGCGCAATCCACCGAGAACCGCTATTTCGCTGACCTCATGTCGCACCTGGGCTCGGCCATCATTCCGCGCACCCGCATCAACTCCGCCCGATTCGCGCACGAAGACCGAGCGGCCTATCTGGCCCGCGTGAATCTTGAACACGAGGACATCTACAGCGCCATCATGCGCCAGGATGCCGAGGGCGCCCGCGCCGCGATGCGCACGCATTTGAGCAACAGCCGCGAGCGCCTGCGCCGCGCCCAGTAGGCCGGGCCCTCCGCACGCCTCGCACGCGGACGGCGCTGATATGTGATGTCGTACAACGTTTGGCGCATGCATCGCCGATGCCGGCGAGCAAACCGCGTTAACCTTGGCCCGGATTCAATTTTGGTCAATGAGGCGGCATGGTTTTGCTTGGCATACACAGCGGCATGGTTTCATCTGGGCAGGCGTATCTACGCCGGGGGGCGGCGGCATGCGCAGCCTGACGCTACGATTCATTCTCGCCGTCCTGGCGCTGTTGACGCTGTCCCGCCTGGGCCTGTCGTTCTGGATGTGGGACCGCGTGGAGGCTGCCGGCGGCCTGTGGCCGGTCCTGCTGGGCGGGCTGCGCATCGACGTATGCCTGCTGTCGATGGTGATTGCGCTGCCCGCGGTGCTCTCGCCCTGGTTCGGGCACCGTCCGCTGGCCGCCCGCATCACCGCCTGGTGGTTCCGGGTCTGGTGGATGCTCTATGTGCTGCTGGAAGTCTCCACGCCGCAGTTCATCGCGGAATACGACACGCGCCCCAACCGACTGTATTTCATTTACCTGCTCAACCCGAAGGAAGTGGGTTCGATGCTGTGGCAGGGCTACAAGGGCGTGCTGCTGGCTTCCTTCGTGGTGCTGGCGGTCGCGGCCTGGCTGGCGGTGAAGCTGTTCCCGACGCGCGCGCGCGATCCCTTCATGTCGTGGTGGAAGCGGCCGGTGGCCTCGTTCCTGATCCTGGCGCTGGCGTTCCTGGGCGCGCGCGGCACGCTGGAGCATCGCCCGATCAACCCGGCCAAGGTGGCTTTCAGTTCGGACGCCATGGTGAATTCGCTGGCGCTGAATTCGCTGTACAGCGTGTTCGACGCGGCCTATCGCATGGGAGACGAACGGTCGTCGGCGGCGATGTATCCGAAGATGCCGGTGGACAAGATGAATGCGATCGTGCGCGAGAAGGCCGGCATGGCGGGCGCGCCGATGGACCCGCGCTATCCCAGCCTGCATGAGCAGAAGGCGACGGTGCGGCGGGACAAGCCGCTGAACGTCGTGATCATCCTGCAGGAAAGCCTGGGCGCGCAGTATGTGGGCAGCCTGGGCGGCCGGGACCTGACGCCGAACATCGACCGGCTGGGCAAGGAAGGCTGGATGTTCCATCGCGCCTATGCCACCGGCACGCGCTCGGTGCGCGGCATCGAGGCGGTGACGGCGGGCTTTCTGCCCAGCGTGGCGGATGCGGTGGTGAAGCTGCCGCGGTCGCAAACGGGCTTCTTTACGCTGGCGCAGCTGCTGGGCCAGCACGGCTATCACTCGCGCTTTGTGTATGGCGGCGAGTCGCATTTCGACAATATGCGCGCGTTTTTCCTGGGCAACGGGTTCGATGAGATCGTGGACCGGCCCAAGTTCGTGGATCCGGTGTTCGAGGGGTCGTGGGGCGCGTCGGACGAGGACATGTTCAACCAGGTGGACCGGCTGCTGCGCGCCGATGGCGACAAGCCGGTGTTCACGCTGGCGTTTTCGGTGACCAACCATTCGCCCTGGGAGTATCCGGAAGGGCGTATCGCGCCGGTGGGCGATCCGGCCTCGGTGGATAACACGGTGCGCTACGCGGACTGGGCGTTGGGCCAGTTCTTCGACAAGGCGCGCAAGGCGCCTTACTGGGACAACACGGTGTTCCTGGTGATCGCGGACCATGATTCGCGCGTGCATGGCTCCATTCCGGTGCCGGTGCGGCATTTCCAGGTTCCGGCGCTGATCCTGGGGGCGGGGATTGAGCCGCGTCAGGATGACCGTCTGGTCAGCCAGATCGACATGGCGCCGACGCTGTTGTCGCTGATCGGGTTGGATAACGTGAATCCGATGCTGGGCGTGGACCTGACGCAGCGGGATCCGAATCGGGCGATGATGCAGTACGCGGATAACTTTGGGTATTTGCGGGGGGATCAGCTGCTGGTGCTGGAACCGTCCAAGGCGCCGAGGCAATTCCGGTATGAGGCGGCGCCGGTGGGGCGGGATGAAGTCTATGCGGGGGTTGAGCCTGTGGATCCGGAGTTGGCGGATGAGGCGTTGGCGCATGCGTTGTGGGCTAGCTGGGTTTATCGGGAAGAGAAGTATCGGTTGCCTTGATTAGTTTGCTTCGGGTAGACGGTTCTTGAGACGCCTCAGGCTCTGCTGGTTTCAGCTTTGGGGACTTACGCGTCGTCTTGCGTCGTGGTGATGGCGCCGCGCGCTGGCGGGGGCTTGATTCTGCGCAAGCTGTGAATTTTCAGGAACAGGCAAACTTGGCGTTATGAATTTTCCTAAATCGCCCTCGGGGGTGTCGCGCAGCGCCGCTGCGCAACTTAGTGCGCAGGAGCGCGGGCAGCCTTTGCGGCGGTACCGGGCGCTGCCCTTGCCGCGTGGGCGCCTGGCTTGGGTGACTGGCGTCGTCAGCCTGATTTTGTTGGGCGCCAGCACGCTGTTCTGGTGCCTGCTGTTGCTGCCCTTGGCATTGCTGAAGCTGGTGCTGCCGTTCGCGGCGGTCCGGCGGCGTGTGGATCCGGTGCTCAACGGCATTGCCACGGCGTGGGTGTCATGCAACGCCGGCTGGCTGGCGCGGATTCAGCGGACGCCGTGGGATGTGCAGGGCAATACCGGCCTGCGCTACGCGGACTGGTATCTGGTCAACTGCAATCATCAGTCTTGGGCGGACATCTTTGTGCTGCAGCGCTCGCTGAACCGGCGCATTCCGCTGCTGAAGTTTTTCCTGAAGCAGCAGCTGATCTACGTGCCGGTGATCGGGCTGGCCTGGTGGGCGCTGGATTTTCCGTTCATGAAGCGCCACGGCAAGGCGGAGTTGCGCCGCAACCCCGCGTTGGGCCGGCAGGACCAGGAAGCGGCGCGGCGCGCGTGCGAGAAGTTTTCGCTGGTGCCGACGAGCGTGATGGTGTTTGCCGAAGGCACGCGGTTTTCCGAGGCCAAGCGCGCGGCGCAGGCTTCGCCGTACCGCCATCTCCTCAAGCCCAAGGCGGGCGGCCTGGCGGTCGCGTTGAATGCGATGGGCACGCGCTTTCGTTCGATGATCGATGTCACCATTGCCTACCCGGAAGGGGCGCCCAGTTTCTGGGACATGGCCTGCGGCCGCGCCGGTCCGGTGGTGGTGCGCATGCGGCAGTTGCCGGTGCCGCCGTCCTTTTGCGATGCCGACTACACCCGGGACAAGGCCTTCCGCGCCACATTCCACCATTGGCTGGGAGAGCAGTGGCAGGCGAAGGACGACGAGATCGAGGCGTTGACGACGGGCCGCGTGCGCGAGGCGCGGGCGGCCCCGTCCCAAGAAGGCTAGACGCGCGCCGGCAGCACGACGCCGGAGCTTTCGCCGAATCCGATCCGCGGATATCCCGCCTTCACGCACTCGGCGCGCATGAGGACCTGATCGCCGTCCTGCAGGAAGGTGCGCTTCTCGCCCCACGGCAGTTCGATCGGGGTCTTGCCGCCGTTGCTCAGTTCCAGCAGCGAGCCGGCTTCCGAAGCCAGGGGGCCGGACAGGGTGCCGGTGCCCAGCATGTCGCCCGGTTGCAGGTTGCAGCCGTTGACCGTGTGGTGCGTGATCAGTTGCGCGACGTTCCAGTAGGCGTCGCGGAAATTGCTGCGCGAGAGCGAGACCGCGGGCTGGTTGTCGGCGCGGGACTTTTCGGTGGTCAGCAGGACTTCCATCTGCACGTCGAAGGCGCCCTTGGCGCGGTTGGCGTCGGAGGCCAGGTAGGGCATCGGCTGCGGTTCGGCGGGGCCGCGGCTCCACTGCGTGCGGAACGGTTCCAGCGCTTCCATGGTGACTACCCACGGCGAGATCGTGGACGCGAAGTTCTTGGCCAGGAAGGGACCCAGCGGCTGGTATTCCCAGGCCTGGATGTCGCGGGCCGACCAGTCGTTCAGGATGCACAGGCCGAACACGTGGGCTTCGGCATCGGCGAGCGCGATGCGGTCGCCCTGGGCGTTGCCGGCGCCCACGAAGATGCCCAGTTCCAATTCGTAGTCCAGGCGGGCGCAGGGGCCGAATTGGGGCGCTTCGCCTTCGTTGGCCGGACGGGTCTGGCCGACGGGACGCGGGAACTTCTGGTCCACGCCGATGCTGGAGGCGCGGCCGTGATAGCCGATGGGCACCCACTTGTAGTTGGGCAGCAGGGGATTGTCGGGACGGAACTGCTTGCCCACGGCGGTGGCGTGATGCACCGAGATGTAGAAGTCGGTGTAATCGCCGATGCGGGCGGGCGTCGTGTATTCGGCGTCGGCCTGCGGGATCAGCAGCGGCTCGACCTCGGCGCGCAGGGCGGCGCCGGTGCGCAGCGCGCGCGACAGCGCCAGGCGCAGGGCGCTCCAGTGCGGCTGGCCCAGGGCCATCAGGGCATTCAGGCTGTCCGAGGCGCAGGCGGCGAGGGCGTCGGCGGCCAGGCCGTCGAAAGGCTGCCTGGCGGCCAGCGCGGCCAGGTCCAGGATCTGGTTGCCGATGGCCACGCCGGGGCGGAAGGATTCTTGCGAGCCCTTGCGGCGGAAGGAGGCGTAGGGCAGGTTCTGCACCGGGAAATCCGACGCGTCCGTGTTGGCGCTGGCGACCCAGCTCGTGAGGGAGGGATCGTGGGTTTCGTTGATCGTGGTGGTCATGGCTGCGTGTCTCTGTCAGTGTGTTTATGAGGTGGCTGGCGGGCCGGGGACGCCGGATAAGTCAAAAGCCAAACGGCGATGAGCTTGCACTCATCGCCGCGGGCGTGGAAGGCAGGCGCCTTCGCGTCACGCCTTGGTGGGATCGAAATGCTTCGCGATGCCCTGCCAGCACCGGTAGTAGTCGCCCTGCAATTCTACCGACGCCAGCGCCTGTTCGGTCGGGCGGATGACGCGGCGGGTTTCAAACATGAACGCCATCGTGTCGCGGATATAGTGCGCGGCGCTGGTGTCGGCGCGCGAGGCCTTTTCGAAGGTCTCGGCGTCGGGCCCGTGGCCGCTCATGCAATTGTGCAGGCTGGCGCCGCCCGGGGCGAAGCCGTCGGCCTTGGCGTCGTACACGCCCTGGATCAGGCCCATGAATTCGCTGGCGATGTTGCGGTGGAACCAGGGCGGGCGGAACGTGTTCTCCATGGCCAGGATGCGCGGCGGGAAGATCGCGAAGTCCATGTTGGCCGTCCCCGGGGTGTCGGACGGCGCGGTCAGCACCGTGAAGATCGAGGGATCGGGATGGTCGTAGCTGATCGAGCCGATGGTGTTGAAGTTGCGCAGGTCGTACTTGTACGGCGCATGCGTGCCATGCCAGGCCACGACGTTCAGCGGGGAGTGGTCGATCGGGGCGCGCCAGAAGCCGCCCGTGAACTTGGCGATCAGTTCGAAATCGCCTTCAACGTCTTCGTACCAGGCAACCGGCGTCTTGAAGTCGCGGGCGTTGGCCAGGCAGTTCGAGCCGATGGGGCCCAATTCCGGCAGGCGCATGGCCGCGCCGAAGTTCTCCAGCATGTAGCCGCGCGCGGCGCCGTCCAGCAGTTCCACGCTGAAGCGCACGCCGCGCGGAATGACGGCGATTTCCAGCGGTTCCAGGTCGATCAGGCCCAGCTCGGTGGCCAGGCGCAGGCGGCCTTCCTGCGGGACCAGCAGCAGTTCGCCGTCGGCGTTGTAGAAGTAGCGGCCCTGCATGGAACGGTTGGCCGCGTACAGGTGGATGCCCACGCCGCCCTGTTCGTCGGGGCCGCCATTGCCGCCCCAGGTCTTTACGCCTTCCAGGAAGTCGGTGGGGGCGGCGGGAATCGGCATCGGGCTCCAGCGCAGCTGGTTCGGGGTGACCGGGCCATGGCCGAACGCGCTTTGCCAGCCGGCCGCGCCTTCAAAGGGCTCGAAGGGCTTGTGCTGCGCGCCGGGGCGGATGCGGTAGAGCCAGGAGCGGCGGTTCTCGCTGCGCGGGGCCGTGAAGGCGGTGCCGGACAGCTGCTCGGCGTACAGGCCATAGGGGCATTGCTGCGGCGAGTTGCGGCCCAGCGGCAGGGCGCCGGGCAAGGCCTCGGTGGCGCAAT
Organism: Achromobacter sp. NPDC058515; assembly: GCF_042721735.1. Taxonomy (NCBI): domain Bacteria; kingdom Pseudomonadati; phylum Pseudomonadota; class Betaproteobacteria; order Burkholderiales; family Alcaligenaceae; genus Achromobacter; species Achromobacter sp. NPDC058515. The sequence goes on from NZ_JBHXNI010000003.1 coordinate 249,042, forward strand.
CGTTGCCGAAGCCGGTCTGATATTGCAGTTCCATGGAATCCTCCTGGGTGGCGGCGCGGTGCTTGGCCGCGCGGTCTGGTCTGGTTGGCCGGTCGGGAGGGTTCCCGGGCCGATGCGCTATTGTCGGAAAAATTTCCCACTACGGATACGGGAATGCAAAAATAGCGACTATAAATTCTGTGAATAGTAGGGGGGCGTATGGCCGAACTGCGCGATGTGGACCTGAACCTGTTGCTGTTGTTCCAGCACTTGCTGGAAGACCGCAATCTCTCGGCCGTGGCGCGTCGGATGGACCTGTCGCAACCGGCGGTCAGCAACGCGCTGCGCCGCTTGCGGGTGGCGTTTGGCGACGAGTTGTTCGTGCGCACCACGCAGGGCATGCTGCCGACGCCGCGCGCGCAGCGCCTGGCGGGGCCGGTCAGCGAAGCCCTGGCGATGCTGTCGCAGGCCCTGCAGGACCAGGACGCCTTCGACGCCGCGGCCAGCAGCCGCCGTTTTCGCGTCGCCATGACGGACGTGGGCGAGATCCACTTCATGCCCCGGTTGATGGAGGTGTGCGTGCAGATGGCGCCCCAGGTGCGCATCGATTCCGTGCGGGTGCAGGGCCCGGACCTCGCGCGCGAAATGGAGGCGGGCCGGGTGGATCTGGCGATAGGCGCGTTCGATGAGATGGGGGCGGGAACGCTGCAGCGCATGCTGTTTCGCCAGGGCTATGCAACCTTGTTCCGCCAGGCGCATCCCACGGCGCATGCGGGCATGGGGATCAAGGCGTTCCGCGCGGAGCGCCATCTGATCGTGTCGCGCGCGGCGCCGTACGGGCAGGTCAACCAGTCGATGGAGCGGGCGGGCGTCGACCTGGCTGAGCACTTCAGCGTGCCGCACTTTTCGGCGGTGCCCTACATCGTGAGCGCGACCGATCTGCTGGCCACCGTGCCCGAAAAACTGGCCGCCAGCGCCGCGCCGCCCTTCGGCCTGCGGTTCATGACGCCGCCCGTCAAGGTGCCCGCGCTGCAGACGAACATGTACTGGCAGCGCAGGGTGGACCGCGACGGAGGCAATCAATGGCTGCGCGCCCTGATTGTGAATACCTTCGCGGTCGGTTCATAGGCCGGGAATCAGGCGGTATTCACCACCGACGCGCGCGCGTGCCGCAGCGCTTCTTTCAGCAGCGCCACGTCGCCCAGGTGGTTGGCCAGCAACAGGATCAGCGCCGCGTTCAACTCCTGGCTCTGCTCGTTGCTCAAATCCCGGTGAGCCTCGATCAGCGCTTCGTAGAAGTCGTCCGGCGAGCTCAGGTTGGTTTCGGTAATCAGCATGATGGGTGGACCTCGGTATTCAGGCGCGGCCGGTGGCGCGGCTGACGGCGCTTGCGACGGCATCGGTGTCGACCGCGCGCCAGCGCGCGGCGATGTGCTGGTCGGGGCGGATCAGGTAGGCGGTGCCGGGCTGCGCGTCGTAGCGCTTGACTAGGCACCCTTCGCTGTCCTTGACCACGGCCAGCCCGGGGGGCAGCGCCGACACGTCGCACTGCGGGCCGGCCACCAGCACGGCCTTGATAGGCACCGGCGCCATGCGCAGGGCCTGCAGCGCCTGCAGCGTGGCAGGGGGCGGCAGCGCGTCGTCGCAGAACACCGCCAGCACGAAGTCGCCGTCCAGTTGCGCCAGCCACCAGCCCGGCTCGCCACTGGTGGCGACCGGCGCGTCCAGCGCCACCGCGCCGGGCGCCATGCGGCCCGCGAAGGCATCCGCGTCCGGCGTGTTCAGCGGCGAAGCCGAGTACGTGGCGGGCAGCGAAAGGCGGCCGCTATTGACCAGCGAACGCGCGAAGGGGTGGGTCTTGGCCAGGTTCAGCACCGCGTTGCGGAAGCTGCGGCTGATGTCGCTCTTGGGCGTGATGAAGTCGGTGGCGCGCGACGAATTCAGGATGTTCTCGTCGGCCGCGTATTCGCGCTCGGCGCTGTAGCTGTCGATCAGCGCATCGGGCGCCAGTCCCGCCAACACGAGCTTCAGCTTCCAGGCCAGGTTCTCGGCGTCCTGCACGCCGCTGTTGGCGCCGCGCGCGCCGAACGGCGATACGCGGTGCGCGGAGTCGCCCGCGAACACGATGCGGCCGTGGCGGAACTTGTCCATGCGTTCGCACGCAAAGGTATAGACGCTGACCCATTCCAGGTCGAACTGCGCGTCCGGGCCCAGCAGCGCGCGGATCCGCGGCAGCACGTTTTCGGGCTTCACGGCCTCGACGGGGTCGGCATTCCAGCCCAGCTGGAAATCGATGCGCCAGACATTGTCCGGCTGCCTGTGCAGCAGCACGGATTGATTCGGGTGGAAGGGCGGATCGAACCAGAACCAGCGTTCGGTCGGAAAGTCGGCCTTCATTTTGACGTCGGCGATGAGGAAGCGGTCGCGGAAGACGCGGCCATGGCTTTCCTGGCCGATCAGCTTGCGCACGGGCGAGCGCGCGCCGTCGCAGGCGACGAGCCAGTCGGCATGCAGCTGGTAGGGGCCCTCCGGCGTTTCGACGGTGAGCGTCACACCGTCGTCGGCCTGGACCACGCCTGCGACCTTGTTCTTCCAGCGCAGCTCGATGTTGGGCTGCTGGCGCGCCTGTTCGTACAGGTAGCCTTCGGCGTAGTACTGCTGAAGGTTGATGAAGGCGGGGCGGCGGTGGCCCGGTTCGGGCAGCAGGTCAAAGCGCCAGACTTCCTGCTCGCGGAAGAACACCTTGCCCACGTTCCACGACACGCCCTTGTCGATCATGCGCTGGCCCACGCCCAGGCGGTCCCAGATTTCCAGCGTGCGCTTGGAAAAGCAAATGGCCCGCGATCCGGTGGACAGGCGGTGGTCGTCGTCCAGCACCACCACGCGCACGCCTTGGCGGGCGAGGTCCAGCGCGGTGGTCAGGCCGACCGGGCCGGCGCCCACCACCACGACCTGGTGCCGCGCGAGTTCGCTGGCGGTCTGGTCGGCGTGCTTTTCATAGGCGAACTCCATCGCCTGAAAGTCGATGTCTCCCACGGTTGTCTCCTGTGTGGGTCATTTTTTTATTTATGCGGAACACGCTGCGCCGCGGCGGGCGCGCGTGTCCGGTTCTTGCGGGTTCTGGGCGGGGCCGCGTGGGCGGCCCGCAGGATCAGCCTTCCAGCTGGGCCCACATCTCCAGGTCGCGCTTGTCGGTCCAGATGCGCGGGTCGGTGTAGCCGGTGGCTTCGTCAAAGGCGCGCGACACGTCGAACGGCATGCAGTGGTCGAAGATCACCCAGTCGCTGTAGCGCGGCTTCATGAAGTCGTAGACCTCGCGGTAGATGGTCTTGAGGTCCTTGCCTTCGGCCACGCCGCGGTTCACGGCGCCGTACAGGTCGGTCAGGAACGCGCGCGTTCCGGCCAGGCCCTGGCGGACTTCGGTGGCGTTCTTCAGCGCGGGGCCGCGGCCGGGCACCATCTTTTCGGCTTCAAAACCGGCCAGCGCGTCGAGCGTCGTGGGCCAGTCGCGGAAGTAGGCGTCGCCGCAGTAGGGGGTGGACTGGTATTCGACCAGGTCGCCGGCGAACAGGATCTTCTGTTCGGGCAGCCAGGCGATGGTGTCGCCCTTGGTGTGGCCGCGGCCCACTTGCAGCAGCTTGACTTCCAGGTTGCCCAGGTTGACGGTCATTTCGCCCTTGAACGTCATGGTCGGCCAGACCAGGCCCGGCGGGATCGATTCGGCGTTGCGGAACAGGCGCGGGAAGCGGCCGATCTCGCTGGCCTTGTCCTGTTCGCCGCGTTCGGCGATCAGGTCGTAGGTGTCGCGGCTGGCCAGGATTTCCTGGGCGTTGTAGGCGGAGGCGCCGAACACGCGCACGGCGTGGTAGTGCGACAGCAGGATGTACTTGATGGGCTTGTCGGTGACCTCGCGGATGCGGCGGATCACGTCCTGGGCCATGACCGGGGTGGCCTGGGTGTCGATCACCATGACGGCCTCGTCGCCGATGATCACGCCCGTGTTGGGGTCGCCTTCGGCCGTGTAGGCATAGGCGTTGTCGGACAGCTTTTCGAACGAGACGACCTTGTCGTCCATGTCCGCGTGCGAGGCGAATTGCTTGCTCATGGGGGCTCCTTCCACTTTTATAGGAATAGGGTGTGTGGAAGGAATATAGCCCTGCGTTAGTGTTTGTGCAATACGTTCGCTATAAACGAATAGACATGTTCCTACAGGGGTTTCCCGAGGGTTTTAGCGCTTGCCCCGGTCAGTTTCTCTGGCATTTCGGGCAATAGTAGGTGGCCCGCTGCCCCTGGACGAAGCGCCGTATCGGGGTGGCGCAGACGCGGCACGGCAGGCCTTCGCGCTCATAGACCGCCGCATGGATCTCGAAGTAGGCGCCGGGCTCGCCGGTGGCGCCGACGTAGTCGCGCAAGGTGCTGCCGCCCGAGGTCAGGGCGTCGGCCAGGGTGGCCCGCACCATGTCGGCCAGGCGGTCGCAGCGGGCAGGGGAAAGCTTGTTGGCCGGGGTCTTGGGGTTGATGCGCGCCCGGAACAGGCATTCGGAGGCATAGATATTGCCCACGCCCACCACCGCCATGCCCGCCAGCAGCACCTGCTTGACGGCGGCGCCGTGATTCTTGAAGTGCCGGTGCAGCCAGGCGCCGTCAAAGCGGGGGTCGAAGGGCTCGATGCCCAGCTTGGCAAGCAAGGGGTGGGCGTCGATGGGGCCGTCGGCGTGGGAATGCCACAGCACCGCGCCGAAACGCCGGGGGTCGTGCAGGCGCAGCACCGCCTCGTCGAAAATCCATTCGACGTGGTCGTGCTTGCGCAAGAACTCTCCGGGCGCGACGCTGCGCAGCGATCCCGACATGCCCAGATGCACGATCTGGGTGCCGTGCTCGAAGCGCAGGAGCAGGTACTTGCCCCGGCGCGCGCACTCCAGCACGGCGCGGCCGCCGATCAGCGACGGCAGGTCCGGCGGGATGGGCCAGCGCATGCGGGGTTCATGGACGACCAGCCGCGTGAGCGTCCGGCCGGTGATGACGGCGTCGATTCCTCGACGCGTGGTTTCGACTTCAGGCAGTTCCGGCATGAGCCAGTGTAAGATCATCAATTGCGTGTACGAAGATTGTGCCATCAACCGGACGGGCCGCGTGAAGTCGTCTTTTAAACAAATGAACATCGGGATCGCCGCGTTGGGGCTTGCGCTGGCAGCATTAATGGCCCCGCCGGCCCAGGCCGCCGACAGCCGGACGCGCGACGCCACCGGGCCTCGCATGGCCCCCCAGAGCCGTCAGCCCGAAACCGAGGTCATCCGTCTGCGCCCGGGGCAATTGCCCTACGTGTCGCTGACCGCCGATATTTTTTATCGCGTGCTCGCCTCCGAGATTGCCGCCCAGCGCGGCATGTACGGCACGGCCGCGACCACCATGATCGGGTTGGCCCGGGACACCGGCGACCCCCGCCTGGCCCGCCGCGCACTGGAATTCCAGCTCGCCGGCGGCAATCTGCCGGGCGCGCTGGACGCGGCCCGCGTCTGGTCGCGCTTGTCTCCCAACGACGTGGAGGCCAGTTCCACCGAGCTGGCGCTGGCCGCCGCCAACGGGCAGACCAAGGGTCTCGCCCAGGCGCTGCGCAAGCGCATCGACGCTTCGCGCGACAAGCCGGCCGCCATCGGCCAGGCGCTTGCCGTGCTGAGCCGCCTGAACGACCGGCGCCTGGCCCTGCGCATCCTGGACGAATCCCTGAGCGACAGCGTGCGCAAGCTGCCCGCCGCGCACCTGGCGCTGGCCGACGTGGCCTCCGCCTCGGGCGACTACGAGCGCGCGGCGCAGGAATCCCGCGCCGCCCTGGCCGCCGACCCCAGGTCGGAACCCGCCGCCCAGCGCGTGCTGGAATATGGCTCCAGGGTGGATCCGCAGCGCGCGCAGACCGAGGCCCGCAGCTTCATCGCCCGTAATCCCGGCGCCCGCAAGGTGCGCCTGATGCTGGCCGGCCAACTGGCCGACAGCGGCGACTACAACGGCGCCCTGGCCGAATTGCAGGCCATGTCGCGACGTTCGCCCGAAGATTTCGACCTGCTCTTCATGCAGGCCCAACTGGCGTACAAGTCTGGCCAGCTCCCGCAAGCCAAGACCCTGCTCCAGCAATACCTGGACGTCCAGAACCAGCGCCAGCGCGCCACCGTGCCGGGCGCGACCGACGCCGGCGCCGCCGCGGCCGACGCCCATGTGCTGCTGGCCCGGATCGCCGAGGATCAGGGCAACTACGACGAGGCCATCGCCGAACTGGGCCGCATCGACGACCCCACGCTGCGCTATTCGGTGCACATGCGCCAGGCCGCCCTGCGCGCCAAGAGCGGCCGCGTGAACGACGCCCTGGCCATGATCGACGCCGCGGGTCCGCAGGACGACGAAGAGCGCACTCTGGGCGTGCTGACCAAGGCCCAGATCCTGCGCGACGCCGATCGCGTGGGACAGGCGGTCTCCGTGCTGGAAGCCGCCGACCAGGCGATGCCCGACACGGTCGAGATCAAATACGAACTCGCCATGCTGTATGAACGGCAGAACCGGCTGGCCGACCTGGAACGCATGCTGCGCCAGGTCATCGCGCTGGATCCGGACCATGCGCATGCCTACAACGCGCTGGGCTATACGCTGGCCGACCACAACCAGCGCCTGCCCGAAGCCCTGGACCTGATCACGCAGGCGCTTGAGCTCTCGCCCAATGATCCGTTCATCCTGGACAGCATGGGGTGGGTCAAGTTCCGGATGGGCGACTCCGCCGCCGCCGCGGACTACCTGCGCCGCGCCTACAGCGTGCGTCCCGAAGCCGACATCGCCGCGCATCTGGCCGAAGTGCTCTGGAGCCAGGGCAAGCGCGACCAGGCCACCGACCTCCTGCGCGCCGCGCTGCAGAAGGATCCCCGGAACAAGACCGTCCAGGACGTCGTCAAGCGCCTGGGGGTCGGCCTGTGACGGCAGCGGTTCATCGCTTGCGCGACGCGGCGGCCCTGATGCGCTGGGCCTTGCTCGCGCTGCTGGCCTTCCTGCTGGCCGCCTGCACCACCACGCCCAAGCCCATCGAAGGCGCCAGCGCCGATGCGTTTTCCCGCATCGGGCGTTTCGCCATCACGGTCAACGAAGAAAGCGGCAGGCAGAACGCCGTCCAGGGCGGTTTCTCCTGGTCCGACGACGGCCGGCGCTACGTGCTGGACCTGACTAATCCCCTGGGCTCGACCGAAGCCCGCGTGGAAGGGCGGCCCGGCGCCGCCAGCCTGACCAAGGCCGACGGCACGCGCCTGGTCGCCGACAACCCCGACGCGCTGGCCGAAGAGGCGCTGGGCAGCAGCATGCCGGTGTCCGGCATGCGCGACTGGCTGCGCGGCAAGCTGCCGGCCAACCCGGAAGCCACCGACGTGTCCCGCGACGACTTGGGCCGCCTGGCGGCCTTCGAGCAAGGCGGCTGGCGGGCGCGGCTCTCGCGCTACGACACGCTGGGTCCGCAGTTGCTGGTCCTGGAGCGCCAGGAGCCTGGCCGCCGCATTGTGGTGCGGCTGGTCGTCAACCAGCCTTGAATCCAGGCGCGCGGCCGCTGGCGCCGCGCAATGGATTCGGGTTAACCCTTATCACATCGACCGGGTTTCAATCGGGGAAATAAGCGCCCCAAAACCGGCTCTGTTACTGGTTGAAATATATTGTCTTGATTGAATAATTCTCCCTGCGCCCGGCTGCGGTTCGCGCCGAGGGCTGCAATGCGGCGTCGACGCCTGTTGTCGCCGCCCTTCAGGAGAATGGCTATGTTCAGGAATACACGCATCGCGACGGTGCTATTGGGAATCATCGCGATATTTTTCACGTTCCAGCTGCTCGTGGGCGGCATGGGTTTCGTCGCCTTGCGGCAAACCAACCAGGACGTCGCTCAGCTCTATCGCCTTTCCGCGCAGCAGGTCAACGCGGTGAACTCCGCCGCGCTGTCGCTGGTGGCGGCCCGCACCGACCTGAGCCGCTACGCGACGCGCGTCGCACAAGGCAATAACAGCGACGCGACGTCGCTGCAGCAGGCGCGCCAGCGCATCGTTTCGGCCGACCGCGCCTTCCAGGGCTTTTCCGGCGGCCTGTCCGCCGAGGAAAAAGCCGAGTCCGCCGCCCTGATCGACGCCTACGCCAAGTTCAGCGCCAATCTGCAAAGCGTGGGCACGGTGCTCGAGGCCGGCGACATGGATGCCTACTTCAAGCAAGGCACCCAGCAGGTGCAGGAGCGGCTGGTGAAGGAGCGGGACGCTTTCATCCTGCGCGCCGAAGAGGCGGGGCAGGGCGTCATGGACGAGATTTCCATGTTCCACGCCCTGTTCACGTCCTTGCTGGCCGGCATCCTGGCGCTGGGCCTCATGATGGCCGTGGGCGCGCATGTGCTGATCCGCCGCATGATCGTGCGCCCGCTTCTGGAAGCCGGCGAGATCTTCCGCCGCATCGCCGAGGGCGACTTGACGCGCCGCGTGGCGGATCGGGGCAGGAACGAGATCGGGGCGCTGCTGGCCGCGTTGAAGGGCATGCAGGACAGCCTGGTGCGCACCGTGTCTGCCGTGCGCCGCGGCGTCGACGAGATTAACGTCGGCGCGCGCGAGATTTCGTCCGGCAACGCCGATCTTTCCAGCCGCACCGAAGAGCAGGCCGCATCGCTTGAAGAAACGGCGGCCAGCATGGAAGAGCTTGCCAGCACCGTGAAGCAGAACGCCGATACCGCGCGCGAAGCCAACCGCATGGTCGCGGCGTCCGCGGCGGTCGCCCAGCGCGGCGGCCAGGCCGTGTCCAGCGTGGTCGACACCATGCGCGCAATCTCGGGCAGCTCGTCGCGCATCGCCGACATCGTGGGCGTGATCGACGGCATTGCGTTCCAGACCAACATCCTGGCGCTCAATGCCGCAGTGGAAGCGGCGCGCGCCGGCGAGCAGGGCAAGGGCTTCGCGGTCGTGGCGAGCGAAGTGCGCACGCTGGCCCAGCGCAGCGCGGCCGCCGCCAAGGAAATCAAGCAGCTCATCGAAGATTCCGCGCAGAAGGTCGGCGTGGGTTCCGAGCAGGTGGAAAACGCCGGCGCCACGATGCGCGAGATCGTCGAGTCCGTGCAGCGCGTGACCAGCCTGATGGGCGAGATCTCGGCGGCGTCCGAAGAGCAGGCCACCGGCATCGACCAGGTCAACCGCGCCGTGTCGCAGATGGACGGCGTGACGCAGCAGAACGCGGCGCTGGTGGAAGAGGCCGCGGCGGCTGCCGGCGCGCTGGAAGAGCAGGCGCGCCAGTTGGCCGGCGCGGTGTCCGTGTTCAAGCTGCCGGGCGGCCAGGTGATCGATGCGCCCGCGGCAAGGCTTGCGCCGGGCGCCGCCCCGCAGCTCGCATAAAGCCGGGACGGCCGCGCCCTTCATTGCGGCGCGGCCGCCGGGGCAGTCTGGCTAGAATGTAGGATTCCCCCGCACCGGCTGTCTTTCGTGACCCTCTACGACGTTCCCGCTCCCGCCAAGGTGAATCTCTTTCTGCACGTGGTGGGCCGCCGCGCCGACGGCTATCACCTGCTGCAGACGGCCTTTCGCTTTATCGACCTGTGCGACACGCTGCATTTCGATGCGCGCGCGGACGGCGTCATCAGCCGGGCCGCCGAATTGCCGGGCGTGCCCGAAGCTCAGGACCTGACGCTGCGCGCCGCCCACGCCTTGCAGCAGGCCACCGGCACGCGCCAGGGCGTGCAGATCGGCCTTGAGAAGCGTATTCCTCAAGGCGGCGGCCTGGGCGGCGGATCCAGCGATGCGGCGACCGTGCTGATCGCCCTGAACAAGCTGTGGGGCACCGGGCTGTCGCGCCGCGAGCTCATGGCGCTGGCATTGCCGCTGGGCGCCGACGTGCCGGTGTTCGTGTTCGGCCAGTCCGCGTTCGCCGAAGGCATTGGCGAGGAACTGACGGCGCTGACCCTGCCCGAGCGCGCCTATCTGGTGGCGCAGCCGGACGCGAGCGTGCCGACGGTTGGAGTATTTTCCGCACCCGATTTGACAAGGGATTCTTCTTACATCACAATAGCGGACTTTCTTGCTTCGCCAATTTTTTGCCGCAATGAACTTTACGGCAGAAATGATCTGGAGCCGGTGGTTTACCGTCTTTACCCTGAAGTGCAAAGGGCATCGCGGTGGCTTGCCGAACAGGAATCGCTTCGGGGATTGCCTATTCGCATGTCGGGATCTGGTGCGTGTTTATACGCCGAGTTTTCCAAATTATCCGAAGCCGTTTTGGCAGAAGCAGAAATTACCGCTATAATGCGCGGCGCTGATAAAACATTCAGCCAAACGCATCCACGGTTTCGGTTAGTGCAGGCATGTACTGGATTGGCTGAACATCCGTTGCGGAATTGGATTGCAAGATAGTTGGGGAGTCGCCAAGCTGGTTAAGGCACCGGATTTTGATTCCGGCATGCGAAGGTTCGAATCCTTCCTCCCCAGCCAACCGAATACATAAAAAAGCTGTTGAACACGCCTGTAAGACACTGGCCCGGGTTCAGCAGCTTTTTTATTTTCCGGATCCGCTGGTGTAAGTTATGGGCATCACGCCCTGCGTCGCCTCGCATCACCTCGTTAGTGTCTTAAAACGACCATCGCATCATCCATCATGGCAAACGATAGCTTCATGATCTTCACGGGCACAGCCAACACTCGGCTGGCCGTGGACGTAGTCAACCACCTCGATATGTCCCTGGGCAAGATGACCGTCGGTCGCTTCTCGGACGGCGAAGTGATGGTCGAAATCAACGAGAACGTGCGCGGCAAGGACGTCTTCGTCCTGCAGCCCACCTGTGCTCCCACCAACGACAACCTGATGGAAATCATGGTGATGGTCGATGCCCTGCGCCGCGCTTCCGCCGGCCGCATCACCGCCGCGATTCCCTACTTTGGCTATGCCCGCCAGGACCGCCGCCCGCGTTCGGCGCGCGTGGCCATCTCGGCCAAGGTCGTGGCCAACATGCTGCAGGTCGCCGGCGTAGACCGCGTCCTGACGATGGACCTGCACGCCGACCAAATCCAGGGCTTCTTCGACATCCCCGTGGATAACATCTACGCCGGTCCGATCCTGCTGGGCGACATCTGGCGCCGTAATTTCTCGAACCTGGTCGTGGTGTCCCCGGACATCGGCGGCGTGGTCCGCGCCCGCGCGCTGGCCAAGCAGCTTGAAGCCGACCTGGCCATCATCGACAAGCGCCGCCCGCGCGCCAACGTGTCGGAAGTGATGAACATCATCGGCGAAGTCGACGGCCGCACCTGCATCATCATGGACGACATGGTCGACACCGCCGGCACGCTGTGCAAGGCGGCCCAGGCCCTGAAGGACCGCGGCGCCGGCGCCGTTTACGCCTATTGCACGCACCCCGTGCTGTCGGGCGGCGCCATCGACCGCATTGAAGCCTCGGAACTCGACGAGCTCGTCGTGACCGACACCATTCCGCTCTCCGAGCAAGGCCAGGCCAGCGGCAAGATCCGCCAGCTGTCGTGCGCCGCGCTGCTGGGCGAGACCATCCTGCGTATTTCCAACGCGGAATCGGTCAGCTCGCTGTTTGTCGATTGACGCCCAGGCGTTGATCGGGCCGACAGTCCAGACATCCAGTTTTTGCGCCTTGCTGGTCGCGGCAAGGGGCAAACAACACGGCGCGCCTTTTGCGCGCCGTGCATTAACCGGTGAAGCCTCTTCACCTTATCGTTTCGGAGTTATCCATGAAATTCATCGCCACTGCGCGTAGCGTCCAGGGATCGAGTGCGAGCCGCCGCCTGCGCCGCGCGGGCCGCGTTCCCGCCATTGTCTATGGTGGTACGGCTGCCCCCCTGAACATCGAACTCGACCACAACGAGATCTACCACGCCCTGCGCAAGGAAGAATTCCACGCGTCGATCCTGCAAATGCAGCTCGAAGGCGCCAAGGAAGAGCAAGTTCTGCTGCGTTCGGTTCAATGGCACGCCTACAAGCAACAAGTCCTGCACGTTGACTTCCAGCGCGTCGACGCCAACCAAGCCCTGCGTACCAAGGTGCCGCTGCACTTTGTGAACGCCGAGGTCTCGCCGGCTGTGAAGCTGAGCGGCGCCATCATCAGCCACGTGACGACCGAACTGGAAATCACCTGCCTGCCGTCGGCTCTGCCCCAGTTCATCGAAGTGAACCTGGCCGACATCCTGGCCGGCGGTTCGATCCACCTGGCCGACATCAAGTTGCCCATGGGCGTGACCTACGTGCCCCACGGCGCGGAAGACAACCCCCTGCTGGCCTCGGCCGTGGTCAAGGGCGGCGCTGCCGCCGACGAAGCCGAAGCCGCTCCGGCTGCCTGAGTTCTGCAGGAAAGCCTTGCGGCTTTCCCGCGGCTTGTGCCCGAAACCCTGCGCGTGCATTTGCATGCGCAGGGTTTTTTGGTTTAAACACCCCCCATCATGTCTATTCCCATACGCCTCATCGTGGGATTGGGTAACCCCGGTCCCGATTACGAAACCACCCGGCACAACGCCGGCTTCTGGCTGGCCGACCACCTGGCGGACGACTTGCGCACTTCTTTTGCGCTTGAGAAGTCTTTTTTCGGGATGGTGGCCAAGTCGCGCCTGGGCGCCGACAACGTGCTGCTGCTCAAGCCCATCACCTATATGAACAAGTCCGGCCAGGCGGTCGGCGCGCTGGCCCGCTTCTACAAGCTGGCGCCGGAGCAGGTGCTGGTGCTGCATGACGAACTGGACCTGATGCCCGGCCAGGCAAAGCTCAAGCAGGGCGGCGGCCACGCCGGCCACAACGGCCTGAAGGACATCCAGGCCGCGCTGGGCAGCCCCAATTTCTGGCGCCTGCGCATCGGCATCGGCCATCCGCGCACGCTCGGGCTGGCCCAGCAGGTCGCGGACTTCGTCCTGCACCCGCCCCGCCGCGACGAACAGAAGGAAATCGACGCCGTCATCGACCGCTGCCGCGCGGTCGTGCCGGCCATGCTGGCCGGAGATTTCCCGCTGGCCACGCGCCAGCTGCACAGCGGCAACGAATCCTGATGGACCTGGGCCAGCCGTCCCCGCCCAGCCGCAAGCCCCGGTTCCGCAGCGAGATCGCGGACTTCTGGCGTTTCATCCGGCACCCGCATCCGGTCTCGCGCCAGCCCGGGCGCTCGCCCGCGAGCGGGCTGGTGGCGGACTGGTGGCCGGGCGTCGGGCCCGGACGCATCCTGGCCTGGGCGGCCGTGCTGTGGGCCGTGAACCTGTTTGCGCTCGGTCCGGTGGCCGTCGCCGCCGCCGGCCTGGGCGGCGTCACCCATCGGCTCGATCCCGCCAATATCCCCTGGCTCACCGCCGTGCTGTGGGCGCCGCTGGTCGAGGAAATGCTGTTCCGGTACGGATTGCGGCGGCCGCGGCAGGTTCTGTGGCTCGTCCCGGCGCTGGTGCCGGTGGTGCTATGGGGCCCCAAGGTCTGGACAGGCCTGCTGCTGGCCGCGTTCGTGATCCTGGCATGCTGGGGCACGCGGCGGCGCGCGGAGCCGCTCAAGGGCTGGGACACGACCTGGCGGCGCTACTACCTGAGGCATTTCGGCCTGGTGTTCCACCTGGTCGCGCTTGCGTTCGCCGCGGTCCACCTGAGCAACTTCGTCTTCAACAAGACGCCGTACTGGCTGCTGCCGCTGCTGGTGCTGCCGCAGTGGCTGACCGGCCTGGTGCTGGGCTGGATGCGCGTGCGTCGCGGCATCGGCGCGGCCATCCTCCTGCACGCCGTCTTCAATGCCGGTCCGATCCTGATGATCTGGATCGTGATGCGCTTGGCTCCCACCGCGGCGAGTTAGCGGGGCCGCATGGCCGCCCGCCCGGGAAGTCCCATCCCGTCCGGCGGGGTAAACTAGAACGTTAACGATCAATACCGTACTTACACAGGATTCCCATGGCTCTGCAATGCGGCATCGTCGGCCTGCCCAACGTTGGCAAATCGACACTCTTCAATGCTCTGACCCGCGCCGGCATCGCCGCCGAGAACTACCCGTTCTGCACCATCGAACCCAACGTCGGTGTGGTCGAGGTGCCGGATCCGCGTCTGCAGAAGCTGGCTGAAATCGTCAAGCCCGAACGCATCCTGTCCGCCACGGTCGAGTTCGTCGATATCGCGGGCCTGGTCGCCGGCGCGAGCAAGGGCGAAGGCCTGGGCAACCAGTTCCTCTCGCACATCCGCGAAACCGACGCCATCGTCAACGTGGTGCGCTGCTTCGAAGATCCCAACGTGATCCACGTGGCCGGCAAGGTCGATCCCATCGCCGACATCGAAGTCATCGAGACCGAACTGGCGCTGGCCGACCTGCAGACCGCCGAAAAGGCCCTGCAGCGCCACCAGAAGACCGCGCGCTCCGGCGACAAGGAAGCGCAGCGCATCGTGGCCGTGCTGGAAAAGTGCATCGCCCAGCTGAACGAAGCCAAGCCGATCCGCTCGATGGACCTGACCACCGAGGAAATGGCCGACATCGCCCAGCTCTGCTTCATCACCGCCAAGCGCGCGATGTACGTGGGCAACGTGGCCGACGACGGCTTCACCAACAACCCGCTGCTGGACCGCCTGACCGAGTTCGCCGCGTCGCGCAACGCGCCGGTCGTGGCCATCTGCGCCGCCATCGAATCCGAGATCGTCGACCTGGACGACGCCGACCGCCAGGCCTTCCTGTCCGACATGGGCATGGAAGAACCGGGCCTGAACCGCCTGATCCGTGCCGCCTTCAAGCTGCTGGGCCTGCAAACCTACTTCACCGCGGGTGTGAAAGAAGTGCGCGCCTGGACCGTGCCGATCGGCGCCACCGCGCCGCAGGCCGCGGGCGTCATCCACACCGACTTCGAGCGCGGCTTCATCCGCGCGCAGACCATCGCCTACGAAGACTTCATCACGTACAAGGGCGAGCAGGGCGCGAAGGAAGCGGGCAAGATGCGGGCGGAAGGGAAGGAATACATCGTGCAGGATGGGGATGTGATGAACTTCTTGTTCACCCCTAAGTAGCACCATATTGACATACACCCCTCAGTTGAGCGGTGTGGACCCTCTGCTTCATGAAACTGCCGCAAGGCAGTTTTTTTTTGCTCGCCACCTCTGCGGGCTCGGTGCAGAAGCCAATGTAAATGGTGGCACTAATGCGACCTCTGCTTATAGTGTTGTTCTTTAAACCTATATTCAACGGTATACCTATAACCATTTGATATTTAAGGGAATTTTCTGACTGCGAGGAAGGGTCATGTACTGTCCATGAGTCTCTCTTTGATAGAGGACGGAGGTGAGAAGGCCAATCGCTCCTGGGCATGGGGGGACGCCTAAGCGGCCAGAGACAATTTTGCCCGGGGCAGTAGAGACGAGTCTTAATTGAGGTGCCTTATGGCAAGACTTGAAAAGATTGCTTTGCGCATGTATCGCCTAAGTGAACCGGAGGCGAAGAAACGGTGGGACAAAGCTAGCTCGGAAAGTAATGGCGTGCTTCCTCAAATATTCTGGAAAGGGGGATCCAGCTGGGACGAAGTTAACGTTTGGGCATTTAGCAAGCGTCAAGCCGGAATAAAGACAGAAAGGCTGATGAGTTTGATGAAGGGATTGCATAGGTACGCAATCTACTTAGAGGAAAGTCAACTCGATTGGCGACATTTTCCCCGAAGGCGAGATGAGCAGGTATTGCGAAGATTCCGCGGCTACCTAATCGGCACAATTCACGAAGGGGTGTATACGTCGAGCACCGTTAGAGCGACGATGAACTCAGTCGTGGATTTCTACAGGTTCGCGCTCACCCATAATCTGGTAGGTGTTCAAGGTCCGTTATGGGCCGACAAAAGACGTGTGGTGTCCTTAGTGGACACAACTGGCTTTCAGCGAAGCATGGTTCGTCACGGAACGGATCTTGCAATTCCCAACGCCAAGCGAATCGGAATGTCTCTTGAAGACGGATTGATGCCTTTGAGCGAAAGCGATGCAAATGAGCTGATGGCGTTCAGTGCGGATAACTGCACCCACGAGCTGCATCTTATGCTTAGCATCGGGCTGCTTACTGGTGCGAGAGTTGGCACGATTGTGACATTGACAACTGCCAGCCTTGGAAGAGCAGTCCAGCACCCAAGAATAGAACATCTGCTGCTATTGGCCGTTGGCCCAGGAACTGGCATAGCGACCAAGTTCGACGTTCAAGGTGACCTTGAGATCCCGCTTGCCCTTTACGAAGATCTTAGGAGGTACCAGTTCTCGGCGAGACGTCTACTGCGGGAAGCGAAAGCCGCCCCTCAGGACAAGCAGCGGCTGTTTTTAACCAAAAATGGCTTGCCTTATACAGTACAAACGGTCGATGCGTTGGTAAGTGAAATGCGCAGTTCGGCTCGCGGCAGAACCATCGGATGGATGAAACGATTTAAGTTTCATCAAACGAGGGCAACGTTCGGCACATCCAGGGTAAAGATCCTCTTGGACTTGGGATTATCACCAAGTGAGGCAGTAAGCTTAGTGCGGGATTCTATGCATCATCTCAATGAAAAAACTACCTTCGCTTATATCACTTTCGTGAAAAACTGTGCGGCCAAAGAGAAGCTTGCGACGGAGTTTTATGAAAAGATGATGGGAACGAGGTCTCGGGATTGGGAGTCGATACGTGTCTGATCCGCTTCCTCTCTTTAACTTTCCGACTGCGAAATTATCACCGAAATCAACGCCCTGGACTCTCAGGCCGATGCTCTATAGGGGCGGAGCTCGGCAAGAATTGAGAAAGTCGCTGGCGGATATTAAGGCAGGCAGGTTGCCTGGGCCGCTCTTAAACCGATTGGTAGTTGTCGAGCGTATCCACGAGTGCCTGAATGCCGACCTCGTGGCTGGATACTCTCTGGAAACCATACGGGATCGCTTAGGAAAACTCCGTCAGTTTTATGGCTTTGCAGATGAGCACGAGTTGGACGCTTCGCTGGAGTCGATAGTGCAAGATTATTGTCTTTGGGCGGACAGCTTGGTTTTGAGAACGCAGATAAAGAATTCAGTAGATTTTCCTGATAAGAGCAATTTCACAAGGTTGAAAGCCAATTCGGCTTACGGTACCGCCAAAACCGTCGGCGAAATACTGGATAAGGCGCTCGACAGGCGTGTAAGTGTTTTAGAGTTGACTCGAATTCGAGATCCTAGACGAAAACTTACGGTGGGCGGCTCCGCGTCAGACAAGCTTGATCAAGGACAGCTTTTTGACTTCGGTAAATTTCTATCAAAAATTTGTAAAGCTATTGATGCTCCGTTCGTGCGCGAACTGCCGGCAAAAGAAATTATGGCGGAGAACGGCGCGGCGCTTCATATTGGGAAATGGAGTACGCGGGAATCCGGCAGGGTAATTGTTCTTTGTGATGGTAAGCGTGCGACATGCGTCAGTTTGCGAGTTGAAGCGGAGCTTCATTTGTTTATATCGCAGACGTCTATGAACGAAAGCGTGGCGGTCCGCTTGAAGGTCTCAAGACTTCGCTACGAAAGCCATGCAAGGGGATATAGCGTCTCGGAAAGAAAATCCCGACGAAAGGGGGATGTTAGCTTCACGATATATTCGGAGTATCGTCAGCACCTAGAAGGCTATCTCACCTGGCGGAACGAATTTTTCCCCGGTGATCCCCGGCTGTTTCCCTTGTCGTCGAGCAATGTAGATTTGGCGAACTCTCGCGTAATGCATAGAATTCGCCGAATCTGTAAAGGTCTTGGTATTCCTTATATATCTGCACGCAAGCTTAGAGGAGCGAAAGTAAATTTTCTAATGGCGTCTAGCGTAAGACTCGATGATCGAACCGTGACGGAGATCATGCAACATTCGGAACAAACGCTATTTCGGAATTATCACCGCCCAAGTTCGGCAAGGGCCACAGTCGAGATTGCGAGGTTCTGGAAAAACGGACCTGTGAGACCAGCAAATTCACTTGCGCCCGGCGCTTGCAGTGAGAAACCCTCGCCAGTGGATTCGATTCCGACGCTAGTGCCCACGCCAGACTGCAAACGAACTTCCGGATGTCTGTGGTGCGAAAGCCATCGTGATATTGATGATTTTGACTATGTATGGTCTTTGGCTACATTCGGCAGACTTAAGCAGTTTGAGTTTAGCGTGTCGGGCCATATATGGTCAGACGAAAGTCCAACACTGGTTCAGCTTGCGATTATAAAAATCAGAGCGAAGTTGCATTGGATTAGGCAGTCGTCAACCGAACGTATGGGCTGGGTAGAAGAAGCCGACGAGCGTATCGCCGAGGGCAACTGGCATCCTCACTGGTCCGCTGTTATGAAAAGTGTTGAGGGGCGACTATGGTCCTGATTGTCCCAGAGCTCGCACTCTCTGCCTCGTCCGTCCCTATTGCAACGGACCACCCTTGCTATAGGCCTCCTAGCTGGCCTCCACCCGTCGACTGGAGTGTCAGCACTAAGAACGATGGAAGCATCGCGTCAAGATGGGGAGACGCCGTTTGGGACTTCACTTACTGGGCAGGCCACAGCGTAAAGTTCCATTTTCAACGGAAACGTCTCGATTCGCGGAACGATTATATTCTTCGTATGATTGCTACGTGGACTATCTGGTGGCCAAGATCGCCTAAGGGCTGGCTCACACTGAAGGCGAGGTTTACTCGATTTCGACGGCTGGTGGAGATCTGTGATGAGGAAAATATCCTAGCAAGTGATCTTGGGAGAGATCGAACGATACTTAAGCGAGTAAGTGACAAGTTGGGAAAGTATCTGAAAAGCGAACTTATTCTTGACCTTGATCGGTTGCTGCACGCGAAGGAAAGTTTGGGATTCTCGCTGCTAGATGAAAGCGCAATTCGCATACTGGCAAAATCAGTCAGCCATGAAACTGGATCTAATCAGACTCCTTATATTCCGTCGCGTATCTGGAGCTACCAGTTGTTTAGAATTCATGAGTGCCTTGAAGACTATTGGGCCAACAGGGAAAGTATCGAAGACTGCTTTAGGTATTGTGTTAATGCATACGCCGCGAAAGCCGGTGGCTTGTCTAATTGGTATAAGGATAAGCGCTCTCATAAGAGAATCGATCCGCCATTCGCGAACAGGACAGGTAACAAAAAAACAGGAAAATGTGGATCGCTTACATTTGATGATGTGGTGACCCAGTTTGGTCTGGCAGACCTTTTTGAAAAATGGGTCAATAGAAGCTCTGTGGAGAAAGGGTGGTCAGTAAAATCCCTTACCTCCTATCTCGGAATGGTCCAATTCGTCGGGCTAATCTACGTCATTAACTTCACCTTCATGCGTAAGGATGAGTGTAATAGTCTGAGATGCGACTGTCTGAGGTGGGTTGAAACAGAGTTTGGGCTTGTTCCCGTCATTCACGGGGAAACAACTAAGACAGATCCTGATAGCGATGCAAGATGGGTAACTTGCGAGGATATAGAGGTAGCGCTCGAGCCCTTAATATCGATAGCCCGACTTCGGATGGCCTGTGCGGTTGAATCCGGGATAACTAACTGTTCAGCGGAGGATGTTAAAAATCCGCGACTGAGGACGGGAGCCTATGAGCCCTGGATGCAGACAACGGAAGAGCGATTGGAGTATTCCGTTGCTACCAACATACCGAATTATCTGTCGGCGTATAAGAAGTATGAGAAATTGTTCGACCTGAATCAGTTGAGAATTACGGAAGACGACTTGCAGATGGCGCTATTGTTTTCGCCCTACCTTCTCAACGATCCTCGGTATGCCGTAGGCGAGATTTGGCCACTAGCACATCATCAGTTGCGCAGAACCGGGGCGGTGAATATGCATGCTTCTGGTGTAAGTGATGCATCCATTCAACTTCAGTTGAAACACCTGAATCGCATGCAGACTGCTTACTATGGAAGAAATTTCACTCGATTGAACCTCTCGCAAGACACTGAGGCAATGATCGTGCAGACTCGATACGACGTAGTCGCGCGCGAGTTAGAACGTCTGGCGAGTGAAAGGTACGTTTCCCCGCGGGGGCAGTCCAGGAAAGAGGAGATTGTGAGTTTCGTTTCCCGGACAGATTTCAGGACGCTTACCAAGGCGGCTCAGTGTGGCGATGTCTCCTTTCGCGCGACACGTCTTGGTGGCTGTGCGCGTTTGGGTCATTGCGACTACGGCGGCATTGAGGCTATAGCGCGCTGTTCTGGTGGGGACGGGGGTGCTCCGTGCGCTGATGCGTTGTTCGATCGGACATTGGAGCAAACGGTCCGCAAGTCACTTTCGAGCATCGAAAGCCAGCTAGCGGCGGAGGTGGCGGGCTCGGTTAGAGAGCGGGCGTTAGCTCAGGAAGCACTGGGATTAAGGAATTATCTTGAAGTTATCCGACAGCGTTAGCGCAGAAGCGAAATTTCGGGCCGCTTTCGACCGCCTGAAGAACTCGGTGCCGCAAGTTTTAAGCGCTGGAACCCCGGTGTCTCAGAATAATGTCGCAAAGGAGGCCGGAGTAGACCCCTCGGCGTTGAGGAAATCTAGGTTTTCCTCTCTGATAAGTGAAATTCAGGCGTACGTTGAGATTCAGAAGAGGGAGAGTGTGGAGAAAGCCAAATCGAAAGCAGTTCGCGCGCAGAGGCGTTTAGACTTGAAGTCGAAACTGGAGCAAGTTACCAAGCAGCGAGACGATGCCCAGTCTCAGCTAGTTCAATTGCAGTTTATGGTTATCGATCTGTCACAGCGGAACGCAAAGCTCGAAAGCGAGGTTGAGTCGTTGCGCCCACCCGTGACCATGCTTCGACGTTGAGCAGACTGCATGTGCCGTGATCGTCCGCTGCCCGGATCGACGCGGACTAGTTAGGTGCCAAGCCACGTGACGAACAGTCGCGACGCCGCGTAGGTCGGTGAAGCGTGAAGCCTCGTGATGTGGAGCGCCGATATCCAACGACGGTTTGCGTCGACGGTATGAAGTTGGGAGCCCCGCCGGCACCGCGCTTTCCCCGGTTTGACGCCGACGACCTGTCCTTCACGACTGCACTCCATTCGCGCGGTTCGTCGAGAGCCCACGGCTCCTATACCGTCAGTACAGGCGAGGTCGAGCAAATGATGAGCCGTTTACTACCCCGCGTCATTGCCACATAGAGATTCTGAGCGTTCATAGTCTCCGGGGCAGTGATAACTGCTACGTCCGCCTCTAGGCCCTTCAATAACAACGTACTTCCCACAGATTTCGCTCGCAACGCGCGCGGCATGTGTCTGAAGCGCTCTCGTTCGCGCAGTGCAGCAGTGGGAAAATCTACTGTATCGGACACCGTCCGCAGTGCTTTCGAACACAAGCGCGCGACGTCAGGGCGAAAAGCGAAAACACCTGATATTCTCTGGAGGGCGTCCAGCATGTCCGCGGCACTTCGATACGACGGGCTTCGAAGATAGGCAAGTGCGGAAGCTTCGATGCTGCTCGCACCAGTCTTTGCTCTTCCTGCGTGCAAGGAACGAGCCCGCGCAATTAACCGCTTTGGCGATAGCCCGGATAGCAGGTTGCCGAAAAAGTTCACTGCGTCGTCCAACGACGTCGCGGTAGCTGGGTTAAAGGCAGCGGCAAACTTCATAAAGTCTGCCATGTCATTGGCTTCAACCATGGTGGCGCGGGCTCGGCGAGCAGTGTCCCATTGCGTCTCTTTATTTTTCGCGTCGGCAATTATCAACGCAGTGCCGGCAAAATTGCGCTTTGCAGCGGCCAGTCGCGTCTCGTTTTTTTGAGCTCCTGTACCGTCAAGTCGAACCCATTCGACAGCGCCGGGAGCATTCGTCAAGTCAATCGAACCGTTCTGGCGACTCAATGACGGTCGAACGACGTTGAGCAGCCAATCCCCAAGCTCGTGCGAATTTGCGTTTTTCCATCGCCAAGGCGCGGGCGTCCATACCAGTGGAGGGAAGGCGACAATTACCTCACGGTGCCAATCGACCACAGGTGCGGCGAAGTCAAAGATGACTTGTAGAGGATCTCCGAGAACTACTGTAGGTAGTAGGTCGGCGAGCGCGACAACCATTTGATGTTGCAGAGCGCCGCAATCCTGGTACTCGTCAACAATGATGCGCGAGTATGTCGCCAACAGAATTGCATTGGCATGGCCGGCGGTGAGAATACGCAACGCTCCCTGCCTTATCGCCGCGTAGCTCGCGCTGCTTCCTCGCATCGAAAGAACCGCTGATGAAAGCCCTGAGCGCTGAGGAAAGCATTGGACTAAGTGAATGGCCCAGCTATCAATCGTAGCTACGCGAGCCGCGTTGGCCCCTTTCCCGCTTGGGTGCCTGAGACGCTGCTCCAGTGCGGCTCTGCCTGCATTGGTGTGTGTCAGTATAAGCGCTGGTTTGCCATCGTTATTCTGCGAAATCGCAGAGCAGATTAGCTGCGTCTTGCCGCACCCCGCAGGGGCACTGAGACTTCCGCGACGATGCGCTAGGATATCCAATCGCGTATCAGACATCTGAGCGGTAGAACAATTCGACGATTGGTTGCTTGAGCGCAGGTTCTGCGTCTTTTAACCACGGGCCGAGCACTGCTTCTCCGACCCGCTCCATTTTGCTAATAGATTTGAACCACCCTTTCCGACCCGGTGCCGACTTGGAATCCCTTGTCGTCAGTTTGGCGGCTCTGCCCAAAATAGCGCGCTCGTCGTCCTCGTACGCCGCATCTCCATCGATGATGTCGAGAAACGTTTTCAAATTGAAGGCCTTTCTAGAGACCTCTTCCAGAGCGCCGTCGACTAGTTCCTCGGAGTTTAGATCGATGGCTAATCGAATCAGGTCGTCCACTCCATAGTCAGGAAGCCATTTGAACAAAGCCTCTTCAAGAGCAAGGGAATCCCCCCATGTGCAAACCTTCACGCCGACTGCTTCGGCGGCTTCTCGTGCGTGTTCAGGGATGGGAACATCAGCATCCAAAAATGCCTTGGTGTCGAACCCCCACTTTGCGAACACCTGAGCACGCTCTAAGATATGTTCCGGGCTTCTTCCTTGCGCGTCGACGAACGCTGTGGCAGCGGCATATGCGGAGGGCTTTCCTTTCGACACTCTATAGCGATCCAAGCCTCGCAAAAGTCCCACCTCGCTAGCCCCCTCGCACACGATCACGGTTCGCGCTAGAAACGCGTCTGGGTAAAGACGAGCGACGCCCTGAACCGCATTCTCGCTGCTTACCAGTTTCATTTCATGCTGTCCTCCGGCCCCTTTGCGCATGATGAAGAGCTGGGCGCCGCTGAGCTCTCGCACTACGACGGGCGAATGCGTAGTCATGAAGACTTGGAGGGATGGCTTCACGTCCTTTGAACCGAGAGAATGCAGTAGCCTGATCACTCGATGCGGTTCAAGACCATGCTCGACTTCGTCCACCAACAAGCAGCTCGCTGACGATGAAGCTTCCCGATGTAAGGCGGCTAGTAGCAACCGAGTCGAGCCCGTGCCAAGGTTCCGAAGAGGCACACCACTATCGGAGTGAAGCGCAATTGCTCCATCTGAAAACGACAGCGCTTCGACGTCCAGCAGAGCCTTGGCCCTCTCTCCGACTTCAACTCCCATTTCCTTTGCTTTCTTCGCGACCAGGTCAAGCATCTGACCGATGTTTGCTCCTGCCTTGTCGCCGAAAGCGCGCCGCGCTTCGCGCGCAGCCGCAACTAGGTCGCTGCCGATCGCGAGCCTTTCCGACAGTCGCACTAATACGGAACTTCTGGTCCACGAAAGATTGGTGCTTGAATGATTTCCTATCCGGTGCGGCGCGAGTTCGGTCCTTTCCTTCCATTGAAGTTGCCGCTGGTACTTTTCGGACTCCGTGCGCGTCGAATACAAAGATCGGCGGGGGTCTAGGTCACTATCGACGATCAACTGGAAAGTGAGAACGACCTCGAGGCCATCGCCTGGCTCATCCACGACTGTCCCAAGTTCCGCATCGAAGCCTCGGAGTACCTCGCCGTAGATATCGAAATCCATCAGAGTGTCGGGAAGTTCGCCGACAGTCACTCTGATAACAATTGGCTTCGAAGCGTCCACCTCAAAAAAATCGGCATCCGAAAATTCGATGTTGCGCCGAACTGTCATGCAGGCATCAACGGCGTCGATAACTGAGGTCTTTCCGCTGTCCCCTGGCCCGATTAGGCAATTTATCCCTTCGCTGGGAGCCCATTTCAGACCCTCTATTCCTCGAAAGTGCTGAATTTCGACATATCTGATTTTTGCCATATGTGCTCTTCGTGGAGAATAATACGGTATTGGAGCCAGCCATCCTACGCCGTTGGCCAGCCCATTCAGCTCCGCATATTGGCGCGAGCGCCTTGGAGGGGGCGTCGCATCCAATCACCTCATGATAAGGCGCCTCAGCAGTTTCGATGTTAGGATCAGAATAATATTACGTTGGCAGCTTGGCGGCTAAAATTGTCAATCGCGAGGATACCGTTGAATCGCATCTGCAACCTTGACCTTGACGTGAAGCCAAGCCCTGTTTTTTGCATCGTTAACGTCTTGCGCGTGAAGAAAAAATGGATCACACGATAGAGAATCTAGTGGCCCGGCATAGGCAGATCGAGAAGAAGCGCGATACGCTAGTAAAACAAGCAATTTCGCTTCAAGCTACATTAGAGAAAGAGTTCGGCGAAGATGTTATAGCGAACGGTAGCATTGTGACGTTCGAGCACGCCTCAGAAGGGGAAGTTTATGGCTACTTAACGTTCTCAAACGGAACTCTTATGGTGGCATATCGTACGTCAGATGACGACGTTGCGGATGCCATGGGCAGAGTTCCGGAGCAAGATCGTTCATATAGCATTAGGGAACTTTCTGCTTGCAAGCCAGCCTGGATCGAGTGCCTATTCGCCGAGGAGCCACTTGGCGCGCTGTTCGATGATTTAAGCCTGCGCCTTGATGCGCGACAGTCCATGGTCGACAGCTCGCTTCAAGCTCTCCGCGGTGTACTCGAAGCTACCTCCCAGCGACTCGAGAAGGATATGACCGAAACCCTTCATTCCCATGGGTGCAATGAATTAGTTCAGATTTGGCGAAAGACTCTCGATGCCACTCATATCGACTCTTCCGACGGCCTCACACGCAGCAGTAGCTTCCTTGAATCGGTCTGCGCGACAATACTTCGGGAGCGCGGAATATGCCTCCCCAGGGACAAATCAATATCGCCGCTGCTGGATGCCTGCATTACATGTTTAAACTTGCCGGACGATCAAACACTCGCCGACACCAGACAGTTTTTAGGGGGCATAAAATCGATCACCAATGGGATCGGCTCATTGCGCACCCACTTCGGCACAGCGCATGGGGCTTCTTCACACTTGCCCGCGCGCGATCCATCATTTGCGATTCTCGCAAAAAACTCAGCGGCTGCAATAGCAATTTTTTTGCTCACTCGCCATATGGAAGATGTAGCCTTGAAACGAACCGAAAGCGACAAAGTAGTGTGACGCGCCTTCGCCGCAGGACTGAGCGAGGTTCTTCGCATTTTATCTTCGGTGCAGCCGGCAGTGATGGCTCCACGTCTCTCGATAACGCGCAGCCGGCCGCACGAGCGATCCCCGCCAACGCGGCACGCCCTGGTTGAGCCAGTCTTTAACTTTGCAAAGGGCAGATGAACTTAATACGACGCGTGTACGACAAGGTGCTGGACGTGTTGGAGCCGGCAGACGAGCCGACGATTCTCCCGAGCGGCTCAATTCGCAAAATACCTACAGAACTTCTGAGCCGCATCTGTAGCGCTAAGCTCGCTGAACAATGTCGCCTCCTCGATATCCCATTCTTGGAGGTGACCTTGGATCGCCTAAGCTATGCACAGCCATCGCTCAACGGCAAGGTGAGCGCGGAACTCGCGGCCTTTACCTACTTCCAAGCGCAGGGATACCAGGGCAGCTACCGGGAAGGCCACGCGATCTTAAATTTGATGCGGTGCGCCTGCCTGGATTTCTTACGCCAGCGCACACCCTTCGGCGATCCCGTAGACGCAAGTCGGCATTATTTTGAAGCGCAGTGCACCAGCCTTCAAATGCACAGCGAGAAGATCGTGCATGAGATTGCTTCAGCTACCCACCGCAGTGTATCTAGCAACCTCCGTAGTTTTCTGAGGCACAACGTCGAGGAGAGCTTATATCCAACGATGGATCATGCAGCAATGGTTGCATTGTGGGACGCGCTCGGAGCACAGAAAGTGGCGGAAATTGCATCCATCTTTGTCCAGGATCCGTATGGATTTCGAGCTGGCTGGCCGGATTTGACAATTACGCGTGATGGCAAGGTGCTTTTTATTGAAATTATAACAACCGACAAACTTCACAAATCGCAGGTGCGAACTATCTATGAGTTGATCAAGCCCGCCGATCTAGATATTCGCGTTCTTCGTGTTAAGTATGCCAAAGCATCCTGCTGATGCATCGTTTTGAGCCGTATGGCCATTCCCTGGGCGATGAGCGGAAAAATTCCACGCCTATGACTTCTTTCGAGTTGGCTAGGCGTGTGCGGGAAACGTCAGGAGTGACATAGAGGCCTGTCGCAGCGATCTCGCAACCCATCACGCACGGCGCCTTTCAGCAGAATTGCCAAATACAAATTTGCCAGACGAGAGTTTGATCATTTCGCCGCGCTGCATGCAAAAAAAAAGCCAGACTATCCCGTCAATCATGGCTCGTTTGAGGACAGCATATTGCCGATCGTGGACAGCGGCCAGGCTGAACTGGTGGACATGCAGCACATGGTGCAATGTGATCTCGAAGATGGCGCTTGGATGGAGCCTGCCCCAGGTCATGCGCCGGGGCAGGTCACCATAAGCGTCAAGGCTGATGGACGGGAAGCCATCATGTCGGGTGACGTGTTGCATCACTCGATCCTATTCCTCGAGCCTGGCTTGGTGAATCTGAGCGACTGGAATCCGGAGATGACAGCCGCTACCCGAGCGCGACTGTTAGCACGGTGCGCAGACAACTCGAGCCTGCTTCTCACGATGCACTGCCCCCTGCCGCAGGGACGGTGACCCGGCAAGGAAATGGCTATCGATTTGAGTTTTTGAAAGCGTAACGGAGCCCCTGAGACTTTTCCCTGTGAATTCGCAGGGGCAAGATCAAGAGAGTTCGATCCGTAGAAACTTACTTTGGTATCTCCCAAGAATTTACTTTGGTATTGTCGGGGACGCCTGCGGCAAGTCGTTGATAGCGCGAGGCTTTTCCATTGTTTCAAGTAGTCGACATCCCGACTTCGCTTGCGAAGGGGCCACGGTGGCTCCTTCGTTCAGCACCCTCGGCTAGGGTCGCTTTTCCCATGACGAGATTCCTCCGGCCTCGAGCCCGAGTCGTGCACTTGGTTTGCCGGCTGGTCACGCCGAGGCACGAAATCGGGCGGCACACCATGATTATCGAACCAGCTATCCCAGGACTCGCCAGCAGGCGCTGCACTACCACCTAAATTGATCCGGTGCCTCAGCTCTCGGAGGGTGTTTTCTAGCTCCCGGTCGGACGTAACGTAGGGGGGGTCAAAGCAAGTGACCTTCACCCATTGTTCGCGCTGCCCTCCGTGTACGTAGCCCTCGAAGTCATCCACGAGAAGACAGTCCTCAACAGCGGCACCGATAATTTGAGCCAGGTCCTTCGTTTTCCCGGTCCAATCGACAACTTCAAGTTCGGCAAACCAGTCTGGCGCTGCGGCTTCGGAAACGAGCAAGTGCGCTATTGCGCGAAAGCGGGCTTCGTTCACGGTCGTGTACATGACAATGCGCGGAAAGAGCGCGCGACAGTTGATCAAGAAGCTCGAAAGGCCCGGACGTGGGATTTGGCTGATCGCATTCGAGATCAAGGTCCCTTCTAAATCGAGGGCGAGGACAGAAATTTGAGGCATTAGCATCGATGCAGCTAGAGAGCCGGCCACAGTCTCGCTCGGACGCGCGGTGCATGAAAAGCGGTCCAACGCTGGATGACACATCAGGCGGCATGTGTTGAAGGGAAGACGAACCCATAAGGGAGCGATTCAGTGGAGATGCAATGGACGCCGGGCTCCGCCACGCCGTTTGCATGAGGCTTCAAATGTGCTCTACCCACTTTCATTCATCGCGGACTCAGGTCCAATCTCCAAGATCAGTAATTGACTCTTCCATGCCGTCGCGTGCCGCGATAGCCAGGAGCTCGGTGTGCATCTGGCCAGCACAGAAAAGCAGGGTCAACACCGAGTGCCAGTAAGCGGCGCCTAAGTCCCCATCCTGCTGGGCAAGCTCGCCGAGCACTCGCTTTGCCACAGAGAGATCCACCGGTTCGCTGGGAAATGGGTACTCACGCACTTGTCGATCACGACTTGTCATCGAGCGCGTTTCCCTTCGACGCCTGGTGCAGCAGCCAGGCTCGAATCGACGCCTCGCCCTTGGTCCTTCCTGTGGCGCTGTTTCCGGCCATGAAGCACGTATAGCCATGCGCCAGCTCCGTGAAGGTTGCCTGGTGTTCCTGAGCGAAGTCCGCTCCTAGAAGCTCCAAGACCTTGTTTGCCTCTAGGACGCGGACGTTTGCTGGCCGCTCGTCAACCACGTACGTCTCAGAGCCATCGACATACGTCAGACCCGAGGGACCAAGGCGCAGCGCCGCGACCCCGTCGGCTTGGAGCATCGCCTGGATAAGTCCCACCCCGGAAAGCCCGGCAGGATCTGAAACCTGCTTTCCCCATGAGAATCCAGTCTCGCTGAGCGCCGGAGTTGGGGGATTTTTCGGCCCCATAAGTGCGTCCAGGGCCCGACTCATGCTATGCCTAACCACGTGTAGTTCCGTCCACAGTTGATTCCCCGATATACCACTAAGAATAGTCGATTTTGGACTATTCGAAAATGAACTTCAACCTTTGTGCCAGTCAACAGCACTGGCACACACATGGACAAGTCGATCTACACCTACAACTACGGGCAAATGTTGAAACTTCTCATCGCCGCAA
This sequence comes from Achromobacter sp. NPDC058515, assembly GCF_042721735.1. Taxonomy (NCBI): domain Bacteria; kingdom Pseudomonadati; phylum Pseudomonadota; class Betaproteobacteria; order Burkholderiales; family Alcaligenaceae; genus Achromobacter; species Achromobacter sp. NPDC058515. Next base: position 277,881 of record NZ_JBHXNI010000003.1, read on the forward strand.
GGGACAGCGTCAAGATGACACAGGAAGATCTCGCGGCGGCGCTTGAGGAGACGCAATCGTTCGTCAGCAAGTGCGAGAGAGGCCAGAGGCGGTTAGACGTCGTTGAATTGAGGATGTGGTGCAGTGCCTTAAACGTTTCGTATACCAAATTTATGCGCGATTTGGACGACCTCTCGATACCGAGGGCAGCTGGCACGTCTTCGCGTCCTCAAAAGGAGCGAAAATAGGCGGGCTCGCCCTGGACCGATCGCTGTCCCCCCGGGGCCGACTACAGAGGCCCCGAAGGTGCAAGTTTTGGGGCTCAGAACGAAATACACGAGGAACTGTTATGACCTCAAAGGCCATCAAGGAGAATCCTTTCCTTCTCACAATTGAACGCATTGTCGCGCTTCATCCCAAGATGAGCGAAACGGAAAAGCAGGCGCTTGCCGAATGGGAAAGGACCAATCTTGGGGATGGCGTTACAGGTACAACCGACTGGCCTGGATGGCGGGGAGTAATAGCGCGACTGTCGCACTGAAGGACCTAAGCATTCCAGCTGCCGGCGAACGAGGCCAAACACAAACCTCTCTTAATCTCCTAGCATGATCAAAAATGCCGCAGAACTACTCGAATCCTTTGTCTTGGCGGAGAGAGCGAAGGTCGAGGTGATCGACATGCCACACATGCCCACTCTTGGGAATGCTTACGAGGCTATTGCTAATGCGGGTATCGAACGAGAGTTTGTTCTGCCGCCAAAGCTGGATCTACGTGTAGTTTCCGGTTTCATTGATGGGATACCTAACCAGATAGACGGCATGCTCGTTCGCGGTGAAGGTCAGCAATACGGGCTGACCGACCAATTCATCTATCCAATCGAGCAGGTCTTATGTGTCCTAGAAGTGAAGAAGACTCTTAGAAAAGGAGATTTAGCAGACGGAATCGCACATTTGGCCTCAGTTCAAAAGCTGTTTGTTAAAAACTTCATTGCGCGGCTTGAGGCTGGTGAAGTGTTCGACTTCGAGGCGGCAAGGTCTTCGTATGAGAAATTGACAGGACGATCAGGACCGCGCTCAGCTACGGAGCTAGATGGTCTTCCGCCCTCCGACCGGCTGTTGTTCATAACGCTGGCACGCCAACTCTACGCACCGGTGACCGTGCTGCTCGGCTTTGACGGTTATTCCACTGAACGTGGGTTGAGAGAAGCGATTCTGGACGTGGTTGAATCGCACGTCGGAGGTAATAGTGTCGCGGCACCCGAGCTCTTACCCTCTTTGATCACGGCGGGTCAGTTCAGCGTGGTGAAGTGCACCGGCCGTCCATATCTTGTTGCTCGAGCCACTGGAGATTGGGTGCTTCTGGCATCAGCGACGCTCAATGTCGCTAGAATTTTGCTCGAATTTCTTTGGACAAAGATTTCACGCTGTTGCGAAGTGCGCATGCCTTTTGGGCCTGATCTTGATCATGAGAATCTCAAAGAGCTGCTCATCGCAAGAGGCGCGTCCATGGGAGGGGCCGCCGGGTTTGAATTGTGGGCCAAATCTTACTCGACGAGACAACTGGAACGTCCTGCTGTGAAACGCTGGGAACCATCGAAGCTTAGTCCCGCGGCCATAGCTGTTGCAGAGTTTGCCGGTTCAAGGGGCGAGCTCGAACTGGATGACTCCCTCGCTGAATACATCGCCCAGGAGCATTCCGAGCGCGTAGACGCAGTTGTTGCGGAACTCCTCCGGACGGGCGCCTTTCGCAGGCAGGGAGACATTCTTCAGTTGGTATCTCACCACGCGTTGATCGCTTCCTTCCCTGATGGAGCGGGCTACCTCGACGTGCATAGTGAACGTCTGAGGCTCTGGTGCGACGAACAACGTCTCAAACCCTATTACATGACAATTGTCAACATCGGGTAGCGGAAAAGTATCCACGAGAGGGCGCAATTGGAGCTGACTCACATTTTAATAACCGTATTTATTTGTCACTTTACTTGGGGCACCTTAGAATCGTGTCAAATCTTTCGGTGCGGACGGCCTGCGCGACTCCCTCATCACATTGAGAAATGCAAAAGAATTCTAAATCCATACCGTTTCACGTCCTCTCTCGGAACGCAAAAATTCCAGCGGATGCCAAAGGATGGTCGGCGTACTTAGAGACCGACTATTGGGATGATTGGGGAAAGTACCGGACGCAGTTCTACCTGACTGTTGTGGACACAAGTGGGAAAAAGCACGGGATTGGGCAAGTTAAGATCGGCTCGCGCGGATTGAAGCCTCACTCTGGCGTAGGCGACATACCTTCCGGGCACCGTTATCCGGCCCTCGACACAAAGTTCACTGAGCTCGACAGTCCCTATTTTTCGGTGGGTCAGGATGAAGAGTACTACTCGAACCTTGATGCTCTCGGAGACCCAATTCGAGAGCAAGTCCTCGTCGCCTTAAAAGACGTCGCGTGGGATGCCGCTTTGTGGAAGTGGGCAAAGGACGAATACGTCACGGAAGAGTCATTGCTCCGTTCCGTGACGCGCAGCACGGTCGAAGGTCAGTTCCGAAGAATGGCGCGGGGCGATGCCCGTGTTACGCGTTACGAGTTTTCTTACTCTCCGCCAAAGCGGCTCGGCGACGGAGCCCCGCCGTTCGAACTCGAATTTAGCGTTGACCCAGAATCACGGATTCCGACCAATGTCCATATTCTCATAGGGAGAAACGGTGTCGGGAAAACTCGTCTGCTTTCCCTTATGACCAAGGCGCTAGTTGCGAAGGATGCGTCCGCTAAGCAGTCAGGGAAATTCCAACTTAGTGAGCAAGGAAAAAATAACGGCAAGTTCGCGAACGTAGTTGCAGTTTCTTTCAGCGCCTTTGATGAGGCTGACTTGCTACCGGACCGGGACTCCGCCCCTGATGCTCTCGGGTTCTCGTACATTGGGCTTCGGGGATGGGCTAGCGACTCGCCTACAGCATCGATCAAGCCTAAATCTCCTCAGATGCTCGCCACGGAATTCGTAAATAGTCTGAAGGAATGCCGTATTGGACCTAGGCGCAGGAGGTGGACTGAAGTGATCGGCACACTTCAGTCCGACCCGGTATTTAAGGCCGCTCAGCTCGCTGAAGTGATTGAGGCAGATCTATCCAAAAAGGAAGAGCTGGAGGGTGTCCTAAAAACATTTAAAGCGCTGAGTTCTGGACATAAAATCGTGCTTCTCACCCTGACGCGACTTGTCGAAAAGGTTGAAGAAAGAACGCTGGTCCTCATTGACGAACCGGAAGGGCATCTTCACCCTCCGTTGCTATCCGCCATGACCCGCGCGATTTCCGAACTGTTAGTAAGGCGGAATGGCGTTGCTGTCATCGCCACACACTCTCCGATCATCCTCCAGGAAGTGCCGCAATCCTGCGTTTGGATCATCAATCGCATACTAACCGCGTCCAAGGCCGAGCGCCCGACTATTGAGACGTTTGGCGAGAGCATTGGGATCCTCAGCAGGGAGGTTTTCCAGCTCGAGCTATCGCAGTCTGGCTATCACCAAATTCTGGACGATGTCCGACGCGAGGCCTCGTCCTACGAGGACGCCATGGAGCTAATGGGACACCAATTGGGTGCCGAGGGCAAGGCTGTCCTCCGAGCGATGTATGTGAATGACGAAGACTGATCATGAGGTACTTATCGCTTCCCAAAGATGATAGAGCCGATACATACGTAGCGCGGGACGTATTCGATACCTGCGTCGCAATGGTGAAGAACCCGGAGCTGAGAGCCAGCCTCGAGGCCATCAGTAGCGACATCGGGAAAGCGTCTGAAGACTACGACTTGGCAGCGGCTGCTAAGTCTCTCTACTTGACTCCTCTTACCACCAAGGTGCGCACGGTCGTGGCGGAAGAGTTGATTAAGGTTTACACGCTGCGGATGGTCCCCAAGAAGGCCAAGGGGCGGTCAGTTTATGACCAAATCATGTCTGTACCGGTGAACGGGCGGTGCCCGTTTTGCGGCATCGGGACTGTGAACACGCTTGACCACTATCTCCCAAAGACGCATTTCCCTGCGCTTTCGGTTACGCCGCATAACTTGGTGCCAGCGTGTACGTGGTGCCAAGGCGAGAAGATGGAGTACTACCCGACGAAAGCTGGTGAACAATTGCTACACCCCTATTTCGACGACTTCGATCAGGACGTTTGGCTTGCCGCTGAGGTTGTCGTCGGGTCCCCAGCAGCATTCCGCTACCGAGCTTCTCCTCCTGCTAATTGGACACTGGATGAAAAGGCTCGAGTGGCGTCCCACCTAAAAGAACTGAAGCTTGGCAGCCTGTTTGGGTCGAATGCAGGCAGCCGACTTGCTGAGATTCGAGGACGATTGGCGAAACTGCACAACGCTGGTGGAGCTGATGCTGTACGCGCGCACTTGAGGGAGGAGCTCGATAGCGTTGAGGCAGATCAGAAGAATTCGTGGGTAGCCGCCATGTATCGGGGAGCCGTCGCTAGCGATTGGTTCTGTGACGGCGGCTTTCTCTAATTACGACGTCGCGGCTAAGTGCGGGCCGGTAGCCAGGCCCAGAACGACATCGCCACCAGCGCGAACGCAAGGGCAGACGATGCATGGAGCGCGCGATGACCACGCCTAGAGATACAGCCAAATACATGGAATTCATTGCCACCGTTTTGTACTGATGCCTCAACGGCTTGTTTGCTGGAAGTTCTTGACGGCTCGTGAATCGCGTTTTGTTATGGGACGATAGCGAGCTTCTTATATCGGCATAGCCTGTGCTACCTGGGGATCTATCCGCGCGGCGCGCAGGAAGTTCGCCTTCAGCACGTGGAGCGTGCGATTCAGCGCACATTCCCCCTGTGGTCTAAAACGCGCCGGAAAATCGTTTCTCAAGGACAAACTTGCACGAGGCTGTTTCGTCTATTTAACTTGGTCGACGCGTGGTAATTGGCTGTGCTCAATCAGCGGAAAGCGCCTTAGCGTCTCCGGGTAGAGGATGGTCGCTCTCACGGCTCGACAGTGATTAGTGGTTACAATCGGTTGTGAAGCAGTGATTGTTTTCGGCCGTACCTCCGCGTGACCACCGACGTTACCCAAACCTGCCGTCCGCTTCTGTGATGACAACATCAAAGAAAACGCCCGCTATTAAGAAGCTAAATCGTGTTGCTGTGAGGCACGGAGCGGTGCCTCCGTCCGTTCAGGTTCAACATTTCAATGAGGATCAATGGGAAGAATTTATCGAGGAGGCATGCCGGCATAGGCCAAGTGGAGAACATATCTATTGCTTCGTCAAAAAGCTGGGTGGCTCTGGTGACGGTGGCCGCGACGTCGAGGCCCGGCTTGTCGAACAGCAAATGGCGGGCCGATGGGATTTGTACCAAGCCAAGCATTACGCGAGTGGAATAACACCTTCTGTTTTTTTTCCAGAGCTTGGTAAATTTTTTCGCAACCTCTTGGCTGGCGTGTACAAGCCGCCTCGGAACTACTATCTCTGCGCACCTAAGAATGCAGGGAATGATCTCCATAATCTGTTTGCCGACCCAGCTACGTTCAAGGAGACATTCCTTGACGCATGGGAAAAGGGTAATACTGGCTTCAAGAACAAGACAAGCTTGCTCACCGATGACTTGAAGCGGCTGATCGATGCATTCGACTTCTCGCGCATCCGTGAGTGCTTAGTGCGAGACCTAATCGAATGGCACTCTAAAAACAAGAAGCGCCATTACGCTTTGTTCGGCATAGAGGCTGAGAGGGGTGATGATCCACTGACTCCCCATACCCCAGATGGGTCGGAGATGATCTACGTTTCCGAGCTCTTGCGTGTGTACGAAGAGCATCAGGGAACGCCGGTGAGCCTTGCGGATGTTCTCGCATCTGATAGGTACTTAGAGCACTTCAGTGATCAACGTTCGTACTTCTACTGCGCCGAAGGACTCAAGCAGTTCAGCCGAGATATCTATGGTGAAGATGAGTTCGCTGCATTTCTGACGCTTGTTCAAGCGGGTATTCGGCCATGGCTAAACAGCCTGAAAACCAAGACCGGTCTTGAGCGGCTGGAAGATGTGCTGCAAGGAGTGAACACACTGAAGCTGAGCGATAGCGTGCTTGCCAAAAGACTGCGACCGAACGACTTGCCGGGCTCTTGCCACCATCTGGCTAACGATAAAAAGGTCAAGTGGGTCAAATGAAAAGGAAATCTTCCCCTGTTTTCAACACACCATTTGAACTGGGGCTTCGAATGGTGTACCTACTTCAAGCGTTGTTCCCCCGTGGGGCAGACTTGCAGAAGCTCGTATTACTGGACTATGCCGTGGTCTACTCCGCCGATCTTGAGGGACCTACGAGTCTGCATACGCCAGTGCCCTACAGAGGGGGCGAGTTGATGAGTCGGCGAGAGCTGATCGAGCAAGGGCTTCATCTAATGAGCACCCGTGCGCTTGTTACTGCTAGCTGGGGGGCTGAGGGAATCACATACTTTGCGGGCGAAAACTCTCGAGCTTTAACGGGCGGGCTTGGCTCACCATATCTGCGAAAGCTTGATATGAGATGCGTGTGGGTTGCAAGCCACTTCGGAGACATGGATTCGTTGACGCTCACCGAGGAGTTCTCAGCTAGCGGTCATCTATGGGGAGCAGAGGTCGAGACGCAATCCTATGGTCAGGGGCAATTATGGGAATAGTGTTAGTAAAGCTCTGGGCTACAGGCCCAAACCTGCCGGATGCCGAGGTCAATTTTGATTCTAAGCGGCAACTGATACTTGGTCCCAGCGACACAGGTAAGTCTTATATTCGTGAGTGTTTGTGGTACATGGTGGGCGGCGACAAACCGCCGAAGTGGTTCCCGCTTGCACAGGGCTATGACGAGCTCCACCTAAGGTTTGCCTCTGATGGTCAGGATTACGAGATACTCCGTGGCATCAAAGGAGGCTTGCCGACCATATTTCGTCGCAACCAGGATGCTGAGGGCGATGATTCGCTTGAGCCCGTTGACCAAAAGTTGGGGGAATTTCTGGTTGAGTTAGCCGGTGCTAGCGGACGGGTGATCCTACATTCGGCAAGTAAGAAGGGCCGTGTGACTGGCGACGACCTACGCCATTGGGCGCTAGTGTCGCAGACCTCGATTATGGGCGAGGGCCATACCGCGGGGACAAACTATGCTCAAGTACCTCAGCGCATAGCATCATTTAATCTGTTCCTAACAGGACAAGACGATGCTGCCATAACGATCAAAAAGTCAAATTCTGAGGTTGATCGCATCAGAGGTCAGTTGACTTCCGCTGAGGAGTCGCTGAGTCGGGTCAAGGCAGATATTGACTCAGACGTCCTTCGCGAGGACGTCGAGAAGGCACTGGCGAGTGTCGATAAAAATCTAAATGAACTGAATCTTCAGTATGAGGCCAGGGCATCAAAGCTCCGGTCGGTCAGGAAGGAGATCGCGCACGCTGCATCGGAACTAAGGAGTTGGACCGCTCGGCGCGACCAATCGGGCTCGATGATTTCTAGGTTTGAGATCTTAGAGCAGAAGTACAACAATGATTTGGAACGTTTAGGCGCGGCTGGAGAGGGCGTAGAGTTTTTTCTGGAGCTCTCTGAAATTCCATGTCCGCTATGTGGCACTCCCCCTCTTGCACAGGAACACGTTCCTGCACAGTTGGAAAAACCTGATAGCTATCGCAAAGCTATCGCCGCGGAAGCCGGGAAGATCTCCAATCTGCGGGCGGGATTGGTTTCTGCCCTGAAAACTGAGAGGGATCGCTTTCAGAGATTTCATGATCAAGTGATCCTAAAGCGAACCGATCTGGATCGCTTGGAGCAACGGGAGGCTGCGGCCTTGACCGGTGTTCGTATCGAGTTTTCGACCGATCCCAAAACCCTCGCGGAACGAAGAGGCGAATTGTCGGCCCAGCTTGGGACTCTTGATGAAATTGCGCGGCTCGAGGCGGAGATCACTCGTTTGAAGGGGCTAAAGGCCAGACCGAAAGTTACTGTGACTCGAGACGGGGGAACAGATGGAAGAGCTGTGGCCGACCGGTCAAAGGCCATGCTGGAGGCGTGGGGATTCAGTGACATCAAGAATATTGCTCTGGATGCAGCAGCGTGTGATTTAGTACTTAATGATCGGCCCAGGCTTAGCTACGGTGCGGGTAAGCGAGCGCTCTATCTTTCTGCGTTGACTATTGCTCTTATGGAACATGCGCTTCAAGAAGGGCATCCCCACCTAGGTGCCGTGGTAATCGACTCTCCGCTGAGGGCGTACGGCGATCCTAAGCTGGCTGATGAAGGAGAAGTTCCTGCCGCGACTGTGGGTGAGAAGTTCTATGGGTGGTTGGCGGCGTTCCAAGGTAAAGGTCAAATCATCGTGATGGAGAACACTAACGTTCCTGCAATCGTTGCGAAGTCCCTACCCACGGAGGAGTTTGTCGGGCTGGGAGGAGATGGTCGGATAGGGTTTTATCCTTACCGAGACCTCCCTGAAGGAGCGAGCGAGACGACTCCACTGGATTCCAATGATGAGGAGGCTTAGCCAACAGGGTCTCTTCTTATGCTGTGATGTGCGCCCAACAACCATCAGGTGTGGACACCGTTCGGTCGGAATAAGTTCTTCTAATTCAGTCGGTTAGGTCGTGTCCATACCCGTGTGACTTAGGGGTGTCTCGGCAACGTCTGACGGATTTTGCTGGATCTCGGTGGCGCTCAGTAGCGCTTGGTGGATAGGTTGACCCATTTAAAATCAATGGGTTGCGTAAACAATACGGTCTACTGAGCGTTCCTATTGTTCATCGAGGTCTGAAAAATTCGGGGGTAGCGTTGGGGGTACTCGTGTTCAACCGTGGGGGTACTGTTCCCCGCAGTGGAGTCCAACGATGCCCGAAAACCTACTCACCGACCTCAAGGTCAGGTCGGCCAAATCGACTGATCGAGATTGGAAACTTTCAGACGGCAGGGGCCTGTTCCTGCTGGTCAAGCCCACCGGCGGCAAGCTCTGGCGGTGGAAGTACCGCCTGCAAGGCAAGGAGAACCTCTTTGCCATTGGCGGCTTTCCTCAAGTAAGCCTTGCTGAGGCGCGTGCGGTTCGAGAGAAGGCCCGCGCCTTGGTCAAGCAAGGCATTCATCCTGCACATGAACGGCAGCAGGTCAAGCAGCGCAACCTCGAAGCGCTGGAGGAACGCAAGCGCGCCCGTGAAAGCTCGTTCGCCAAGGTGGCGCAGGCGTACCTGGCCGAGATCAAACCAGTCTTTGCGCTCAGTTCCTACCGGACGAAAGAATCGCGGATCAGGAAGTACCTGTCGCCCAAGTTTGATGGGATGCCGATGAGTGACATTGGCGTGAAGCAGATTCGCCCATTGCTGGAGGAGTGCAAGGCCCATGGTGCGTGGGCGGCCATCCATGTCAAAGGCGATCTTTCGGCAATCTTCGAGTTTGCGGTGGTGCGGGGGCTGGTCGAGGCAAATCCAATTCCCAGCCTGCGTGGGCTGCTGCGCGTGCCGTTCAGCGAGAGCAAGGCGGCGATGACGCGAGAGCAAATCCAGAAGTTCTATCAGGAGTTGCGCGGCTACCGGGGCTATCCGGAAACTTCGTTGTGCCTGCGGCTGATTGCGCTGACCGCCTGCCGTCCAGGGGAAGCGGCGGATGCCGAGTGGGATGAGTTCGACTTTGAGGATGCACTGTGGCGTCGGCCTGCGGCGAAGATGAAAGCGCGGCGCGACCATGTAAGCCCGTTGTCTGTGCAAGCCATAGCGGTGCTGAAAGACTTGCAGTACATCACGGGTGGTGGGCGCTATCTGTTTCCACACCGGAGCGGCAAGGGCTTCACCACTCCCAATCGGCTCACCTACGCGATGCGAGACATGAACCTGGGGCGGGGTACGACGCCGCATTGCGGGCGCACGACATTTTCTACCTGGGCCAATGAGAACGGATACCGGCCTGATGCAATTGAGCGGCAGCTTGCCCACGTGGAAAGCAACAAAGTGCGGGCGACGTACAACAAGGCGTTGTTGCTGGATCAGAGAAGGGCTTTGTTGCAGGACTGGGCGGACTATCTGGGTGCGGCGGAGGGCAGCGGCACGGCATAGGGGTGATTTGGCCGGTGGTTGCAGCAGCGACTGGGCAGGGGTGGCCTTTTTCCTTTTTCTGGGTAGGGCTGTTGCCCCTTGAATGCCATTCCTTTGCCATTTGCCTTTGGCCCAAGGCTGAACACTAAAAATGGGGTAAATAATGGAATAAATGGGGTAATTTCGAGCTGATTGCCTATTTTCTTCAGGTTCGAGTCACCCATTTCCCTCCCTGCGGCCATGCTCGATCCTCATGGCCAGCCCTGTGTTCAGGAAATGGGGTAGTCAAACACCATTAATGGGGTATTTTTGTAGAAAATACCCCATTTAAAGGATATGATTACCCCATTTAGATAGCCTGGGCTTACATTTACATGCACTCGCTCACACCCGAGTACCTCGCTGCGCTTCGTTTCGATGGCACCCAGGCAGCCACGTTGCGCTCACTGGGCGAGTATCAGGGCAAACAACAACTCTATGCCGCGCAGTCGCCAGAAACCCTGAAAGGCCTACGTCAGATCGCGGTGATCGAATCTACCGAGTCGTCCAACCGCCTGGAAGGTGTTGTCGTGGCTCCTTCACGGTTGAAGTCTCTGGTCATGCGCAACGCAGCGCCAAAGAGTCGTTCTGAACAGGAGGTGGCCGGCTATCGTGATGCGCTGGCGCTGATCCATGAATCCGCCGCGCACATGCCTTTCAATGAAGGTGTGGTACTGCAATTGCATACCATGTTGTACCGCTACATGCCGCAGGCGGGCGGGCGCTGGAAAGCCACCAACAACGACATCATCGAGCGTCACCCGGACGGCACCTCGCGTCTGCGTTTCCAGCCGGTCGCGGCGCACCTGACGCCGATGGCTATGGCCGATCTGAGCCGGTATTACGCCACCGCGCTGGATCAGCACCTGGCCGACCCCCTGGTACTGGTGCCGCTGGCGATGCTTGATTTCCTATGCATCCACCCATTCCCGGACGGTAACGGCCGCATGTCTCGCTTGCTGACCTTGTTGTTGCTCTACTACTTCGACTATGCCGTGGGCCGCTACATCAGCTTGGAACGCATCTTCGAGGAAACCAAGGAAGGCTATTACGAGACACTCGAAGCCAGCTCGCAGGGATGGCACCAGGGGCAGCACGACGTCAAGCCCTGGCTTGATTATTTCTGGGGTGCCTTGCTGCGAGCCTACCGTGAGTTCGAGGAGCGTGTCGGCACCATCGAGCGGGGACGTGGCAGCAAAGGTGACCGGGTGCGCGCGGAAGTCCTGGGGCGCACTCTGCCGTTTTCGATTTCCGAGATTGAAGAAGCTTGCCCAGGCGTGAGCCGGGACATGGTGCGGCTGGTGCTTCGGGCGATCAAATCAGAAGGTTTGATCGAATCGAACGGTAAAGGGCGTGGTGCGAAATGGCGTCGCACGATTTAAAAAACAAGGGCTTAGCATGAAGTTCAACGAAGACACCCGAGTAAAAATCCCGACCATTCTCCACCTGATGAGGCTGGGCTATCAGTATCTCTCGCTCAAGGGTCAGAGTTGGGATCTGGACACCAACTTATTCCCTGAGCTGTTCTCATCAGCGATCACCCGAATCAACCCCGGCATCGAGGCGGACGATGTTTCTCGACTCCTGGAAGACGTCAAACTGCTGCTCGACAACGAAGACCTGGGGCGCGCCTTCTTTGAACGGCTAAGCGACCGCTCCAACACCAAGCTGATCGACTTCGAAAACTTCGACAACAACAGCTTCCATGTCGTTACCGAACTGACCTGCCAGAATGGCGATGAAGAGTTTCGGCCAGACGTCACCCTGCTGATCAACGGCATGCCGTTGGTCTTTATTGAAGTGAAGAAACCGAACAACCGTGAAGGCATATTGGCGGAGCGGGATCGCATCAACAAGCGCTTCCAGAACCCCAAGTTCAAGCGCTTTGCCAACATCACGCAGTTCATGATTTTCTCTAACAATATGGAGTATGACGACGGCGACCCGGAACCTGTTCAGGGCGCGTTTTACGCCAGCAGCTCCTACCATAAGCCGGCCTTCAATTACTTTCGTGAGGAAGAGATTCTGAACCTTACGGCCCTGCTCAAGCCGCTATCGGATGATGACGAACTCAAGGTGTTGAAGGACAACAACCTGGAAGTCATTCGCAGCAATCCCGAATTCATTGTCAATAAAGACCCGAACCGGCCAACCAATCGTATTTGCACCTCTCTGGTCAACAGAGACCGGCTTGCGTTTATCTTGCGCTATGCGCTCGCCTATGTGTCAGAGACTGACGGGCTGCAAAAGCACATCATGCGCTATCCACAGCTCTTCGCCACCAAGGCTATCGAGAATAAGCTGAATGAAGAGGTAAAGAAAGGCATTATCTGGCATACCCAGGGCAGTGGCAAAACCGCGCTGACTTTCTACAACGTCCGCTTTCTGACTGACTACTTCCAGAGACAGCAGATCATTCCCAAGTTCTACTTTATTGTCGACCGGCTGGACTTGCTGGATCAGGCAAAACGGGAGTTCACCGCTCGCGGTCTGACGGTCCACATCATCAACTCCCGTGAAGCCTTTACCCGCAACATCAAGTTAACGCAAGTCATCCATAACCACTCCGGCAAGGCTGAAATTACTGTCGTCAATATTCAAAAGTTCAAGGATGACCCGGATGTCGTTTCGACCCGAGACTATAACGTGGATATTCAGCGCATCTACTTCCTGGATGAAGTGCACCGTAGCTACAACCCCAAAGGCAGCTTCCTGGCCAACCTGAGCCAGTCGGACACCAACGCCATCAAGATTGGCCTGACAGGGACGCCACTATTGGGGGATGACTATAATTCGCGCGCGCTGTTCGGCGATTACATCCACAAATACTATTACAACGCCTCCATTGCCGATGGCTACACCCTGCGCCTGATCCGGGAAGAAATCGCTACCAATTACAAAATGGCGTTGCAACAGGCCCTGGAAGAGGTGGAAGTGAAAATGGGGGGTGTGGACCGCAAACAGATCTACGCGCATCCCAGCTTTGTTGAACCCATGCTCGACTACATCATCACCGACTTTGAAAAAAGTCGAGGTGCGCTGAACGATGCCACCATTGGTGGCATGGTGATCTGCGATAGCTCCGATCAGGCCAAGGCAATGTTTGAGCTATTTGAAAGTAGGGGAGGCAATACTTATCAAATCGAAGAAGCTACCGATATTATCTATGATTTGCCTAAAGTCGCTGAACCTCCAGCTGAATACAAGAAATCAAGAAAAGAGCAGAACAGAGTCAACAGCGCAGCACTGATCCTGCATGACATAGGTACCAAGGAAGAACGCAAAGAGAAAGTAGAAGACTTCAAGTCGGGAAAAATCGATGTCCTGTTTGTCTACAACATGCTGCTGACCGGCTTTGACGCCAAACGTCTGAAAAAACTCTATTTGGGGCGGGTGATCCGCAAACACAACTTGCTTCAGGCGCTAACCCGAGTCAATCGCACCTATAAAGACTTCAGGTACGGCTATGTCGTTGATTTCGCCGATATCCGTAAAGAATTTGATGAAACCAATAAAGCCTATTTTGACGAGCTGCAGTCTGAGCTGGGCGATGAGATGGAGAACTACTCCAACCTGTTCAAATCTCAGGAGGAGATCAGACAGGAAATCGAACACATCAAGGATGTGCTATTCCGCTTCGACATCGAAAATGCCGAGGTCTTCACCGACCAGATAAGCCAGATTCAGGACAGGGAAACCATCCTGGCCCTGAAGAAAGCACTGGGCGATGCGAAAAGCCTCTACAACCTCATCCGCCTGCAAGGTGAGTACAGCATCCTGGGTGAGCTGGACTTCGCCAAACTGAACATCCTCTATCGGGAAACCTGTAGCCACCTGGATATGCTCAATCTTAAGGAGAGTATCGAGCAAGGCACGGATACTGCCAATTTACTGAATGTGGCCCTTGAGGATGTCATCTTTAAATTCATCAAGGTGGGTGAAGAAGAGCTGGTGTTGGCCGACAAGCTGAAAAACACCCTGCGCCAAACCCGCGAAGCCCTGGCTAGTAATTTTGACCAGCAAGATCCCAAGTTCGTCAGCCTGAAGGAAGAGCTGGAAAGGCTCTTCAAGAAAAAGAACCTCAGTGAAGTCACCCAGGATGAAATGGTGGCCAACATCGATGCGCTTAACAAGATCCACGAGCGCGTCAAGGAGCTGAACCGCGAGAACAACCAGCTTCGCCAGAAGTACCATGGAGATGCCAAATACACCCGCATTCACAAGCGCCTGCAAGAACGTGGAGGCATCAGTGAGTCAGAGCGCAAGATCTTTGAAGCCCTCACCGGGGTCAAGCAGGACGCCGATGAGCAGGTATTGAATAACAGCCAGATACTGGACAACGAAAGCTACTTTGAACGCCAGATGATGCCTTTAGTGATCAGGCGCTTCAAAGGAGAGCAAAACATACAACTCAACGCCGACGCCTCACGCTATATCAATCATCTGGTTGTCGCTGAATACCTGAAAGAATTTAATACCGGAGCACGTACGTGGTAGAACTTGAATTTAGAGATAAAACAAAGGCGCTGATCGATAGCCTGAAGAACATATGCGCCCACTATGGCTTGGGTAACGATGGTAATGAATTCAAAATCATCACCCAAACTTTTCTGTACAAGTTCCTGAACGACAAATTCGCCTACGAGGCGAAGAAGATCGACGAGAAGGTCGCCAACGCCGGAAAGTGGGAAGAAGCCCTGGTCGCCATGAGCGAAGGCGAGCTGGAAATGCTCCAGTTGCAAATGGGCGGCGACACCGCACGATTAAAGCCGCACCATTTCATCAGCTACCTGTTTGGTCAGCAGAACGCGCCGGACTTCGCCAAGCTGTTTGACGATACCTTGCGCGATATTGCCCTGACCAATAATGACGTGTTCGCAGTAAAAACCGACGGCGGCGCCAAGGTGGTGCTGTTTGATAGGGTGAGTGAGTACATTGCCGATGAGTCCAAGCGCGATGCTTTCTGCCGCGCCATCATCAACAAGTTGGTGGAGTTCAGCTTCGAGCGAATCTTTACCCAGAAATTCGACTTCTACGCCACCATCTTTGAATACCTGATCAAGGACTATAACAGCAACTCCGGCGGCAAATACGCCGAGTACTACACGCCCCATGCCGTGGCCCGCATTATGGCGGCTATTCTGGTACCGACGGAGCAACAGGGCAAAGTCAAGAATGTTAGTTGCTACGACCCTTCCGCAGGATCAGGCACCCTGCTAATGAACGTAGCCCATGCCATTGGTGAGAACCGTTGCAGCATCTACACCCAGGACATCTCGCAAAAGTCCTCGAACCTGCTGCGCCTTAACCTGATCCTGAATAACCTGGTGCACTCCATCCCCAATGTGATCCAGGGCAATACCGTGCTGCACCCCTATCACCGGGACGGAAAAGACCTGAAGCGTTTTGACTATATCGTTTCCAATCCACCGTTCAAAATGGACTTCAGCGATTTCCGCGATGAGCTGGACAGCAAAGAAAATAAAGAGCGTTTCTTTGTGGGCATTCCCAAGATCAAGGCCAAAGCCAAGGACAAGATGGAAATCTACCAGTTGTTCTTGCAGCACATCATCCACTCACTCAAACCCGGCGGCAAAGCGGCCGTGGTGGTGCCTACCGGCTTTATCACCGCACAATCGGGCATCGACAAAGGCATACGCGAATACCTGGTGAAGCATAAAATGCTGGCAGGCGTGGTTTCCATGCCATCGAATATTTTTGCCACCACCGGCACCAACGTCTCCATCCTGTTTATGGATGGCAGCAATAAGGACAAAGTGGTACTGATTGACGCTTCCAATCTTGGCGAAAAAATCAAGGATGGCAAAAATCAGAAGACGGTGCTCACTCAAGAAGAAGAGCAACGCATTATTGATACCTTTAATGCCAAAGAGGCGGCGGAAGACTTTTCCGTTGCGGTCAGCTATGACGAAATCGAGGCGAAGAACTATAGCCTGAGTGCAGGCCAGTATTTTGATGTCAAAATCCAGTATGTGGATATTACCCCGGAGCAGTTTGCTGGGAAGATGCAAGATTTTACCAGTAACCTTGATAATCTTTTTAATCAATCCCGAGAACTGGAAGCTAAGATTAAAAAGCAATTGGCAGGGATTAAATTGTCATGAGTAACAAGGCTTCATTTATAAAATATAGCGACATTGCTGACTTCAGAAATGGACTAAATTTCAGTAACGAAAGCCATGGAAAAGGCTGCCTTTTAATCGGTGTATCTGATTTTAAGGACAACTTCGCCCCGCAATGGAAAGAGCTTGAGGAAATAAACCCTGAAGGGATTGCAAAAGACGATGACTATTTACAAAAAGGCGATATAATTTTTGTTCGATCAAACGGAAATAAAGCACTAGTAGGAAGAAGCCTTTATATAGACAGAGAAGTTCCTTCTCTCTATTCAGGATTTTGTATCCGAGCAAGACCTATTTCTGAAAAGATAGATCCGTTATTTATCGCGTATTTCTCCAAGACAGACTTCTTCAAAACCTCTATATCCTCTGCGGCTGGCACAAATATAAATAATTTAAATCAAGGAATCCTTGGTGAGGTAAGGATTCCCAATTACTCGAAAAATGTTCAGAGTGCAATAATTCGTGTTTTATCAGCTATCGACAAAAAAATCGAACTCAACAACCGCATCAACGCCGAGCTGGAAGCCATGGCCAAAATCCTGTACGACTACTGGTTTGTACAGTTCGACTTCCCCGACGCCAACGGCAAACCCTACAAAACTTCCGGCGGCAAAATGGTTTACAACCCAACATTGAAGCGGGAAATACCGGAGGAGTGGAGCGACAAAACGCTATCCCAAATCGCCAACATTACTATGGGTCAATCTCCAGAGGGGAGCTCCTATAACGAAGAAGGTGTTGGAACTATTTTTTATCAAGGTTCCACAGACTTTGGATGGTTGTTTCCCTCCACCCGTCAATACACAACAGTACCAAGCCGCATGGCAAAGAAAGGCGACATTCTTTTGAGTGTCCGCGCTCCTGTTGGTGACATGAATATTGCTAACACTGATTGTTGTATTGGCCGAGGGCTGGCTGCATTGAATAGCAAAACCGGATCGGATGGATTTCTGTTTTATGTGATGAAGTACTTCAAGAAAATTTTTGATCGTCGAAATTCTGAAGGAACAACATTCGGCTCCATCACAAAAAACGATCTTCACTCTCTCACATTGGCATACCCGACAGCGGATCTTCTGAAAAAATATGATTATGTGGTCACGAACTACAACAAGATGATCTTTGAAAGAAGCCTTGAAAATCGTGAGCTTATAAATCTTCGAGATTGGCTCCTCCCCATGCTAATGAACGGACAGGTCACAGTAAGATGATCAATATCGCGTTCCGGCTGCTGCTGACCTTTAATGCCACATCGCTGCTGGTCATTATTTTTCTGGTGCAGAAAGGCTATACCCTGGGCCATTTTTTGGCGGATGTGGGTTGCCTGGGCTGGCTGAATACCTTGCCGAACGCGGTCTCGTATGTGCTGTATCTGCTCGTTCCATTGCTCTCCACTGGCCTGAGCATTCTATTAAGCTCACGACTTGGCCGGGATGCCTTTAAGCAGGGGGAAGTCGCCAGCATAGAGCATGCAAACAATAGCTTCTTGCCCAGTTATTTGGGCTACTTCTTTGTTGCACTCAGCATCGGCAACTGGGAAACCTTGACCTTTGTGTATGCCGTACTGTTTGCGTTTACTTTCTTGTCGCAAGCACTGTATTTCAACCCGCTGTTCCTACTCTTTGGCTACGAGTTCTACAACATTACCACCAAAAACGGCACAGCGATCTTTCTGATCAGTCGCCATAAATATAAAAACCCGGACGAAGTACTCATTTCTACGGCTTTCCGAATCAACAACTATACATTTATTGAACGGGGATAATGGTATGGACCATGTGCTGGCCAGGGTAAAACGGCTCACCAAGAAACCTTTCTTTAAGCTGGTGTCAGATCACACCTTGTATGAGAACACAAATGTCAACCTGACCACCTGTGTTCCTTACTCACCTGGTCATAATCTGGATGAAGACTCATGGTTTAAGGTCGAGCAGTTTAGCCAGCAATCATTTTGCATCGGTTTGCTGAAAAATGATTTTGACTCAAAAGACTACAGCGACTTAAAAAAAGAGCAATTCCCTAACATCGCTTACATCTTTGCTGTCCAGGGCGAGGATTTTTATTTTCAGAAAATAACCTCATCTCTTTTCATCAAGAAGAAAATCATCGGTTTCGGAGAAGCGGTAGAAATCGAGGGGAGCAGTAATCGCCTAGTGATAAATGATCAACCCGATGCCATTTATTTCAAGCAATCAGATGCACTGGTATTTCGCAATCTGGCCGCCATTTCCGGGATTTTTAAGGGTATTGATGCTCTTTACCGAGAAGCCACTCAGCAGGAAGCAGAAACCTTCTTACAGGCGGAGTTTGTTGATTTAAAAAATAATTACGACGCAAGCAAGGTTTCAAAACCAAACCGGAGGCGCATTGCTCTGGCCATGGATTCTTTGGGAAAACTGTCAGATCAGGAACGGGTGGATATTCTTGCTTATATAGGTGACTATTGCGACCAAAAAATCAAGTTCGATCAGACAATCAAAAAATTTGAAATATCAACGGATGAGGAGCTGAAGCTTCTGCTTTACGGAATTGAGCAGCGTTTCTACACCACACTATTTGGGCAGGAAAGACGGCTCGCAAACTCTGTGCAGCCAGTAGGTTAAAGGCCTCACTCGATTCGTCTGTGAAAGTTGACAGCCGATGGCTCGGTACCTGCCACTGGACAAGACGAATGAAAGAGTCAGGCACCAAGGTATATCGCCGTTACTTGCGCCCGCTCATGTCCGAGCTCACGGCTGATCTGCTGTCGAGCTCGCTGGTCAATTGCACGTTGAGTTGCGTCAAGCAGAGATTTGCTAGATCCACCAGCCGTCGGGGCTTTCCAACCCGTCAGAGCTTCATAGCGGCTTTGTGCATACTGATGCCGCAGCCCATGCATATTGCTCAGACCCGCCGCCTTACACTGTCCATCGTAGACGTGCCGCTGCTGGATGTAGGTCTTGTTTGCTGGGATCAATGATCCTGTGCCTGCCAGGTGGTGTGCTGCCTGGAGCACGTCGCGTTGCTCTGTCGTGGTGATGGGCACAGTTCGCTCCCGACCGCCCTTCGTCCATGATCCCTTGAGAGCGACGTGGTCACCCCGATCCGCGTAACTGGGCTGGAACTTGATTGCTTCCTCCCGACGCAATCCGAAGGCGGCCTGTAACTGAAGGCTCATGCGCACGTGGACATCGGTGATCTGTTCAAGACCTGTGCTTAGTTCCTGGGCCTTGCTGATATTGGTCACATAGCGGCGCTCTGCCACGCCAAGCTGCGTGTTGTCCGCCGGCAAGATGCCAGACTTGCCGATTTTCTCAGCCCACCAGCGCAGATGAGAGAGCCGATTCTTGATGGTGCCAGACGACAAGCCTTCGCCTTGCCAGCGTTCCAGCAGCGCCTGGACATGCCTGCCCTTGAGCGACGATGCCTTCATCTGCCGGAAACCGGCCTCGCGCAGTTGCCGCGCGGCCAGCGACAGCGAACGCATCCGGTCGGCTTGCGTGGTGTAGCTACCGTCACGGTTGCGCTGGCAAAGCTGCCGCAGGGTGTAGGTCAAGTCGTCCATATTCCGGCCTCCAAGCAAAGCGCCGTACTGCGTTGCCCTAAAACTCAATGGTTAGTGTTGGTGCCAACTCGCTGGGGCGAGATCCCGTCAGGGCAAGGGCATGGTGTTCAGGAGACACCAGAGCCTCGAATGAGGCGTCCGTCTTGCTCCCTGCTGGAAGCCCGGACGGAGGTACTACAAGACGAAAGTGATGCGAACGTGGACGAGTCCTCCTATGAAGTGAGTGGGATGAGAAATGCAGCGGCAGCCCTGTGCGTTGCGCACAGGCAATTGCCGCAAGGGGCAGTGCGCCAGGCGGTGCGATAGGGATGACTTCAAACAGACGAAGAAGGCTCCGCCCTGGGTAGGGCCGGTATGCGGTCGGAGCCTGGGCATACCTGGGGTGGCTCCACCCTGTCGGGCCAGCGCTTGCAGGAATCTGCGCTGTTGGGGTTGCCGATGTACGAAGCCCATCGGTCTTGGCAACTGCCCGGTCAGTGTAGGGCGGCCATCATCATGTCTGCCGCACGCAATAGGATTTGGCATTCGCCCGCATTGTTGCTGGCGTGGGCGGGGTCGTCACTGCGGCGTGCAGTGACGACCGCGTTTTGCGGCAGCATTTACTACGCAGGATGCGGCTGCCATCCCCTGGCCTGCATTGCCTGCGCTGCGATGTCCCCAGCGTTCGTCGAGGTGTTCATGATCTTGCGGATGTTGGCGATGTGCGCCAGGGCGGTTTCACGCGATGCCGGTTGCGCCGTCGGTTCAGGGCGGTTTTCGGTACGCGGCGGAGCTGCGGGCCGATTCTCGGCAGTCCTTGGGCTGGCAGACATCTCCTTACGTCCTGCCCACAGACCGAACTCGCCAGCAAAAACGCGCTTCACCAAGGCGAAGAAGTAGGCCACGACATTGCGCACGGTGCCGCTCTGGCTGCGTGCCTGCAACTCGTCGAGTACTTCCTGGCGATGCTGCGGCGGCAGCCGCCGCAAGGCGGCCTGCACGTCCTTTTGCTGATCTGCCTGGGCATTGCTCAGGCAAGGCGGCAAGCTCACCCACTGCGATGCCGAATGGCCGTCGCCTTCGCGCGCGCGGTACGTACGTTCTTTTTTATACATATACGTCTTATACGTACCGCCCTGCTCAGCCGTCATGTGGGGAGCGTGTCCAGTCTGTTGCGGAACAGCCGTACTGCCAGCGGAATCGCCAGACGAAGACAGTTGGCCTGCCGCCTGGTTCACTTGTGGCGGTGGAGTGGGGGGCGAATCATCGTCATCGTGATGCTGATCTTGGGCCGCGATGGAAGAGGCTTCAGGCGCCTGCGCCAGCGTTGCCTGGATGTGGATGGCAACACGATCCACCTGGTTGTTCTCATGCCCGATGGAGGCTTGCAGAAGCGCAGGCAGAGTGGCATCGAGCGCGCAGGCCTGCTGGAAGTCCAAGGCGCTTTCGTGAACCTGATACAGCTCGCTGAGCACATGGCCAGTCAGAGGATCGCGCTGCTGGCCCACCAGACTGATCCACCCCGTCAGCCGAAGCACGACGAGAACGCGCCGGGCCGTCTCGTACCCGGCCCGCTGCCCCAGCGGTGTAGTGGTGAGATAGCGGCGCAACTGCCCCAGATTCGCCAGCGGGCTGATGCCCTCGGCACAGCGCAGCATGCGCAGAACCTGCCAGCCATTGCGCTCCAATGGCGTGAGGCGGGCATCGAGCATGAGCGAGGCAGGCGTAGCGAACAGGGCGTCTTGCCCCAGCGGATTGTGGTGGATGTGGTGGTCTGCCATGAGAGTTCTCCGAGGTCTGGGCCACAGCGGCCCGTTCCCCTGCATCTCATCGCGTACCGTCCCAGGCGTCAGCCAACAATGCGGTCCGCGCCACCCCCGTTTTATCCGGCAGGTGCAACGCTGGCACCCGCATCCAGACTGATCTATCATCCCGACACCCCCCTTGGGGGTACAACTGGGGGTACTTCCAGCGATTCCCGCAAAGGCCGTGGCCCGATTTCCCCGCGAAACCTAGCATTCACGGCCCTTTGCCGACCGATCAACGTTTAAACGTGTGATCAACGTCTTTTTCATCCAGCGCCGAGTTCGCCGTAACTCAACGCCGGCATGATGCGAGGCCCCGAAAAGGAATCTCCTTTCCGGGGCCTCGTGTTATCTGCCGCGCGGCTCAGCCGGCCTGCACGTACCCCGTCACGCGGATCATCTCCTTGTACTTCGCAATCTCGCGGGCATAGGCCGCGGCCGCGTCCTCCAGGCTCATGCGCGCGGAGACGTTGCGGCCGTCCGCTTCCAGTTTGGCGATGACGGCCTTGTCTTCCAGGGCGTGGCCGATCGCCTTGTTCAACGCTTCCTTGACCGCGGCGGGCGTGCCTTTCTTCACGTAGTAGCCGGCGTAGCTGGCGTACTCGAAATCGGCCAGCGCGGGCGTGTCCGCGATGCTGGGCACGTGCGCCAGCACGGCGGGCTTGTTCTTGGACAGCACGGCGATCGCCTTGAATCGTCCGCCTTTGATCATCTCCAGCATGGATGCCTGGAAGGGCATGATGCTGAAATCGATCTGGCCGCCGGCCAGGTCCTGGATGACCGGCGCGGTGCCGCTGTAAGGCACGTGCGTGAACGGCACCTGCACGACCTTGCCCAGGTATTCCGTGATCAGGTGATAGAGCGATCCGACTCCCACCGTTCCGTAGGTCAAGGACGCGGACGCGTCGCGCTGGCCGGCCAGTTTCAGGAAGTCGTCTGTCGTGTTGACCGGCAAGCCGGCGCGCACCAGCAGCACCAGGTGCGTGACGGTAATGGGCTGGACGCTTTCGAAGGCGTCGGGCTGATAGCGCACGGCGCGGTTGGTCAGCGGCGGCAGGATCAATTCGTTCTGCGTGCCCTGGAAGAACACGCCGCCGTCCGCCTTGGCATTGAGCACCTTCGAGGCCGCGATCGTGCCCGTGGCGCCGCCCAGGTTTTCAACCACGAC
The DNA here is from genome assembly GCF_042721735.1 of Achromobacter sp. NPDC058515. Classification (NCBI taxonomy): domain Bacteria; kingdom Pseudomonadati; phylum Pseudomonadota; class Betaproteobacteria; order Burkholderiales; family Alcaligenaceae; genus Achromobacter; species Achromobacter sp. NPDC058515. The sequence goes on from NZ_JBHXNI010000003.1 coordinate 300,562, forward strand.
CTTCGCGCCGAGGCCGTCGCCGATGGGGCCGCTGAGGATGCGCGCGCTGAGGTCGCTGGGGCCGCCGGCGGGGTACGGAACCATCATGCTGACCGGCCCCGAGGGATAGGCCTGCGCCTGCGCGGCTTTCATCCAGAAGGCGGCGGGCGCGAACGCCAGCGCCGCGCTGGCTTTGAGTAGGGAACGGCGTGTCTGCAATGCGTGTGATGTCATGAAAATCACCTGGTGGGAATGCAGGGCGGGTGGTCGGCGTGCGGGACGCCGGCTACCACTGGGTGTGGGAAAGCCGCAGTATCGTGTTCAGCACCGCCTGTCCGCGGGGGACGATGGTGCCGACTTCGCAATATTCGTCCAGCGTGTGGAACTTTCCGCCGACGGGGCCAGTGCCGCACAGCGTGATGGCGCCCAGGCTGGACGTGACGCCCGAGTCCGCGCAGCCGCCGCTGAATTCCGCTTCCGCCTTGTGGCCGATCGCGCCCAGTTCGGCCTGGTAAAGCTCGAACAGCTTGCGCGATTGGGCGGTGGGCACGAAGGGTTTGAATTCGCCGGTGATGTCCAGCTTGGACAAGGTGCCTGTGATGAAGGATTTGTTGCAGATGCAGCGGATGCTGCCGACCAGGGACTCGCGCTGCTCCAGGTTGAAAATGCGCAGGTCGATCGCCGCGCTGGCCGACGGGGCGGAGGTGTTGACGGACAGCCCGCCGTTCACCAGGCCGACGTTGACGGTGACGCCCGCGTCGATGTCGGTCAGCGCGTCCAGCGCGACGACCTTGTGCGCCAGTTCGGAGATTGCGCTGATGCCTTCGGCGAAGTTCGCGCCGGAGTGCGCGGCCTTGCCTTCGATTTCCATGTTGAAGAACACGCCGCCCTTGCGGCCGGTGACGACGTTGCCGGACGGGCGCCCGGGTTCGGCGTTGAAGACGAAGCCCGCCTGCTTGCCGAACGCGGTGATCGCGTCCTTGCTGAGCGGGGAGCCGATCTCTTCATCGCAGGTGAACAGGCCGGTGACTTCGGGGGCGGCGTCGCCGCTGCGGGCGATGGCGGCCAGCAGGAAGGCGTTCATGACGATGCCCGATTTCATGTCGGCCACGCCCGGGCCGTAGGCCCGGCCGGCCTCGATGCGGAACGGCCGCCTGGCGGCTTCGCCGGCGGGGAAGACGGTGTCACAATGCCCCATCAGCAATACCGGCTTGCCCACGGCGCTGCCGCGATTCGCGGTGACGGAAATCGCGGCTTCGACGTTTCCCGCGTAGTGGGACGCGACAGTCAGCCCATGGGAAGAGAAGAATGATTCCAGCCGCCGGAAGACGCGCGCCACGCCAGGCTTGTCATAGCTGTTGGAATCGATATTGACGATATCGGCCAGCAGGGCAAGCATGTCCGGTTGTTGGCTTTCGAGCCATTGCGCCGCCGTGAGTCCGGTGTCGAGAGTCATTGTCTGTTCCTCAGGTATTGTTATTTAATACTTAGTATTATTATGCGCTACCAGGGCGCGGCTCCACCATTAGGTAAAACGATGACGACAAATGCGCTGTATGTAGGATCCGTGGGCAAGGCGTTCCGGGTGCTGGACTGTTTCAAGGGCGCCGCGGGCGACCTCAGCCTGACGGAGATCATGGACCGCAGCGGGCTGGACAAGAGCGCCGCCCAGCGCTACGCCTACACGCTGTGCGCCGAGGGATACCTGGAACAGAATCCGCAGACGCGGCGCTATCGGCTGGGCACCGGCATGCTCAACCTGACCTTCCATTTCCTGCGCACGCACGCGCTGGTGGAAGCGCTGAACCCGATCATGCTGGACCTGTCGAAAGCCACGGGCGAGAAGATCAGCCTGTCGCTGCGGGACGGCAATGAGCTTGTCCATGTCATGCGGCACCAGACTCACACCGAGCACTACCACGCGTCGCTGGTCGGTCGGCGGGTGCCGCTGTATTGCACGGCCGGCGGACGCGCGGTGCTGTCGAGGCTCGGCGAGGCTGAGCTGTCGGCGCAACTGGCCGGCATGGAACTGTCAGCCTATACGCCCAAGACCTTGACGACCGCCAAGGCGGTCAAGGCCGAGGTCAGGAAGGCGCGCGACCAGGGCTACGCGCTGGTCGTGGACGAGTTCATCGTGGGCGAGGTCAGCCTGGGCGCGGCGGTGACGAATGCGCAGGGCGAGGCCTATGGGGCGCTGCATGTGTCGGGCTCGTCCAGCGCATGGAGCGGCGAGGCCTATGCGGCGAAATTCGCGCCTTTTCTGCTGCAGGCCATTGCCCAGTTCCAGCGCCGCAATCCAGCGGATTGACGGGGAGGGCTCAGGCTGCCTTTTGTCCTTCGCCCGCCGTGCGCAGGAAATTCTCTTCCAGCACGCTCAGCACGCGGTTCAGCGTGTCGATGTCGGCGGCCGACAGGCCCTTGAGCGATTCTTCGAAGAAGGCTGCGCGCTTGGGCAGGGCCTGGTTGACCACGGCCTGTCCGGCCGGCGTCAGGCTGGCGTTGGTCAGCCGGTTATCCTGCGCGTCCACCGCCCGCGCGATCCACCCCAGTTTCTGCATCGCCTGCAACTGGCGCGTGAGCGATGCGGGATCGAGCCGGCAGCGTTCGGCCAGGTGTTTCTGCGAGCACTGCCCGCATTCATGCAGCGCCAGCAGGATGCGCCAGCGCGGCAGCGCGTGGCCGACCTTGCTGCTGAAGGCGCTTTGCATGACCCGATAGGTCTGGCCCATGTGCTGGATGACTTGCAGGCCTTGTTGTTGTTTGGGCAAAAGCTACTCTCCGACGCCGGCGGGCTCCGGCTTGGAAGGCCGGACCAATTGCACCAGGGGCACGCGCCGTACGCACCAGAGCGCGAAGACGGCGACGGCCAGGGCGATGAGCTGCCCTTCATGGATGGCGCCAACGAGCGCGACGCGCGCGATCTCGATCAGCGACGTTCCATCCTGGCCTTGATGCGCCAATTGTGCCAGGAACTCCGTCTGGGCCGCCGGATTGACCAGCATTTGCGGATCGTTCAGTTCCGGCAGCCATTGCGCGGACGCGCCCCGCAGGGTGGATTCCATGCCGCTGAAATAGCTGTGGCTGACCATGGTGCCGACGACGGCGGTGCCCAGCATGCCGCCGATCATGCGCAGGGACTGCAGCAGGGCGGTGGCGATGCCCAGGTGGCTGCGCCCCGCGGTCTGCTGCGCGAAGACCGTCAGGTTGGGCATGATGAAACCCATGCCCAGGCCGGCCATCAGCATGTAGGCGGCGATGAGCGCATGTGACGTATAGCTATGGGTCGTAACAATGCCAAGACAGGAGAACGCCATCAGGATGAAGCCGGCGTACAGCATGCGGTTGGGATTGCGGATGCGGGTGATGATGCGTCCGTTGAGAATGCTGCCCACCGTGATGAAGACAACCATGGGGGTGATCAGCAGCCCCGCGTCCTGGGGCGACAGGCCAAAGCCGCCCTGCAGCAGCAGCGGCGCGTAGAACAGCAGCGAATACATCGTCACGCCCACCAGCAGGGCCAGCGTGAAGAGCATGGCCAGCCCGCGGTTGCGGAACATGTCCAGCGGCAGGAGCGGATGCGGGCAGCGCTTTTCCCACCAGATCAGGGCGGCAAAGGCGGCGATGCTGCCCGCGCCCAGCAGCACGATGGGCGGGGTGAAGCCTTCCTTGGGCAGCAGTTCCACCAGCAGTTGCAGGCCGCCCAGCCCCAGGGCGATCAGCAGGGCGCCCTGCCAGTCCAGCCGCACCTTGCCCGAGGTGTGGTTGCGCAGGTGCGGCAGGTAGCGCGCCACGAACCAGAGGCCCAGGATGCCGATGGGCAGGTTGACGTAGAACACCGTGCGCCAGCCGTAATGCTCCGTCAGCGCGCCGCCCAGCGTGGGGCCCACGGCGTTGGCGATGCCGAAGGCGGAGCTGAGCATGACCTGCCAGCGCAGCCGCACGTGGGGGTCGGGGAACAGGTCGGGGATGGAGGCGAAGGCGGTGCCCACCAGCATTCCGCCGCCGATCCCCTGCAGGGCCCGCGCCAGCACCAGCCCGAGCATGGTGTCGGCCGCGCCGCACAGCGCCGAGGCCAGGGTGAACAGCACGATGGCCGCCACCACGAACGGCTTGCGCCCGTAGTAGTCGCCCAGCCGGCCGAAGATCGGCACCGTGATGACGGAGGTCAGCAAGTAAGACGTCGCTACCCATGCATACAGTTCGAAGCCCTTGAGTTCCGCCACAATGGTCGGCAGCGCGGTGCCCACCACCGTCTGGTCGATGGCGACCATCATCATCACGAAGCACATGCCCAGCATGGCAAGCAGGGTCTGTCGGAAAGGAAGCACCTGGCCGGGCGAGTGCTGAGTGGGGGAAGCGGGGGCGGGCATTGTTGGACACATCAATGATTGATAGATCAATCATTCTAGTCCTACAATCCGCCAGACAGAAAGTCGTCAGCTTCATGTGGCCGCCCGGCGGCATTCCCGCTGGACGGCCCGATTTGTTACGATAGCGATATCTGCGCGCCGGCTTGCCGGCGACTTCAGCAGGCCTTCCTCGTAGATCCTCCCCCTTGGCGCCATTGCCGCAGGTCCGGCAGGAGCGAGGACACCCCCTGAAGGCAGACCGCTATATGGCCAGGTGATTTCCGCCGGCAACGCACCATCCCCGCGCCTGGCGCGGCGGGCGGCATTCAAGGATTACCAGTCGAGGTACCGACGGGGCAGCAATGAAAACGTGGTTCAAGCGCATTTTGATAGGCCTGGTTGTGTTGGTTGTCGTGGCCGTCGTTGGCCTGGCCATCTTCTTGCTGACGTTCGACCCCAACGCGTACAAGTACAAGCTCGAAGAGCTTGTCCAGGAACGCTATCACCGCACGCTCACGATCGACGGCGAAATCGAGCTTTCGCTCTTCCCGCGGATCGGCCTGTCGGTGCAGGGCGTCTCGCTGTCGGAGCCCAATAGCACGGACACCTTCGCATCCATCGAGAGCACCCGCCTGGCGGTTGCGGTGTGGCCCCTGCTGTCCAACAGCTTCGTGGTGGACCACGTCGCCATCAGCGGCCTGAAGGCCCGCGTTGTCCGGGACAAGCAAGGCCAGTTCAATTTCAGCAATCTCGTGGGCGGCACGCAGCCGGTTACCGAGACGCCCTCCAATCCCGCCGAGGCGCTGGTGGGCGCGGCGCAGACCGCGGCGCAGGCCATCACCAGCGGCACCATGCCGCCGTCGCGCAACAATATGCAGATCGACATCGCCGGCCTGGACCTGAAGGACGGCGAAGTGCAGTTGCAGGACGCCATCACGGGGATGGCGGTGGCCGTGACCCGCATCAACGCCAACACCGGCCGCGTCACGTTCAACCAGCCGTTCGACGTGCGCCTGACGGCGCGCGTCGAGGGCGGCGATCCGCGCGTGGACGCCAACCTGACCGGCCAGGCCCTGCTGACGCTGGACCCTTCGGCCAAGCGCTACGCGGCGCAAAAGCTGGACCTGCGCATGGACGGCAAGCTGCCGGGTGCCGAGGCCAAGAGCCTGGCGGTGCGCGGCAACCTGGCCTTCAATGGCCAGAAGTCGTCGCTGGACGTGGCTGGCCTGGAAGTCGTGTTCCAGGGAGACATCACCGATCCCGCCGTCCGCGCCACGAATGTGGACGCCAGCGTGGCGATTCCCAAGCTGGCGATCGATCCGCACAAGAGCCAGTTGCAGATCGAGAAGCTCGCCGTGCGCGCCAAGGGCGGCGTCGCCGACGGCCCGTTCGAACTCGCGGTGGATGCGCCGGCGCTCAATATTTCTCCGGCCTCCGCCACCGGCGAGGCCCTGACCGGCCGCGTGCGCATCAGCGGCCTGGACGCCAGCTTCGGCCTGAACGGCATCAGCGGCAACGCCGGTGAACTGGACATCAAGGAAGCCAAGCTGGACAGCACGTCCAAGAATGGCGAGCGCGTGGTGAAGCTGAACTTCGCCTCGCCCCTGACGCTGAACCTCCTGCAGCGCAGTGGCGGCCTGTCCGGCCTGCGCGGCGACGTGAACATCACGGACCCTGGCCTGCCCAAGGGCAGCCTGCAGATTCCCGTCATCGGCAGCCTGGCGGTGGACCTGCTGAAAGACCAGGCCACCAGCAAGATCAACGCCGTGCTGGAAGGCGGCAAGTTCGATCTGAGCGCCGACATCACCAGGCTCTCCGATTCGCCGCTGGTGAAGTTTGCGCTGGCCGTGGACACGCTGGACCTGGACAAGCTCGTGCCGCCCGTGGCGGCCGCGCCGGCCAAGCCGCCCGCCGAAGGCAAGAAAGACGAGAGCAAGCCCGCGCAGCCCGCGCCGGCCGCGCCCCCGGACGATTCGATCAACCTGTCGGCGCTGGTCGGCCCCAGCGTCAACGGCACGCTGAAGGTCGGCAAGCTGGTCGTGCGCGGCCTGAAGGCCGACGATGTCGCCGCCGTGGTGAAGCTGGACAAGGGCAAGCTGGAAATCTCCAGCCTGACGGCGGGCCTCTACGGCGGCAAGCTGGCGGGCGCCCTGACCGTGGACGCCGCGCAAGGCAACCAGCTGGCCACCAAGATGTCGCTGGCCGGCATTGCGATCGAGCCGCTGCTGGTGGACCTGGCGCAAAAGAACGTGCTGAGCGGCACGGGCAGCCTGGCGCTGGACCTGAAGACCGCCGGCGCCAATGTCTATGCCATGAAGAGCGGCCTGGGCGGCACCCTGCAGTTGCGCCTGCGCGATGGCGCGGTCAAGGGTATCAACCTGACCCAGACGCTGCGCGATCTGAAGGCCGCGTTCACGCCGGAGTCTCAGAACCACACCGTGCCCGCCGACACCAGCAAGCAGACGGAATTCTCCGAGATGGACGCGGACCTGGCGTTCGCCAAGGGCGTGGCCACCGTCAAGCGCCTGAACGTCGTGTCGCCCCTGCTGCGCGTGACGCAGGGCGAGCCGGCCATCATCGACTTCGTCAAGAGCGAGCTGGACCTGGTGGCGCGCGCGCGCGTCGTCAATCCGGCCGCCGATCCCGAAGGCAAGGAACTGATAGACCTGAAGGACGTGACCATCCCCGTCCACGTCAAGGGGCCGTTCGACAAGCCCACCTACACGCTGCTCTGGAAGGACGCCATCGGCGCCATCCTCAAGCGCAGCCTGGAGAACAAGCTGCGCGAAGCGGTCTCCGGCAAGGGCAAGAACGGCGCCGCCGTGGACAAGGCCTTGAAAGGATTGCTGGGCAAATGAGCACTGACCAATTCCAGCCCATCGCGGAATGCGGCCTCACGCCGCAAGCCCATGCCGCCGGCTATCACCGCCAATGGCTGATCGCCAACGACTCCGGGCAATGGCTGAACCGCGGCCTGTGCCCCAAGCTTGCCGACGTGTCGGTCGAGCTGCGCCTGGGCTACCTGGTGCTGAAGGCGCCGGGCATGCTGCGCATGGATATCCCGCTGGACGTCATCGAAGACGACGACAGCGTGCGCTACAGCATGAAGGTGGGCGAACAGGTCATCGACGTGATCGACGAAGGAGAGCTGGCCGCGGCCTGGATCTCCAATTTCGTGCAGGTGCCTTGCCGCATCATGAAGGTGCACCCGGATACGCCCGTGGCCGCCTGGCCCGCGTGAACGCTGTCCGGGCGTGAGCCGGCCCGCCTGTCAGGCGCCGGCGCGGGCCCGCTTGTATTCGAATGCGGCGTGGGCCAGCAGGCCCGCCGCCAGGCCCCAGAAAGCCGATCCGATTCCCCAGAAACTGAATCCCGACGCCGTCGCCAGCAGCGTGATGAGCGCGGCTTCGCGCCGTTGCGGGTTGGCCATGGCGGCCGCCATGCCGCCCATGATGGTGCCCAGCAGCGCCAGGCCCGCCAGCGCGGCGAGCAGGGCGGCCGGCAGCGCCTGGAAGAAGACGGCGACCGCGCCCGCGACGATGCTGAGCGCGAAGTAGCCGATGCCGTAGGTGGCGGCGGCGATGTAGCGCTTGCCCGGATCGGGATGCGCTTCGGGGCCGGTGCAGATGGCCGCGCTGATGGCGCCCATCGTGACGCTGTGCGCGCCGAACGGGGCTGCCAAAAGGCCCAGGAAGCCCGTGGCGGCGACCAGGCGCGAGGCCGGGGGGCGATAGCCGGCGGCCTGCAGGATCGCCAGGCCGGGCAGGTTCTGGGACGCCATGGCCACGACGAACAGCGGGATGCCCAGGCTGACCGCCGCCTGCGCGCTGAAGGCGGGCGTGGTCCAGACGAATTCGGTCAGGCGCCAGTCCAACTGGTCCACCTGCATCAGGCCCAGCCCGGCCGCCATGGCGACGGCCACGGCCATCACCACCAGCACCGCATAGCGCGGCGCCCAGCGGCGGCACAGCAGGTAGGCGGCGCACATGGTCAGCACCAGCGCGGGCTGTTTGCTGATGTGGGTGAAGATGCCCATGCCGAAATTGAGCAGCACGCCGGCCAGCATGGCGGCGGCGATCTCGCCGGGAATGCGGCGCAGGATCGGGTCGATCCAGCCGAACAGGCCGCAGGCCAGGGTCAGCCCGGCCGCCAGCACAAAGGCGCCGATGGCTTCATTGAAGGGGACGCCGGCCAGCGCGGTGACCAGCAGCGCCGCGCCGGGGGTCGACCAGGCCATGACGATGGGCAGGCCGGTGCGCAGGCTGTAGAACGCGCCGCCCGCGCCCAGCACCAGGCTGAGCGATCCGATCCAGGAGCCGATGCGCGCGGCGTCCAGCCCCGCGGCATGGCCCGCCTGCACCATCAGCACGGCGGTGCCGCCAAAGCTGACCAGGACGGCGACAAGGCCCGCCGCGATCGCCGACGCGGAAATATCGCGGCGGGCTTGGCGGGGAGAGGGGGGAAGGTCGATGCTGGATTGCGCCGTGTCGCTCATGCGGCACCGGTCAGGCGGCGGTACTTGGCCATGAGTTGTTCCTGGCCTTCATTCCACTGAGGGTGCAGTTCGATGCACTCCACCGGACAGACTACCTTGCATTGCGGCTCGTCGTGATGGCCGACGCATTCCGTGCAGCGGTCGGGATCGATGACGTAGTAGTCCGCGCCCATGGAAATCGCGTCGTTCGGGCACTGGGGCTCGCAAACGTCGCAATTGATGCATTCTTCGGTGATGGTCAGGGCCATGATGGGCAGCGGAGTAAAGCCGGGGGCGCTGTCATTGTAGCGCCGGGCGCGCGCACCGGCCGGAAAGCGCAAGAAGGGCGCTATGCGCGCCCTTTGGGGATGATGCCATGGGAGGGGTTCAGCCCGGCCAGGATTGCTCGCGGCGTTCCTTGGCTTTTTCCTGGAGCCAGCGTTCGACCGACGGGAACACGAACTTGCTCACGTCGCCGCCAAGCTGGGCGATTTCGCGCACGATGGTGCCCGAGATGAACTGGTATTGGTCCGATGGCGTCATGAACAGGGTTTCGACGTCGGGCAGCAGATGGCGGTTCATGCCGGCCATCTGGAATTCATACTCGAAATCGGACACGGCGCGCAGACCGCGCACGATGACGCGGCCGCCCTGGTCGCGCACAAAGTCCTTCAACAGGCCGCCAAAGCTCTGCACTTCCACGTTGGGATAGTGGCCCAGCACTTCGCGCGCGATTTCCACGCGCTCGTCGATGCTGAAGAAGGGCTTTTTGTTGCGGCTAAGGGCGATCCCCACCACGACTTTGTCGAAAAGCGTGGCTGCACGGCGAACCAGGTCTTCGTGGCCCCTGGTCAGCGGGTCGAAAGTGCCGGGATATACAGCGATGATCATGCGAGCTCCGTACCGTTATTAGTGGTGTACACCATCCTCCGAAGCCCGGATTATTGATCTATTTCCGCAATGCAGCAAATTCCAGCAGGTGGTAGTGGACCGCGCCTGCCTTGTCCTGCCGCAATATCCGGAATCCTTCGGGCGCTTCGATGGCGGTTTCCGCCTCGACATAGACTAGCCCATGATCGGTCAAAATGCCCGGCAGAATCGGCCAGAGGCGCGGCAGCCAACCCTGTCCGAAGGGCGGGTCCAGCATGATCAGGTCAAACCGGGACGCATCCATGCGTTCGGCCACCTGCATGGCGTCGCCCACATGGATGCGTATCATGTCGGCTTTGAGCTTGTCGCGCAGTGTCCGCAGGGCGGACGCGGCGGTCTTGTCCCGCTCGACCATCTGCACATGCGCCACGCCGCGCGAGGCCGCCTCGAATCCCAGGGCGCCGCTGCCGGCAAACAGATCCAGCACCTGCTTGTCGGCGAACTCGCCGCCCCACAGGTGATTCAGCCAGTTGAACAGCGTCTCGCGAACCCGGTCGGGCGTGGGCCGCAGCGTCTCCACGTCGGGCACGGCAATGGGGGTGCGTCTGTATTGGCCCCCGACGATACGAATATACTTGTTACCCATGTTTAGCCGCTTCTTCAAGAAAAAATCCCCTCCGCCCGCCGCACCGGCCCAGCCCGCGCCGCCGCCGGAGGCCGTTGACGCCGCCGTCGCGCCCGCGGAGCCCGCCGTTGCGCCGGTTCCCGCGCCCGCGCCCGAGCTTCGCCAAGAGCCGTCGTTTACGCCGGCCCCGGCCCCGGCGCCTGTGGCCCCGCCTGCGGCGCCGCCGGTCCCCGCGCCCGTTGCCGCGCCGGCGCCAGAACCTGCGCCTGCCGCCGCGCCGGAGCCCGCTTCGATTCCGCCGGCAGCGCCCGTTGTCGAGCCGGTCCGCGAACCGGAGCCCGCGCCGGTTCCTACGCCTGCTCCGATCCCCGCGCCGGTTGCGGCGCCCGCCGCAATCGCCGCGCCTGCGCCCGCCCTGGAGCAGGCCGCCGCCGAGGCGCCCAGGAAGGCGTCGTGGCTGTCCCGCCTGAAGCAGGGCCTGTCGCGCACCGGCCAAAGCATTGGCGGCATCTTCATCGGCGTCAAGGTCGACGAGAACCTCTTCGAGGAGCTCGAATCGGCGCTCATTATGGCCGATGCGGGCCTGGAGGCCACCGAGCAGCTGCTGACCGCGCTGCGCGCGCGGGTCAAGAAAGAGCGCATCGAAGACCCGGCCAAGGTGAAGGTGGCCCTGCGCCAGCTGCTGGCCGATCACCTGCGGCCGCTGGAGCGCGCGTTCGACCTGAAGCGCACCCAGCCCCTGGTCGTCATGATCGCCGGCGTCAACGGCGCCGGCAAGACCACCTCCATCGGCAAGCTGGCGCATACCTTCCAGCGCCAGGGCGCCAGCGTGTTGCTGGCCGCCGGCGACACCTTCCGCGCCGCCGCCCGCGAGCAGCTCGTGGAATGGGGCAGCCGCAACAACGTCAGCGTGATCTCGCAGGATGGCGGAGATCCGGCTGCGGTGGCGTTTGACGCCGTCAATGCCGGCCGCGCGCGCGGCATGGGCGTGGTCATGGTGGATACCGCCGGACGCCTGCCCACGCAGCTGCACCTGATGGAAGAACTGAAGAAGATCCGCCGCGTCATCGGCAAGGCCGATGCCGCCGCGCCGCATGAAGTGCTGCTGGTGGTGGACGGCAACACCGGCCAGAACGCGCTGGCGCAGATCCGCGCCTTCGATGCGGCCATCAACCTGACCGGCCTGGTCGTGACCAAGCTGGACGGCACCGCCAAGGGCGGCACGCTGGCCGCCGTGGCCGCGGGCAGCCAGGGCGTGCGGCCGATCCCGGTGTACTGGATCGGCGTGGGCGAAAGCCTGGAGGATCTGCAGCCGTTCGTGGCGGATGAGTTCGCCGCGGCCCTGCTGGCCGACTGACGCCTGCGCCTCGGCGGTTCAATGCGGGACGGTGCGCAAGCCCCGTCCCGCAGTCGTTTCCGCGGCCCGAACCCGGCCGCAGGCGCTTACTTGACCTGGCCCATCGCAGGATCGCTGATCAGGTCCTTGCCCGTTTCCATGCGGCCCGCATAGCGGCGCTGGAACGCCGCGTAGCCTTCGCAGGCCACGGCAAAGTCATACCAGTGGCCGCTGTCGGTCACCGGCCAGCTCAGTTCGCCCACCTGGCCGGGCTCGACCGTTGCCGTCCAGGGACCGTCGCCCCGGTATGCCATCGCCTTGACCGCGAACGTGCACGCCTTGCCGCCGTTGTTATGCAGCTTGACCTGCACCTGCGGATCGTCGCAGGGCACGTAGCAGACCTGGATCTCCGGCCGCGCATCGGCGGCCTGCAGCAGGTCGCCCGAGAACGCGCGGTGAAAGCCGTTCGGCCCCAGCAGCCACAGGTCGTACTTGCCGGCGTCGCCGGACACGTCCCAGGCGTCCTCCAGCGACTTGCCGGCCTCGACCACATAACGGCGCGGAATGCGGTCCAGGTGCAGCTTGTCGTATACGTGGAAGACCGCGGCCGCCTGCCCGGCGCTCGCGTTGGCGAACAGCAGCCTGACCCGATTCTCGCGCACGTCTTCGCGGGCGCTGGCGTGCAGCTCATAGGGCAGGGCGCGCGACGGGCGCGTGCCCTGCGCCTGCCTGGCCAGGGTCTGCTGCGTGGGGATGGCGATGGCCGGCTGCGCTTCCTGCCAGCTCGTCAGGCCGTCGGCGTCCGTCCTGGTCGTGCGTCCGGACAGGGTGGGCAGGCCGGCGCCGTTGGGCGACACGAAATTCAGCGTGGACGTGAGGTCGCCGCATACGGCGCGGCGAAACGCGCTGATGTTGGGCTCGGCGACGCCGAAGCGCTGCTCCAGAAAGCGCAGCGCCGAGGTGTGGTCGAACACTTGCGAATTGACCCAGCCGCCGCGGCTCCAGGGCGAGATCACCCACATGGGCACCCGCATGCCCGGGCCATAGGGCTTGCCGTCCGCCGTCAGCTGCTTGGGCGTGGCCGGCGGGTAGGTGTAGTACTCGAATGCCATCTCGGCGTCCGTCAGCGTGGACTTGCCCGCCAGGGTGCCGTCGTCGTTGCGCGACGGCGCCGAGGGCGTGGGCATGTGGTCGAAGAAGCCGTCGTTCTCGTCATAGGTGACGAGGAACACGGTCTTGCTCCAGACCTCGGGCGACTGCGTCAGCGCGTCCAGCGCCGCCTGGATGTACCACGCGCCCTTGGCCGGGCTGGAGGGGCCGGGGTGTTCGCTGTAGGCGGCGGGCGGGATGATCCACGACACTTCGGGCAGCGTGCCGTTCATGACGTCGTCGCGCAGGCTTTGCAGAAATCCGCCGTCCGGCATGGTGTTGCCGAAGCCCTTGGCCAAGGGGCTGTACAGGTCGTCGATGGCAGGGTTGTAGGCGGGGCCGCCCTGGTTGGTGACCTGGCGGTCCGCCGGCATCTTCTCGATCTCGGCGCGCCAGTGCCGAAAGCTCATCATCTCGTTGCAGCCGAAGTTGTCGGGGATGTTCTGGTAGACCTTCCAGCTCACGCCGGCCTGCTGCAGGCGGTCGGCATAGGTGGTCCAGGTCCAGCCCTCGGTGGACGGGCCCACGTCGGCGCCGTCGTTCATCTCGTTCATCACGACCGACACGTTGTCGCCCGAGGGGCCGTTGGTGCCGGTCCAGAAGAACAGGCGGTTGGGGATCGTGCCCGCGTGCATGGCGCAGTGGTAGTTGTCGCACAGCGTGAAGGCATCGGCCAGGGCGCGGTGGAACGGGACTTCGGCGGTCTCGTAGTAGCCCATCGACAAGGGCTGCTTGGCGCTGGGCCACTGGTTCATGCGGCCGTGGTCCCACGCCGCCTGGCAGTTGGGCCAGGAGTGCGGCGTGCTGCCCGCGCGCTGCGCGTTGCCCAGCCTCGCGTCCAGGTGATAGGGCAACTCTTCGGCGCCGTCGCTGCGCGTCTGGTGGAACACGGACTTGCCGTTGGCCAGCGGGATCGGGAAGCGGTCGCCAAAGCCGCGCACGCCGGGGAAGGTGCCGAAGTAGCCGTCGAACGAGCGGTTCTCCAGCATCAGCATCACGACGTGCTTGACGTCCTGGATGGTGCCGGTGGGGCTGCTGGCTTCGATCGCGAGGGCGCGGCGGATGCTGGGCGGGAACATCGACAAGGCGCTCATGGCCGCCGTGGTTCCCAACGTGGTCTTGAAGAATTTTCTCTTGGATGCGTCGATCGTCATTGGCTTGTCTGTCGTGGGTTGCGGGGGAGGACCGGAGTGCCGCGGCTCAAGGCGCGCAGTGGGCCGCGCATGTCGCGGGCGCGGGCGTCGTGGGGGGAGGGGGCGGGGCGGGGTCGTCCTTATCGTCGTCGCCGCCGCAGGCGGACAGCGAGAACGCCAGCGATAGCGCGCAGAAGGCCATGAGGCCTCGCTTTGCAAGGACCAGCAAGTCGGGAGTGGTTGCCATGAGTCTGTGTGTGGAGGTGGCTGACGGCCCGCGCAGGGCCGTTGCGCCGTCACACAGGACGAATGTCGGGCGGTTGCTGCGGGCCACGAAAGCATCGGGACCATGAGGTCCGGACGACAGCCACCCAGTATTCGCACGCCGGATGTCGGCGAATTGACAGAGGCCTGACGTATAGCTGTCAGCGCGGCCTTTTTTGAAACGCCGTGCTAGATGCGTGTCGAGGTGAAAACGAATTCACTCGCTGACGCGTGGCTGCGGTAAACGCGCGCGGATGCGCGGTGCAACGCGGAACCGCGCGTTCCGCGTTGCGCGTCGAGAGTGGGGGAGGCTCGCCATGACCGGGGCCGGCCATGGCGCATGGAATTGCCGGACGGCTACTTCCAGAACGGCTTGCTGCGGGCCAGGTCGTCGAACGCCTTCTGCGCTTCAACCGCCAGCTCTTCGAGGCGGGCGCTGATCCAGCCCAGCGCGAACCAGGCTTGCGGATGCGTGGCCGTGCAGGACTCGTAGTAGTCCTTGGCGACCGCCAGGTCATTGATCTCGCCCAGCACGTCCTGCACCTTGGACAGCAGCTTGCGATAGCTTCGCAGCTTGCTGGCGGGCAGCAGCGATTCCGCAAACGCCAGGCTGTAGCGCAGCCGCTTGCCGCGCTTGCGCAGCTCGTGCCGGGTGGGGATGTCCAGCGTGGCGAATTGCGTGCCCTGGCCGGCCACCTTGCTGTGCCAGCGATGCAGGCGCCGCGCCAACTGCTTGTGCAGGCGCTGCGGGTCGGGTTCCGGCGCCAGCATGGGGATGATGGTGGGCTTCACGCTGGGGCCCGCCACGCCGCCTTCCAGCCTGATGGCGGGCTCGGGCGCGGCGTCGGTGGGCGTGCCGTTGGCGATCGTCTGGCCTTCCGCGGCGGGCTGGGCGGCCGGCACATCCAGGCTCCATTCCAGCAGCTCCAGCAGCCAGGCCTGGAAGGCCTTGCCGCCGGCGATGGTTTGCGCGTCCTGTTCCGGCGGGGCGGCTTCCATGGGAATGACCGGCATGCCGGCGCGCATCAGCGCCGGCGCCACGGTTTCGTTCAGCACGTCCTGGTCGCGGTTGGCGCCGAAGGCGGCGAAGTGCGTGCGCACGCCTTGCAGCAGCGAGTCGGGAACCGGCGCGATCCAGCCTTCGAAGAGCTTCCAGCCCGAGCGCAGCCGGCGCACGCCCACGCGCAGCTGGTGCACGTGTTCGGAGTTGCCGGCGCGGTACACGCCTTCGGTATCGACTTCGGCCAGCACCGCGGCGTTGCGGCAGATCTGGTCCAGGCATTCGGCGGCGATGCGTCCCATGGCCTGGGGCGCCGTCATGTCGTCGCGCAGCTTGACCGGGGATGCGCCGCGCGGCGCCCAGAATTGGGCAATGGCCTGCGCCCGCCGGGCTTCCAGGTCGTCGCCCGGGACGGCGTCCACGTCGGCAAGGCGTTGCGCCAGCTGGGCCAACGCGTCGCCGCGTTCGGACTTGCTGCGCGGATCCAGCACCAGGCTGTGGCGTTGCTGCCAGCCGCGCGCGGTGGCGAAGATGGCGGCGGGGCGGCCCGACACCAGTTCGAATTCCAGTTCGGAGATAGGCAGTTCCAGCGCGCCCGCGCGCAGGATGCCGGTGTCGTAGGCCAGCTCGACGGTGCCGTAGCGCGTGCGGACCTTGCGCAGCAGGCGCTGCACGTCCGTTTCATAGCGCAGGCCCAGTTCGCCCTTGACGGCCGCCAGCGCGGCTTCGACTTCGGTGCCGGCATACACCGACAGGTCCAGCACCGGGCCGGGCCGCGGGTGGTTCATTTCGATGCGGGTGATGGCATTGATGCCGGGCATCTTGAGCGTCTGGACCCAGTCGCGGCCTTCCTGGCGCAGCCGGATGGCGATGCGCGCCCGCGCCAGTTCGCGTTCGGGCGTGTCGAAATACATGGCATGCAAGCGGATGCGCGTGGCTTCGCGTTGCTTGATCTCTCGAAGCACGGCCTGGCGCGAAGCCGTGGGCACGTGCAGTTTCAATTCCTGTTCCGACATGGCGGTGGGTGTCCAACGGCAAAAGCCGAGATCTTAATCAACCAGGGGGCTCGATTTGATGACGGTTCATATTTTGTTCACATTGAGCATAGACGCGTTTGCGGTGCGTCAACAAGCCTGGGGCCAACGGCGAATGGGGGCGCCGCAGCCGGCGTCATGCACCGGAAATAAAAAACGCCGCCCGTTTCGGGGCGGCGCAAGGAGCGCTGGTCAGGGGAAACCGACAAGCGTAAAACGGGGACGCTTTTCTACAGGATGCGTTTGCGCGCCTGCGTGATGATGACCTCGGCCAGCACGACCACCACGAAGATGGCGGCCAGCACCAGCGCCACGCGGTCCCACTGGAACAGGTTCAGCGCCGTGTCCAGCGCCATGCCGATGCCGCCGGCGCCGACCAGGCCCAGCACGGCGGATTCGCGCACATTGATGTCCCAGCGCAGCAGCACGATGGACCAGAATGCCGGGCGGATCTGCGGCCAGTAGGCGTACCAGATCACCGAGGCTTTGCTTGCGCCGGTGGCGGCGACGGCCTCGATGGGGCCGCGCTGCGCTTCCTCGAGGGCCTCGCCGACGAGCTTGCCGACAAAGCCGATGGAGCGGAACGCGATGGCCAGCGTGCCGGCCAGCGCCCCGGGGCCGAAGATGGCGATGAACAGCAGGGCCCACACCAGCGAGTTGACCGAACGGCTGGACACCAGGATCAGCCGGGCCAGCATGTTGATCGTCTTGCTGGGCGTGAGGTTGTTGGCCGCAAGCAGGCCCACGGGCACGGCCATCACCACGGACAGGATGGTTCCCAGCGTGGCGATGTGCAGCGTTTCGATCAGCGCGCTGTGCACGCCGTCCGGGTAGTAGGCCCAGTCGATCGGCCACATGCGGCGGAACAGGTCGGCCATCTGCTCGGGGGCGTCATACAGGAATTCCGGTATGACCTCCACGCCGCGGATCGCCTGCACGATGGCGGCCACCACCAGCAGGTACAGCGCAAAGCGCAGCAGGCGCTGGCCCATGCTGTAGCGCTGCCAGACACGCGGCTGGCCCGCCGGGTTCAGGGGGGAGACGTGGGCGTTCATTCGTCGACCTCCGCCTTGCGCGCCGCCGTGGGCTTGCCGGCGCTGATTCCGCGCGCCCCGGAGAAGCGGCCTTGCAGGATGCGGTCAAAGCCCAGGTTGTCCAGGAAGACCGCCCGCACGAAGCCCGCAAGGATCTCGCCCAGCATGATGATGGCGATCAGGGTCAGCAGGATGGCGCTGACAAAGTCGTAGTCAAAGCGCTGGAAGGCCGAGAACAGCGTGCCGCCCACCCCGCCCGCGCCCACGATGCCCACCATGGTGGAGTTGCGCAGGTTGGAGTCGAACTGGTAGGTCGCGAAGCCGATGAAGCGGGCGAAAACCTGCGGCAGCACGCCGAACACGATCACGTTGGCGAAGGACGCGCCGGTGGCCCGGACCGCTTCCACCTGCTTGAGCGAAATCTCTTCGATGGCTTCGGTGAACAGCTTGCCGATAAAGCCGATGGACGCGACGGTCAGCGCCAGGATGCCGGCCAGCGCGCCAAAGCCCACGGCCTTGACGAACAGGATGGCGACGATGACCGGGTGCAGGGCGCGGCACAGCGCGACCAGCGAGCGCGCGGGCCAGGATACCCAGGCGGGCATCATGTTGCGCGCGCCGAGCAGGCCGACGGGCAGGGCGAAGACAATGCCCAGCACCGAGGCCAGCACCGCGATCTCCAGGCTTTCGGCGATGCCCTTCCACAGGGTGGCGGGCTTTTCGAAGTTGGGCGGGAACATGCGCGCAAGAAACGTGGACGCGTGTCCCATGCCGGTTTCAAAGCGCGCCCAGCTGAAGTCCAGCTGCGCGCCGGCGTAGATCGTGTAGGCCACGAGCAGGAGCAGGCCCGCCTTGGCGCGCCCCGACATGGCGAAGGGGCGGTTGCCCCGGGGTTGCATCATTCCAGCCAAGACTCGCCTCCGTAGATGGTCTTGAGCATGGTCGCGTCCAGGCCATTGCCATCGCCGTCATAGACCACGTGCCCGCCCGACATGCCGACGATGCGGGTGGCGTACCGGCGGGCCAGCTCCACGTCGTGGATGTTCACGATGACGGGGATGCCCGTGGCGCTGCCCTGCGCGGACAGCAGCTCCATGATCTCCACGGAAGTCTTGGGGTCGAGCGAAGACGTGGGTTCGTCGGCCAGCAGCAGCTGCGGACGCTGCATCAGCGCGCGGGCGATGCCCACGCGCTGGCGCTGGCCGCCGGACAGCGCGTCGGCGCGCTGGTCGGCGAATCCCGCCAGGCCGACGGTGTCGAGCAGCTTGTAGGCGTGCTCGATATCCTCGGGCTCGAAGCGGCGCATCCACGCCTTCACGGCGGAGGTGTAGCCCAGCCGTCCGGTCAGCAGGTTTTCCATCACCGTCAGGCGTTCGACCAGGTTGTATTCCTGGAACACCATGCCGATGCGCCGGCGCGCGCGGCGCAGCGACGCGCCGCGCACGCGGGCCAGGTCCACGGCGCCGTCCTGCGACTGCAGCACGATCTCGCCCTTGGTGGGTTCGATCAGCCGGTTGATGCAGCGCAGGAGCGTGCTCTTGCCGGTGCCCGAAGGCCCGATGATGGCGGTAAGCCCCTGGCCGGCGATGTGCAGGTCGATGCCATTGAGAACCGGCCGGCCGGCCCGGTATTCCTTGACCAGGCCGGAAATGCGTAGCGACGTCGTCATGCTGGATTACTTCTTGCTCTTGGCGGATTCGCGGTCGTAGGCGGCGCGGTTGAAGCTCTCGCCGCCGGATTCGGCGACCTGGCGGACGATGGCCCAGTCTTTCTCGTAGGTCACCGGATAGAAGCGGTCGGCGCCGTCGAAGGCCTTCGACATTTCCGCGGGGAAGCGGTAGTCGTAGAAGCACTTCAACATCTGGTCCCGGAACTTCGGCTCCAGGTCATGCGCGTAGGCGAACGACGAGGTGGGGAATTTCTCGCTGCGGTAGATCACGCGGAAATCGGCTTCCTTGACCTGGCCGCGTTCGACCATGCGCTTGAACACGTCGGAGGCCACGGCGGCGGCGTCGTAGTCGCCGGAGTTCACGCCCATGACGGACTGGTCGTGCTTGCCCGAGAAAACGATCTTGTAGTCCTTGTCGGGCGTCAGGCCTTCCTTGGGGAACAGCGCCACGGGCGCCATGTGGCCCGAGTTGGACGAAGGCGCGGTGTGCGCGAGCTTCTTGCCCTTCAGGTCGGTCAGCTTCTGGTAGGGGCTGTCTTTCTTGACGATGACGATCAGGTTGTAGCCCTGGAAGCCGTCGGCGTAGCCCTTGACCGCGAACGGCACGGCGCCGGCGATGTTCACGGCGAACGCGGTGGGGCCGGTCGAGAAGCCGCCCACGTGCAGCCGGCCCGAGCGCATGGCTTCGATTTCAGCGGCGTTGCTTTGCACCTGGTAGAACACGACGCGCTTGCCCGTGCATTCGGACAGGTGCTTGGTGAAGGGCTTGAAGATGTCTTCGTAGACCGCCGGGTCTTCCACCGGCGTGTAGGTGAACACCAGCGTGGACGGCGTCTTGACCTTGGACGCGTCGGTGGGCGTGTCGGCCACCAGGTCCTTGTTGGCGTCGCAGTACATCTGGTCCAGATCGCCGCGGTTGGAGCACGTGTCGGCAGCCTGGGCGGCGGACGCTCCGAAAGCGAACGCGGCCAAGGCGGCCGCTTGCAATAGACGCAAGGCTTGCATCGTATGTCTCCTTTTGTAAGTTTGAATAGAATATTTACTAAATTCAAACATACAAGCGGGGACGGCACACTCGGGAATGTCCCTGTCTTTCTTTTCGTCTTTTGTTCGAATTTTTCGCTTTATGTTCGTTTGTGCGCGAAGTTGGATCAGCCGTGGTAGCCCAGCTTGCGGGAGATTTCCTGGGCGCAGGCTTGCAGCGGACGCGCGATCGCGCCGTCCCAGGACACGTCGAACAGCCCCGTGGGGCCCAGGCTGGTCAAGGCCAGGACGATGCCGCCGGTGTTGTCGAAGACCGGCACCGACAAGGCGTCCACGCCGGGCAGCGGGTTGCCCAGCGCCCGGGCCATGCCGTGGACGCGGATGTCGGCGAGCTGCGCCTCGATATTGGCGCGCGACGCCTTGCGCGGGGGCGGCACGCTGGCGATGACCGCCGTGTCGCCTTCCTCGCGGGCAATGTAGTGCTCGCTGACCTTGGGCGGCAGCCAGGCCGCGAACACCAGCCCCGTGGCGGTATGCAGCATCGACATCACCGTGCCCTTGCGCATGTTCACGTGGACCGGGTAGCTGGCTTCGGTCATGTGGATCATGGTGGGGCCGTGCGAGCCCAGCACCGCGATGCCCAGCGTGTGGCCGATCTCCGACTGCAGCTTGGCGATCTCGGGCATGGCGACCCGCACCGGATCCAGCCGCTGCAGGCTGACCAGCCCCATCTGCAGGGCGAAGGGGCCCAGTTCGTACTGGCCGGTGGTGGCGTCTTGCTGCACCAGGCCCACCCGGATGAAGCTCACCAGATAGGGGTGCGCCTTGGCGGAGGTCATGCCGGCGCCGGCGGCCAGGTCGCGCAGGGTCAGCGGCTTGGCGGCATCGACCAGGGCGGCCAGCAGCGGCACGCCCACCTCGATGGACTGGATGCTGCGGCGGCCGTCGTTGGCGGGGGCAGCGGTCTTGGAAGTAGCCACGTTGTGCGGACCTCAGGCCGGCTGAACTTCGGAGGACGGGCGCGCCGCGCGGGCGGCCAGCAGCCGGTCGGCCATTTCGACGAAGCCCCCGCCGCCATGGAAGGCGGCGACAAAGGCGGGGCGGTGCGTCAGGCGGTGGATCTGCGCCTGGATGTTGGCCACGCCGACCGAGATCGGGAAGTAGGCGAACATCGGCTCGTCGTTGGGCGAGTCGCCGATGAAGAGCGTGCTGTCCAGGGCGCCCGCCACGTCGGCGCCGAATTCGCGCTGGAACATGGTCCGGGTCATGGTGAGCTTGTCGTAGTCGCCGAACCAGCCGTTGACGTGGATGGAGCTGACCTTGGCCTGGGCGCCGGCCTCCTGGAAGATCTGGACGATCCGGGTGATGGCGGCGTCGGGCAGGGCGGGCACGTCCTCGCAGAAGTCGATGGCCAGGTCGGCCACGCGGTAGTCCTGGTCGCTGGCGACGGCGCTGCCCGGCACTTCGGCCAGGACCCGGTCGCGGATGGCGTCCAGGCGCTTGCGGCTGGCCTGGCGGGAAGCGGCGTCCGTCCAGTAGTGCGTCGTCATGCGGCGGGCCTGGCGGTCGTAGGCGTAGTAGAACGCGCCGTTTTCCCCGACCACGGCGCGCACCGGCCACATGCGGGCGATATGGTCGCACCAGCCGGCCGGGCGGCCGGTGATCGGCACGACCTGGATGCCGGCCTGTTCCAGGCGTTCCAGCGCCGCGTACGCGTCGGCCGGCAGGCGGCCTTCGGTGGTCAGCGTGTCGTCGATGTCGGTCAGGACGACGCGGACGGCCGCGGCGACGTTCAAAGGCATGGCCGCAAGGGCTTGCATGAGCTTGTTCCTTGGTTTTTTCAGGGGGGTCTCCGGGCGAAAGTTTAACCGGATGCCCCTGTTCGGACGGGTCCGGCGGGGCCCGATAGGGGTTCTTGCCCCAGGGGCGGTAAAATCCGGGCTTTCCCGCCTGGTTTACGTGTCACGCCATGTCCGTCCAGTTGTCCTCCTTGCCCGGCTCCGAGCCGGAATCCTTCGGCATCGCATCGGTTGCCGAGATCATCGCCGAGCTGCGCGCCGGCCGCATCGTCATCCTGGTCGATGAAGAAGACCGCGAAAACGAAGGCGACCTGGTCATGGCCGCCGAATTCGTCACGCCCGAAGCCATCAACTTCATGGTCACGCACGGCCGCGGCCTGGTGTGCCTGACCCTGACCGAAGACCGCTGCCGCCAGCTGGACCTGCCCTTGATGGCGGCCCGCAACGGCACGCGCTACGGCACGAATTTCACGCAGTCCATCGAGGCCGCCGAAGGCGTGGAAACGGGCATTTCGGCCGCCGACCGCGCCCGCACCATCCAGGTGGCGGTGGCGCGCGACGCCAAGCCTTCCGACCTGGTCCAGCCCGGCCACATCTTCCCGGTGCGCGCGGTGCCCGGCGGCGTGCTGGTGCGCGCGGGCCACACCGAAGCCGGCTGCGACCTGACCGCCATGGCCGGCCTGACGCCGGCCGCCGTGATCTGCGAAATCCTCAAGCCCGACGGCACCATGGCCCGCTTGCCGGACCTGGTGGAGTTCGCCCGCCAGCACAACCTGAAGATCGGCACCATCGCCGACCTGATCCAATACCGCAGCGAGCACGAATCCATCGTCAAGCGCGTGGGCAAGCGGCCCATGCAGACGGCCTGGGGCACCTTCGAGGCCGTGGCCTATGAAGACGCCGCCACCGGCTCCGCCCATTTGGCGCTGGTGCATGGTAATGTGACTCCCGACGCCGAGACGCTGGTGCGCGTGCACGAGCCGGCGTCCGTGCTGGACGTGCTTGATACCGGCTCAAGCCCGCACAGCTGGGGCGTGGCCCAGGCGCTGCAGGCCATTGCCGCCGCGCCGGCCGGCGTGCTGGTGCTGATGAACTGCCAGTCGTCCACGGAACACCTGTTTGGCCAGATTGCCGGTTGGAATGATCCGAAGGCCCAGGCCACCGCCGCCGCCGATCGTTTCGGCCTGCGCACCTACGGCATCGGCGCCCAGATTCTGCGCGACCTGAACGTGGGCCAGATGAAGCTGCTGGCCCGGCCGCGCAAGATGCCCAGCATGGCGGGCTTCTCGCTCACCATTACGGGTTACGATTGCGACCCGCTGAATACTCCCGCAACACACTGAAGGCCGACACATGAACCCTTACATCCTTACCCCCGACCTGAACGGCGAAGGGCTGCACATCGGCATCGTACGAGCCCGCTTCAATGAAGAAATCGGCCAGGCCGAACTCGAAGCGTGCCTGAAGGAACTGGCCGAGCTCGGCGTGGACGAACGCGACGTCATGGTCGCCACCGTTCCCGGCGCGCTGGAACTGGGCGTGGCCCTGTCCCACATGGCCGAAACGTTTGAATTCGACGCCTTGATCGCGCTGGGCGCCGTCATCCGCGGCGAAACCTATCACTTTGAAGTGGTCAGCAATGAAACGGCCACGGCAATCACCCGTATCTCCCTGGAAACCGGCGTCCCCGTCGCAAACGGCGTACTGACCGTCGACACCGACGAGCAGGCGCAAGCCCGCGCCGCCGGCAAGGGCCGCGATTGCGCTCAGGTGGCCGTTGAAATGGCCAACCTGGTGGCGGCGCTGGAACCCGAGGAAGAAGACGAAGACGACGAAGACGACGAGGACGAAGATTTTGACGACGAAGAAGACGACGACCAGCGCTGATAGCGCGGCGCAAGCCCGCGCCAGCGCGCGCAGCGCCCGGCGCCGCGCGCGCGAATTCGCGCTGCAAGGCGTGTACGCGTGGCTGCTGCGCGGTGGCGAAGGCACGCAGGACGCCGGCGAGATCGACGCCCATCTGCGCGACACCGAGGATTTCTCCGAGGCTGACGCGCAGTGGTTCAAGACCTTGCTGCACGGCGTCCTGCGCGAAGCGCCCGCGCTGCGCGAGCGTTTCACGCCTTACGTCGACCGCCCGCTGGCCGAGCTGTCGCCCGTTGAACACGGCATCCTGCTGATCGGCAGCTTCGAACTGATTCATCACGTCGAAGTGCCGTACAAGGTTGCCATCAACGAAGCCGTGGAACTGGCCAAGTCGTTTGGCGGCACCGATGGCTTCAAGTTCGTCAACGGCGTGCTCGACAAGCTGGCTGCCGACGTGCGCGCGAACGAAGTTCAGGCCGCGGCGCAGCAACGGCGTTAAGGTGGGGCCCTCCCCCGAAGCGCTGCGCGCTTCCCCCTCAAGAGGGCGCCGCTGCGGATCGGCGGAGCCGGCTCCGCGCGGCCTCGGCTGCGCGGAGTCCGCCACACGCGATTGCGCACAGGCGGCTCCGCGCTGGAGTCAACGCCGGCCAGCGAGGGCTGGATAGCGGAGTTGCCGTGGCATCCGAATTTGATCTGATCGCGCGCTATTTCACCCGGACCGCGCCTGCCGGCCTGCTGGGCGTGGGGGACGACTGCGCCCTGTTTCCCGTCCCGCCTGGCGAGCAGGTGGCCACCAGCACGGACCTGCTGCTGGAAGGCCGGCATTTCTTTCCCGACGTCGACCCGAAGTCCTTGGGCCACAAGGCCCTGGCCGTCAACCTGTCGGACCTGGCCGCCATGGGCGCGCGGCCCATCGGTTGCGTGCTGGGCCTGGCCCTGCCGCGCCTGGACGAACCGTGGCTGGCGGCATTCGCCGAAGGCTTCCACGCGCTGGGGGCCGCCCACGGCTGCCCGCTGATCGGCGGCGACACCACGCGCAGCGCCCATGACCTGGCGATCAGCGTGACCGTGTTCGGCGCGGTTCCGCCGGGCCAGGCGCTGCGCCGCGACGGCGCGCAAGCCGGCGACGACATCTGGGTGTCCGGCGAGCTGGGCGCGGCCGACGTGGCCTACCGCCTGCTGGACGGGCAGTATCCCGCCGATGCCGCGCGCCTGGCCGCCACCCGCGGCGCGCTGGAATGGCCGCAGCCGCAAGTGGCGCTGGGCCTGGCGCTGCGCGGCATTGCCCATGCCGCGATCGACCTGTCCGACGGCCTGTTGCAGGACCTGGGCCACATCCTGGCCGCCAGCCGCCTGGGCGCCTGCCTGCGTTTCGCGGACCTGCCCATGGCGCCCGCCCTGGCCGGACTGGACGCGGCGCCGCTGCGCCGCGCCCTGCTGGGCGGGGGCGACGTCTACCAACTGTGCTTTACCGCGCCGGCGTCCCGGCGCAATGAGGTGCTGGCGGCTGGCCAGGCGGCCGGCGCGCGCGTAACCCGCGTGGGCCAGACCCAGCCGCGGGCCGGCCTGTCCGTGCTGGACGAGCAGGACCAGCCGCTGACCGGGCTGCCAGCCGGTTTCGATCACTTTCCCGCGGCCTGATGCGCCGCGTCCCGTCCCATCCCGACTCAGCAACCCCAACCATGTCTTCCACCGACAACCGCTCTTCCTCCATGCGCGATCGCGCGCGGGCCGCATACCCTGCGCTGTCCTGGGTGTGCCGGGACCCGGGCCGCCTGGTCGCCTTCGGCTTCGGCAGCGGGCTGATCCGGCCGGCCTCGGGGACCTGGGGCACGCTGCTGGCCTGGGCCATCTGGGCGGCGGCCGCGCCCGCGGCGTCCGATCTGGCCATCGGCGTATTCCTGGCGCTGGCGTTTCTGTACGGTTGCTGGGCCTGCCATCGCGTCGGCCGCGAACTCCAGCAGCCGGATCATGTCGGAATGGTCTGGGACGAGATGGTGGCGTTCTGGCTGGTGCTGTGGCTGACGCCCGCCGGCTTGCTGTGGCAGGCGCTGGCGTTCGTGCTGTTCCGCGCCTTCGACATCGTCAAGCCGCCTCCCATCAAGTTCTTCGACGCCCATGTCAAGGGCGGCTTTGGCGTTATGTGGGACGATATCGTGGCGGCCGGATATGCCTTGCTGGTCTTGGCGCTGGTAGCCCGCACAGGAGTCTTGGGATGAACGAGCAACAACAAGAAAGTACGCGGTTCAATCTGTCGGCCGCGCAGTTGTCGGAAGCCACCACGTTCGGGCTGGCCGAACAGCTGGGCGACGCGCTGCGGCGCCATGGCTGGATGCTCGGCACCGCGGAATCCTGCACGGGCGGCCTGTTGGCCGGCGCAGTCACCGCCGTGGCGGGGTCCAGCGACTGGTTCGAGCGGGGCTTTGTCACCTACAGCAACGAGGCCAAGGTGGCGGAGCTGGAGGTATCTCCGGACGCCCTGCATCACTTTGGCGCGGTCAGCGAACCCGTGGCGCTGGAGATGGCCAACGGCGTGCTGCTGGGCGTGCCGGCCGCGCATGTGGCCGTGTCGACGACCGGCATCGCCGGGCCGGGCGGCGCCACGCCGGGCAAGCCCGTGGGCATGGTGTGCTTCGGCTTTGCCAAGCGGGTGGGCGACGGCATCAGCAGCCGCGCGGTGACGCACGTGTTTCCGGGCGACCGCGCGCACGTGCGCCAGGCCGCGGTGGAATTCGCGTTGCGCAATCTCTTGGAATTCGTCGGGGCGCCGGTCAACCGGCGCTAAACGCCGGCCGATGGCGCGAGCGAGGTGTCTGACACCATTGGCGGGCGAGGTGTCTGACACCATTGCGGGCGCGGGCGAGGTGTCTGACACCATTGAGCCGGCGGCTCGATGCACAGGGGTATTGCCAGGTGTCAGACACCGGGGCATGCCTCGCCCCGGCACGAAACACTGGCCGGTCAGCGCACCGCGTTGATCGCGTCGCGCAGGCCCTTGGCGGCCGCGCCGGCGGCTTCGCGCCAGTCGTCGCCGCCGCTGGCGTAGATGATGGCGCGCGACGAGTTGATCATCATGCCGCTGCGCGCGGCGTTGGCGCCCGCGTTCACGGTGGCGGTGATGTCGCCGCCCTGGGCGCCGATGCCCGGCACCAGCAGGGGCAGCGCGTCGCCGATGCGCTGGCGCACGGCGGCCAGCTCATTCGGGAACGTGGCGCCCACCACCAGGCCGCACTGGCCGTTGGCGTTCCACTTGTCGGCCACCAGGCCCGCCACGTGCAGGTACAGCGGCTCGCCGTTATCCATCTTCAGGAATTGCAGGTCCGAACCGCCCGGGTTGGACGTGCGGCACAGCACGATCACGCCGCGGTCGCGCCAGGCCAGGTAGGGCTCGACCGAATCCAGGCCCATATAGGGGCTGACGGTGAGCGCGTGCGCCTGGTAGCGCTCGTAGGCTTCGCGGGCGTAGTTCTCGGCCGTCGAGCCGATGTCGCCGCGCTTGGCGTCCAGCACGATGGGCAGGTCCGGGTGCTTGTCGCGGATGTGCTGGCACAGCGCTTCGAGCTGGTCTTCGGCGCGGTGGGCGGCGAAGTAGGCGATCTGCGGCTTGAAGCTGCAGGCGTAGGGCGCGGTGGCGTCCACGATGTCGCGGCAGAATTGGAAGATCGCATCCGGCTTGTCCTGCAATTCGCGCGGGAAGCGCTGCGGGTCGGGATCCAGCCCGACTTGCAGGAGCGAGTTGCTGGTGGTCCAGGCGTGTTCGAGTTTTTGCAGGAAATTCATGGGGAGTTCAGTGCAGTTTGACCCGCGGGCGCGTGCGCCGCATGAGCAGGCGGGCCAGGGCAAGGGAGACGGTGCGTGAGGCGCCCAGCACCGCTCTGTGGTGCATCAGGTGCAGGCTCATGTACATCAAGCGCGCCAGTGTACCGCTTACGAACAGTCCCCGTCCGGCCAGCTTGCCCATCAGGCTGCCGACCCCGGCGTCCTGGCCCAGGGACACCAGCGAGCCGTGGTCCTGGTAGACGTAGGGCCCGGCGGGTTCGGCCGCGTGGCGCAGCCGGGCGGTGAGCTTCTTCGCCAGGTAGTCGGCCTGCTGGTGCGCGGCCTGGGCTCGCGCCGGCACGCTGCGGCCGTCGCGCCACGGCGCGGAGCAGCAGTCGCCCAGCGCCAGGATGTGCGGATCGGGGGTTTCCAGCCGTTCGTTGACTTCCAGCTGGCCCAGCTTGTTCAACGGCAGGTCCAGGCCGGCCAGGACGGCGGGGCCCTTGATGCCGGCCGCCCACATGCACAGCTGGGCGGGGAATTCGCGGCCGTCGGCGGTGCGCACGGTGCCGGCGGTGACTTCTGACACCCGGCAGGAGGTCTCCACGCGGATGCCCAGCTCGGTCAGCCGCTTGGTCGCCGCGATCGAGATTTTCTCGGGCAGCGCCGACAGGATGCGCGGGGCGCCCTCGACCAGGGTGATGGCCAGGTCGCGCTCGGCGCGGAAATTCGGCAGGCCGTAGGCGCTGACGACATGGCTGGCTTCGGTCAGCTCCACCGCCAGCTCGACGCCGGTGGCGCCGCCGCCCACGATCACCAGATCCAGCCGGGCCGACGGGTCGCGCACCTTGTCCAGGTCCACCTGCACCATGGCTTTCAGCATGGTCAGGCGGAACTGCTCGGCGTTTTCGGTGGTGTCCAGCGTGACGGCGTGCTCGGCCGCGCCGGGGGTGTTGAAGAAGTTGGACGTGCTGCCCACGGCCAGCACCAGCGTGTCGTAGTCGAGTTCGCGGCGCGGCAGCACTTCCTGGCCCTGGGCGTCGTTGACGGCGTCCAGCGTGATCTTGCGGCGCGCGCGGTCGACGCTTTCCAGGCGGCCCTGCGCGAACGAAAAGCCGTCCATATGGGCCAGCATCAGGTAGGAAAGGCCTTCCTGGTGGATGTCCAGCGTTCCCGCCGCCGCTTCGTGCAGCGAAGGCTTCCAGATATGGAAGGGGCGGCTGTCCACCAGGGTGACGTGTTGGCGGCCGTGGATACGGCCCAGTTTGGCGGCCAGTTCCAGGCCGCCTGCGCCGCCGCCGACAATGACGACGCGCTCGGAGGGTGCTGACGTCGATTTAGGCATCATGGCTCTCAGTATAAATAGAGTCGCATCCCCCATGGGATGCGACCCGTGTCAATGCATGACGAAACGGCTGATGGCCACGCCTACCCAGACCGTTCCGGCGAAGATCAGCAGCAGCATCACCGCCGCGCTGCCCAGGTCCTTGGCCCGCCCCAGGAGGGGATGGCGTTCGACCGACAGCGCATCGGCCAGCGCTTCGATGGCGGAATTCAGCAGTTCCGCCGCCAGCACCATGACCACCGTGCCGACCAGGAAAAAGACCTCGACCGTGGTCCGGCCCAGGAAGAACGCCGCCGGGATCATCAGCACGGCCAGCGCCAGTTCCTGGCGGAAGGCCGCCTCGTACTTGACGGCCGCCTTCAGGCCCTGCCAGGAGTAGCGCAGCGCATTCAGGATGCGGCGCGCGCCGCCGGAGCTTTTGAAGGGCGAGTGTTGCGGGTCGTAGGTCATGGGGGTCGGAAGAAAGCCGTGTGTGGCGGCTTTTTAACAGATATGGGTTGCCCCGCGTGACGCGGCGTGTCCCTATGGGCAAACCCTAATTGTGACCCAACGGCGGCAGGCGCAGGATTCTGGTCAATTGGTAAGGCCACTTTACCTTTTCACCCTTTCATCCCGCTGTACTCCCATGCCGATCCAGACCATCGAGCCGCGCCGCCTGTACCGCCAGATCGCCGACCAGCTCCGTTTGCTGATCGAGGCCGGCGAATTCCCGGTCGGCGCGCGCCTGCCGCCCGAGCGCGACCTGGCCCTGAAGCTGGGCGTGTCCCGTCCGTCGGTGCGCGAGGCGCTGATCGCGCTGGAAGTCGAAGGCTGGGTGGAAGTCCGCATGGGCTCGGGCGTGTATGTGCAGAGCCTGGCCGGCGCCCCGCGCGCCAGCCTGACCGCCGAAAGCCCGCTGGAGACCATCCGCGCGCGCCGGACCATCGAAAGCGAGCTGGCCGCCGAGGCGGCGCGCAATCCGGTGCCCGCCCTGGTGGACGGCCTGCGGGAGGCGGTGAGCGCCATGGAAGACGAGGCGCGGGCCGGCAGCGTGCCTATCCGCGGCGACCGCCTGTTCCACCTGCGGGTGGCGGAAATGGCCAACAACGCCGTGCTGGTGCGCGTGGTGGGCGAACTGTTCGACGAACGCCACAACCCCCTGTCGGTGAAGCTGGGCGACTACTTCGAGAATCCCGAAAGCTGGGCCGTCGCCATCACCGAACACCGGCGCGTCATCGACGCCATCGCGGCCGGCGACGAACAGGGCGCGCGCGACGCCATGCATCGGCATCTCTCCTGCTCGTACGACCGCTTGACCGCCAGTTGGCCGGGCGCGGCCGATGCGTTGCGCACGGAATAGCAAGCAGCCGGCGGCGCTTCATGCCGCCGGCGGACCGCAGTCGCAGTACGAAGGTGCAGCCTGTATGTGAAATCCCTATGTAAAACATGACGCGGGCCGGCCTGCAGCGCAGCCGCCGCACCCGCCACCTCAGAGAGAGGAGACAACATGAACCGAGGCAACGCTATCAAAGTGCTGTTTGCCGCCGTCGCGCTGGCCGTCAGCGGCAGCGCGCTGGCGCAAACCAAGCTGAAATGGGCGCATGTGTACGAGACCTCCGAGCCCTTCCATACCTCGTCGGTGTGGGCGGCCCAGGAGATCGGCAAACGCACCAACGGCCGCTATCACATCGATGTCTATCCCGCCTCTCAGCTGGGCAAGGAAAACGATATCAACCAGGGCCTGACCCTAGGCACGGTGGACATGATCATTTCCGGGTCCAGCTTCGCCGCCAAGAGCTTTCCCCGCATCGGCGTCACCTATTACCCCTACATCTTCCGCAGCCCCGAGCATCTGATCGCCTACACCAAGAGCGACATCTACAAGGAGCTCACGCGCGGCTACGACGAAAAGAGCGGCAATCACATCGTCGCGACCACCTACTACGGCACGCGCCAGACCACCTCCAACCGCGCCTTCACCAAATGCTCCGAAATGAAGGGCATGAAGATCCGCGTGCCGGACGTGGCCGCCTACCTGGCCATGCCGCGCGCCTGTGGCGCCAACACCGCGCCCATCGCGTTCGCCGAGGTCTACCTGGCCCTGCAGAACGGCACGGTGGAGGCGCAGGAAAACCCGCTGACCACCATCGAGGCCAAGAAGTTCTACGAGGTGCAGAAGAACATCATCCTCACCGGCCACATCGTCGATCACCTGAACACCGTGATCTCCGGCAAGCTCTGGAAGAGCCTGTCTGACGAGGACAAGAAGATCTTCTCCGAGGTGGCGCAGCAGGCGGCCGAAAAGGCGTCGGCGGAAGTGGCCGATTCCGAGAAGAAGATGGTCGAGGTGTTCAAGAAGCGCGGGCTGACGGTGGCCGAAGTCAACATCGAAGACTTCCGCAACACCGTGCTGGAGAAAGTGCCGTTCAAGCAGTACGGCTACGAAAAGTCGGACTGGGAAAAGATCCAGGCGGTGAAGTAGGCCGCGGGCGGGCCGCCGCCGCGGCCCGCCGTCTTTCACCCGATCCCGGACGAGGGGAATTGCATGCATTCCAACGCGAAGGCCGCCCCGATGGCGGCCGTCAGCCACACGCCGGCGCAGGCGCCCGGCCCGCACCAGGCGGCCTCCGTCGAAGAGATAGTCCAGACCTTCGAAGAGGCCGACCATCACGAAGTCAGCCTGGCCGGCTACCAGCCAGAAGACTGGATCTGCCTGGCCATGTTCTGGACGATGGCGCTGCTGGTCTTCCTGCAGTTCTTTTCGCGCTACGTGATGAACGACTCGTACGCCTGGACCGAAGAGCTGGCGGTGTACTGCCTGATCGGCGTGGTGTTCCTGGGGTCGGCCATGTGCGTGCGCGCCTGCCGCCACATCCAGGTGGACTTCCTGTACCGCTACCTGCCCAAGCCGGCCGGGCGGGCGCTGTCCACGGCGATCGACATCCTGCGCACGGCGTTCTTCGGCTATGCCGTGTGGCTGACCTACCGCTACATCGTGCTGGTGGGCGACGAGCCCATGACCACGCTGTTCTGGAACAAATCCTATGTGTACTGGGTGGCGCTGGCGGGGTTTGCCATGATGTTCCTGCGCTCGCTGCAGGTGTCCCTGCAGAACTGGCGGCAGGGCTATTCGATCCTGGAGAATCCCGCGGCCTACGAGTCGCTGGACTGATCCGCGCGCCAGAAGCCCCTACGAATCCGCAGTGCCTTTCCAGGAGCGAGACATGGGCACACTGATTGGAACCTTCCTGCTGTTGATGATCATGGGCGTGCCGGTGGCGGTCGCCATGGCGGGCGCGTCCCTGCTGTTCATATTGATATCCGGCAGCGTGCCGGACGTGGTGATCGCGCAGCGCATGATCGCGGGCGTCGAGTCCTTTCCGCTGCTGGCCGTGCCGTTCTTCATCCTGGCGGGCAACCTGATGAACATCGCCGGCATCACCGGCCGCATCTACAACTTCGCCGTGGCGCTGGTGGGATGGATGCGCGGCGGCCTGGGGCAGGTGAACATCATCGGCTCGGTGGTGTTCGCGGGCATGTCCGGCACCGCCATCGCCGATGCCGCCGGCCTGGGTACGATCGAGATCAAGGCCATGAAGGACCACGGCTACGAGACCGAATTCGCCGTGGGCGTCACCGCCGCGTCGGCCACGCTGGGGCCGATCATCCCGCCGTCCTTGCCCTTCGTCATCTACGGCATGATGGCCAACGTGTCGATCGGATCGCTGTTCCTGGCGGGGCTGCTGCCCGGCGCCGTGCTCACGGTGCTGATGATGCTGACCGTGGCCTACTACGCCCGCCGCAACAACTGGGGCGGCGATGTGGCCTTCGACTGGAGGCGGCTGGCCGGGGCGGGCCTGGAAGTGCTGATCGTGCTGGCCTTCCCGATGTCGATCTGGCTCATGACGCTGTCGGGGATCTCGCCCAACGTGGCCACCGGCATCGCCTTCGTGGCGCTGCTGGCGCTGGACTGGAAGTTCAACTTCTCGGCCGTCATGGCCTTGATGGCGCCGGTGATCCTGATCGGGGGCATGACGCTGGGCTGGTTCACGCCCACCGAGGCCGCGGTGGCCGCCGTGATCTGGGCGCTGTTCCTGGGCCTGGTGCGCTACCGCTCCATGACGTTCAAGACCCTGGCCAAGGCTTCCTTCGACACCATCGAGACCACGGCGTCCGTGCTGTTCATCGTGACGGCGGCTTCGGTGTTCGCCTGGCTGCTGACCACCACGCAAGCGGCGCAGACCTTGACGGACGCCATCCTGAGCGTGACGCAGAACAAGTGGGTGTTCCTGCTGATGGCCAACGTGCTGATCCTGATCGTGGGCTGCTTCATCGACACCATCGCCGCTATCACCATCCTGGTGCCGATCCTCCTGCCCATCGTGCTGAAGCTGGGCATCGATCCGATCCACTTCGGCCTGATCATGACCCTGAACCTGATGATCGGCCTGCTGCATCCACCAATGGGAATGGTGCTGTTCGTCCTGGCGCGGGTGTCCAGGCTGTCGGTCGAGCGCACCACGATGGCGATCCTGCCGTGGCTGGTGCCGCTGTTCGCGGCGCTGATCGCCATCACCTACATCCCCCAGATCACGCTGTGGCTGCCCACCGCGATGGGCATGGCCGGAAAATAACGGGAGCACGCATATGTCTGGAAGACTGCAAGGAAAGGCCGCCATCGTCACCGCCGCGGGACAAGGCATCGGCCGCGCGGTGGCGCTGGCCTACGCGCGCGAAGGCGCGGACGTGCTGGCCGTGGACCTGAACGGCGCGGCGCTGCAGACGCTGTCGGGCTGCCGCAGCCAGGTGCTGGACGTGACCGACGGCCGCGCGGTGCGCGCGCTGGCGGACGCCGCCGGCCCGGTGGACGTGCTGTTCAACGGCGCGGGCTTCGTGCATGCGGGCGCCATCCTGGATTGCGACGAAGACGCCTGGGATTTTTCCTTCAACCTGAACGTGCGGTCCATGTACCTGCTGATCCGGGCCTGCCTGCCGGGCATGCTGGCGCGCGGCTCGGGCGCCATCGTCAACATGGCCTCGGTGGCCGGCAGCATCAAGGGCGCGCCGAACCGCTGCGCCTACGGGGCCACCAAGGCGGCCGTCATCGGCCTGACCAAGGCGGTGGCCGCGGACTACGTCGCCCAGGGCATACGCTGCAATGCGATCTGCCCCGGCACGGTGGAGTCCCCCTCGCTGCGCCAGCGCATCGAGGCGCAGGCGCAGGCCAGCGGCCAGTCCGTCGCCGCGGTGGAGGCGGCCTTCACCGCGCGCCAGCCCATGGGGCGCATCGGCCGCACGGAAGAGATCGCCGCGCTGGCGGTGTATCTTGCCGGCGACGAGTCCGCCTTCACCACCGGCACCGCGCAGGTGATCGACGGCGGCTGGTCCAACTGAATTCGTCATTTCCCCAAGCAACAAGGAACCCGCTATGAAACTGATGCGCTATGGCCCCAAGGGCTTTGAGAAGCCCGGCCTGATCGATGCCCAGGGCCAGGTACGCGACCTGTCGTCCGTCGTGGCCGACATCACCGCGCAGACGCTGGGCGCCGCCAGTCTGGCGGAGCTGCGCGCGCTGGACCCGTCCACGTTGCCGCTGGTGGCGCAGCCGGGCCGGACCGCGCCGCCCTGGAGCGGCATGGGCAAGTTCATCTGCATCGGCCTGAACTATGCCGACCACGCCGCCGAATCGGGCCTGCCGGTGCCGGCCGAACCCGTCATCTTCATGAAGCCGACCTCGGCCGTGGTCGGCTGCAACGATCCGGTGGTGCTGCCCCAGGATTCGGTGAAGACCGACTGGGAGGTGGAACTGGGCGTGGTGATCGGCGAGAAGGCGCGCTACGTCAGCGAGGCCGACGCGATGAAGCACGTGGCCGGCTATTGCGTGGTGAACGACGTGTCCGAACGCGAATACCAGATCGAACGCGGCGGCACCTGGGACAAGGGCAAGGGCTGCGACACCTTCGGCCCCATCGGCCCGTGGCTGGCCACCGCCGACGAGGTCCCCCATCCGCAAGACCTGGAGATGTGGCTGGAGGTCAACGGCAAGCGCTACCAGAACGGCAGCACGCGCACCATGGTGTTCGGCGTGGCGCAGCTCGTGGCCTACGTGAGCCGCTTCATGACGCTGTATCCGGGCGACCTGATCAGCACGGGCACGCCGCCCGGCGTGGGCATGGGGCAAAAGCCCGCGCCCATCTACCTGAAGGCGGGCGACGAGATCAAGCTGGGCATCGCCGGCCTGGGCGAACAGCGCCAGCGCGTGCATGCCTGGGACCCCGCCCTGATCGACGGCTGATCGCCCGCGCCCCTACTCTTTCCGGAGTTCTCATGTCCCAGACCGATACGGCAGTCATACGCATCCACCCGGCGGACAACGTGGTGATCGCAAGACGGCAGCTTGTCAGCGGCACGCGGCTGGAGAGCGATGGGGTGACGATCCTGGGTCTGGTGCCGCCCGGCCACAAGGTGGCCGTGCGCGCCATCGCGGCGGGCGAGCCGGTGCGCCGCTACAACCAGATCATCGGCGTGGCGCGGCAGGACATCGCGCCCGGCCAGCACGTCCATACCCAGAACCTGGAGTTCTCGGACTTTCAGCGCGACTACGCGGTCGGGCAGGGCGCGCATGCCACCGACTACGTGGCCGAGCCCGCCATGTTCGACGGCATCGTGCGCGCCGATGGCCGCATCGCCACGCGCAACTACATCGGCATCCTCACCAGCGTGAACTGCTCGGCCACGGTGGCTCGCGCCATCGCCGACCATTTCCGGCGAGACATACGTCCCGAGGCGCTGGCGTCCTGTCCGAACGTGGACGGCGTGGTGGCGCTGACGCACGGCGCGGGCTGCGCCACCGGCAGCGAAGGCGAACCGCTGCGCGTGCTGCGGCGCACCCTGGGGGGCTATGCCCGGCATGCCAACTTCGGCGGCCTGATGGTCGTGGGCCTGGGCTGCGAGACCAACCAGATCGGCGGGCTGATGGAGCAGGAGAGCCTGCGCGAAAGCGGCATGCTGCATACCTTCAATATCCAGGACACCGGCGGCACCCGCAAGACGGTGGCGCGCGGCATCGAGCTGGTGGAGCGCATGCTGGACCAGGCCAACCAGGCGCGCCGCCAGGCCGTGCCGGCCAGCCACCTGACCGTGGGCCTGCAGTGCGGCGGGTCGGACGGCTATTCGGGCATCAGCGCCAACCCGGCGCTGGGCGCGGCGGTGGACCTGTTGGTTCGCCATGGCGGCACCGCCATCCTTTCCGAGACGCCCGAGATCTATGGCGGCGAGCATCTGCTGACGCGCCGCGCCGAAACGCCCGCCGTCGCCGACAAGCTGCTGGCGCGGGTGCGCTGGTGGGAGGACTACTGCGCCCGCAACGACGCCGAGATGGACAACAATCCTTCGGCCGGCAACAAGGCGGGAGGCTTGACGACCATCCTGGAGAAGTCGCTGGGCGCCATCGCCAAGAGCGGCACCACCAACCTTACCGACGTCTATGAATACGCCGAGCCGGTGCGCACGCGCGGGCTGGTGTTCATGGATACCCCGGGCTATGACCCCGTGTCCGCCACCGGCCAGGTGGCGGGCGGCGCCAACCTGATCTGTTTCACCACCGGCCGCGGGTCCGCCTATGGCTGCGCGCCCGCGCCGTCCTTGAAGCTGTCGACCAACACCGCGCTCTGGCTGCGCCAGTCCGACGACATCGACATCAATTGCGGCGAGGTGGTTGACGGCGCGCAAAGCGTGGCGCAGATGGGCGAGCGCATTTTCCAGCTGATGCTGCAGACGGCGTCCGGCCGGCGCACCCGCAGCGAAACGCACGGCTACGGCCAGAACGAGTTTGTCCCGTGGCAACTGGGCGCGGTGATGTAGCGAGACAAGGCCGGGCATGCTATACCCTCGCGTTACGCCCCTTTTTGCACTGCTCATCCATGCGTGAACGTTTGAATACGGAGTCGTTGCCGCGTCTGCCCGCAGACGTGGAGAAACCCAGCTACGACCGGAGCCGGCTTACTCCCGGCATCGTGCATTTGGGGCTGGGGGCCTTTCACCGCGCCCATCAGGCGCTGGTGACGGATATGGCCATGCAGGCCAGCGGAGACCTGAGCTGGGGAATCCTGGGCGTGTCCCTGCGCCGCCCCGACGTGCGCGACGCCCTGACGCCGCAGGACGGCCTGTACACGCTGGCCGTGCGCGACGCCGGGCCCGACGGCCATGAGCGCGAGCAGCTGCGCGTCGTGGGCTCGGTGCTGCGGGTGATGGTGGCCGAGGAAGATCCAAACGCCGTTCTGGAACGCATCGCATATCCGCATACGCGCATCGTCAGCATGACGGTCACGGAAAAGGGCTACAGCCACGAGCCCGCCACCGGCCACCTGCGCTGGGACGACCCGGACATCCTGCATGACCTGGAAAACCCGCATCGGCCCCGCAGCGCCATCGGCATGCTGGTCCATGGCCTGGCATTGCGCCGCGAACGCGGCCTGCCGCCGGTCACGCTGCTGTCCTGCGACAACCTGCGCGCCAATGGAGACACGCTGCGCAGCCTGGTGCTGGCCTTTGCCTTGCGCGTGGACGTGGGATTGACCGACTGGATCGACAGGCACTGCACCTTTCCGAATTCCATGGTGGACCGCATCGTGCCGCGCACCCTCGACCAGGACCGCGAGCGGATCGCCGGGCGGCTGGGCGTGGAGGACGCCTGGCCGGTGCTGGGCGAACCCTATCTGAACTGGGTGATCGAGGACAAGTTCGCGGCGGGCCGTCCCGCCTGGGACCTCCAGGGCGGGGCAACCTTCGTGCGCAACGCCGCGCCCTACGAGCGCCTGAAGCTGCGCATGGTGAACGGACCGCACTCCACGCTGGCCTATCTGGGCGCGGTGCTGGGCGCAAAAACCATGCGCGAGGCCGTGAACACACCGGCGCTGCGCGGCTTTGTCGAGGCCATGATGCGGCTGGAGATCGCGCCCACGCTGCGGGGCATCCCGGACGTGGGGCTGGAGGAATACCGCCAGCGATTCCTTGCGCGGGTCTCCAATCCGGCGCTGCCGCATCCGCTGCGGCAGGTCGCCATGGACGGCTCGCAGAAGATGCCGCAGCGCATCCTGGACACCATCCGCGAACGCCTGCGCTCGGGCGACGACATCCATCGCCTGTGCCTGGCGGTGGCGGCCTGGCTGCACTATTTGCGCGGCGAGGACGAGCTGGGCGGCCGCCACGCCATCGAGGATCCGCTGGCCGCGCGCCTGGCCAGGCTGTTGTCGCGGGCCGAAGTCGCGGCCCGCGCCGCCGCGCCGTCGCAGGCGGCGCATCGGCGGGCGATGGTGCTGTCGGGGTTCAAGCCGGTGTTTGGCGGGCTGGGCGAATCGCCCGAGTTCGTTGCAAGCCTGGCCACGCATCTGGAAACGCTGCGCCAGCACGGCGTGATTCGCGCCGTGGAGGCGGCCACCTAGGAGCAGGACATGACTGCCGAAAGACGAGTGGATGCCGCCGAATGGGAGCGCTGGGGCGTGGACTGCCTGCGCGCCCAGGACTTCTCCGAGGAAGACGCGCATTGCCTGGCGGCCAGCCTGGCGCAGACCAGCTTGTGGGGCATCGATTCGCACGGCATCGCCCGGCTGCCGCACTACTTGAACCGCGTCGCCCACGGGTCCATCCTGGCCAGGCCCGTCATCGATATCGAGCGCACCGGCCCGGGCACCGCCCAGCTGCACGGCGGCCAGGGGCAGGGCATCGTCGTGGCGCATCGCGCCAACGCGCTGGCGATCGATCTGGCCAGAAGCGCGGGCGTGTCCGCCGTGGGGGTCGGCAACTCCTCGCACTGCGGGGCGATCGGCCTGTACAGCCGGGCGGCGGCGCGGCAGGGATTCATCGGCATTGCCTTCACCCATTCGGACTCGATTGCCGCGCCCTTCGGCGGGCAGGAGCCGTTCTTCGGCACCAACCCCATCTCGCTGGCCTTTCCCCGGGCGGACGCCGACCCGCTCTGCCTGGACATGGCCACCACGGCCATTCCATGGAACCGCGTCATGAACGCCCGGCGCGACGGCGCCCCGCTGCCGTCCGGCGTGGCGCTGGACGTCCAGGGCAGGGACTGCGCCGACGCGGACCAGGTGCGCGCCCTGCGCCCCTTGGGCGGCGAGGAATACGGCTACAAGGGCTACGGCCTGGCGATGATGGTCGAGCTGCTTTGCGGGCCGCTGAACGGGAACCCCTTCGGTCCGCACATCTCGCCCATGTACGAGGCGCTGGCCCGTCCGCGCGAGCTCGGCGCGTTTTTCATCGTCATCGATCCCGCCCGTTTTGCCGGCGGCGCGGCGCTGGCCGCGGTGGTGGCCGGCATGGCGATGGAGTTGTCGCAGGCGCCCGGGGCGCCGCGCCTGCCGGGCGACCCGGAGGCCGCCGCGCAGGCCGAGCGCCGGCGGCTGGGCCTGCCGGTGCCGCCGGCCTTGTGGGCGGAGATGCAGGGGTGGAGCGACCGGCTGGGCGTGGAGCCGCCCGCCAGGATGGCCCGGGACCTGCGCCAGGCTCCGTCCGCGGCGGGCAGGTCCTAGACGCCCAGGTACTGCAAGAGCCGGGATTCGTCGTCCAGGAACGCCTGCGACGATCCCGTCCACGCCACGCGTCCCTTCTCCACGATGGCGTGGTGGTCGGCGGTGGCCAGCAGCGGTTCCAGGTTCTTGTCGATGCACAGCACGGCCAGCCCGGTCTGCTTCAGGGTCTCCAGCGCCGCCCAGATTTCTTCGCGCACCACGGGCGCGAGCCCTTCGGTGGCCTCGTCCAGGATCAGCAGGCGCGGATTGGTCAGAAGCGCCCGGCCGATAGCCAGCATCTGCTGCTCGCCGCCCGACAGGTGGCTGCCCAGGTGCCGGGCGCGTTCCGACAGGCGGGGAAACAGCGCATACACCCGTTCCAGTGTCCAGGGATGGGCCGCGCCTTGCCGGTTGTGGGCGGTGGCCACGAGGTTCTCCCGCACCGACAGGTTGGGGAAAACATGGCGGCCTTCGGGAACCAGGCCGATGCCGCATTGCGCCACCTTGTAGGAGGGCAGCCTGCCGATGTCGCGGCCGTCGAACGTGATGGCGCCCTGGGTCGCGGGGTTCAGTCCCATCACCGCCTTCACGGTGGTGGACTTGCCCATGCCGTTGCGTCCCAGCAGGGTGACGAATTCGCCCGGCCGGATGTCCAGGTCGATGCCGAACAGGGCCTGGCTGGCGCCATAGTGC
This sequence comes from Achromobacter sp. NPDC058515, assembly GCF_042721735.1. Taxonomy (NCBI): domain Bacteria; kingdom Pseudomonadati; phylum Pseudomonadota; class Betaproteobacteria; order Burkholderiales; family Alcaligenaceae; genus Achromobacter; species Achromobacter sp. NPDC058515. The sequence continues at coordinate 340,426 of NZ_JBHXNI010000003.1, forward strand.
GCGGTGACGCCGCGCAAGGAAAGCAGGGCGCTCATGCGCGGGCCTCCCTGGCGCGGCCGCGCTCGCTGCCCAGGTAGCATTCGCGCACCTGCGGATCGTTGCGGATCTGATCCGCGGTGCCGCAGGCCAGGGCGCGGCCATAGACCAGCACGGTGATGCGGTCGGACAAGGCGAAGACGGCTTGCATGTCGTGTTCCACCAGCAGGATGGTGTAGCGGCCGCGCAGCTGCAGCAGCAGCCGGGTCATGGCCTCGGATTCGTGCTGGCTCATGCCCGCCATGGGCTCGTCCAGCAGCAGCAGCGATGGCCGGCAGGCCAGCACCATGGCCAGCTCCAATTGCCGCAGCTCGCCGTGCGCGAGTTCGCCGGCGGGCGTGCGCGCGCGGGCCGACAGGCCGGCCAGCGCCAGCGCCTCATGGGCCGGGTCCGTCAGCGCGGGCGTCGACAGCACCGGCCGCCAGAAGCGGAAGCTGTGGCCGCGCCGCGCCTGCACCGCCATCGCCACGTTCTCAAGGGCCGTGAAGGGCTTGAAGACGGAGGTGATCTGGTAGGACCGCGCCAGGCCGTGGCGCACGCGCTTTTCGACCGGCATGCGGGTGATGTCGCGCCCGTCGAGCAGCACGCGTCCGGCGTCGGGCCTCAGCTCTCCGCTGAGCTGGCCGATCAGCGTCGTCTTGCCGGCGCCGTTGGGCCCGATGACGGCATGCAGCTCGCCGTCCCGCACATCCAGCGACAGCTTGTCGGTGACCGTCAGGCCGCCGTAGCGCTTTTCCAGGTTCTCGATGCGTAGCGCGCTCATTGCGGCTCTCCCGAGGGGCGGTGCGCGCGGCGGCCGCCCATGCGCCAGGGCTCGGGCGACAGGCTGCCGTATACGCCGCGCCGCGACGCCAGCACCACGCCGACGATCAGGAGGCCCATGATCAGCATCCAGTGCTCCGTCAGCAGCTTGAGCCCCTCTTCCAGCAGCAGGAACGCCAGGGCGCCCACCACCGGTCCGAACAGCGTGCCGATGCCGCCCAGCGCCACCATCACGATCAGCTCGCCGGAGGTGGTCCAGGCCAGGTACGAGGGCGACACGTACATCGTCAGGTTGGCCAGCAGCACGCCGGCCACGCCGCAGATGACCGCCGAGATCACATAGGCCGCCAGACGGTAGCGCAAGGTCGCAAACCCCAGCGCCCGCATGCGCCGCTCGTTGGCCTGGCAGCCGCGCAGCGCCATGCCGAAGGGGGCGTGGACCAGCCGGTGCATCAGCCACAGCACCAGCAGCAGGACACCGAACGCCGTGTAGTAGAGGGCCAGCGGCGTATCCAGCCTGAACGCCCCGAAATCGCTGCCGGCGAACAGCGACATGCCGTCGTCGCCGCCAAAGCCGTCCAGGCCCGTGGCCAGGAAATAGAACATTTGCGCGAACGCCAGCGTGATCATGATGAATGCGATGCCCGAGGTGCGCATGACCACGTAGCCGCTGACCAGGCCGACCACCGCGCAGGCGCCGATGGCGCCGGCCAGGTGCAGCCAGCCGTTCTCGATGCCGTAGTGCGACAGCACGCCGACCGAGTAGGCGCCCAGGCCCAGGTACAGGGCATGGCCAAAGCTCACCATGCCGCCGTAGCCCAGCAGCAGGTTCAGCGCCAGCGCGGCGATCCCATACACCAGCACGCGCCCGAAGAGCGCCAGCAGGAACGGTTCGCCCTGCCAGTGGGCGTACACGGGAAGCAGCGCCAGGAGCAGCAGCAGGGCGGCGGCGACCAGCGCGCGGGGAGATAGCTTATGCATGAGGTCCGCGTCCTTATCCGTGCCTGACGGGAAACAGGCCCTGCGGCCGCAACGCCAGGACCAGCGCCATGACGATGTAGATCAGCATCGACGCGATCGCCGGGCCCGCCGCGTTGGCCGCGGCGGGCGGCAGGGCGGCGCGCAGCAGCGTGGGCAGCAGGGCGCGGCCCAGCGTGTCGATCAGCCCCACCATCAGCGCGGCCAGGAACGCGCCGCGCACCGACCCGATGCCGCCGATCACGATGACCACCAAAGTTAGGATCAGGATGGGTTCGCCCATGCCGGTCTGGGCCGACAGGATGGGGCCGGCCATCAAGCCGGCCAGGCCGGCCAGCACCGCGCCCAGCACGAACAGCAGCGTGTTCAGCCGGGCGATGTTCACGCCCAGCGCGCCGACCATCATGCGGTCGGTGGAGCCCGCGCGTATCAGCATGCCCAGCCGGGTGCGGTGGATCAGCACATAGCAGCCCGCCGCCACCAGCAGGCCCACCACGATGATGAGAAAGCGGTACAGCGGGTAGGTCACGCCCAGGATGTCGATGGTGCCGGAAAGCCAGGACGGCAGCCCCATGCTGATCGGCGCGGGGCCCCAGATGATGCGCGTGAGCTCGTTGAAGAACAGGATGAAGCCGAACGTGGCCAGCACCTGGTCCAGGTGTTCGCGCGGATACAGCCGGGCCAGCGCGATGCGGTCCAGCAGCAGCCCCAGCGCCGCCATGCCGGCGATGACCGCGGCCGCGGCCAGCAGGAACGAGCCGGTATGCCGGAACACGGTGGCGGCGATGAAGGCGCCCATCATGTAGAGCGATCCGTGCGCCAGATTGATGAAGTTCATGATGCCGAACACCAGCGTCAGGCCGGCGGCCAGCAGGAACAGCAGGATTCCGAGTTGCAGGCCGTTCAGGGCCTGCACCAGCAGCAGCGTCGTGGACATAAAGTTCACCTCTTGCAGGCGGCCGTCAGGCCGCCCGCGTTACTTCATGGCGCACTGGGCGGCGTACTGGTCCGATACCTTGGACAGGTCCGGGAAGATGGGCCCCTTGTTCACGAAGCCCACCTTGCCGTCGGCGCCGTCCGCCACGTCCGCCCGGAAGAAGCCGGCAACGGGGAAGTGGTTGGGCTGATAGCGGAATTCGCCGCGCACGGACTGGAAGTCGGCGGATTCCAGGGCTTTGCGCAAGGCGTCCTTGTCGTCGACCTTGCCGCCCGTCTTCTTCAGCGCGGACCCGATCAGCTGGGCGGCGTCCCACGACTGCGCGGCATAGCTGGACGGCTCGCGCCCGTACTTCTGGCGGTACGCCGCGGCAAACGCCTTGTTGGCGGCATTGTCCAGGTCGGGCGAGTATGGAACGTTGGTGACGGCGCCCAGCGCGTCCTTCTGCAGGGCGGGCAGGGTGGCGCCGTCGATGGTGTCCACCGACAGCAGCGGGATCTTGCCGAACAGGCCGGCCTGGCGGTACTGCTTGATGAAGTTCACGCCCATGCCGCCGGGAAAGAACACATAGGCGGCATCCGGCTTGGCGTCGGCCAGCGCGGCCAGCTCCACCGAGTAGTCGGGCTGGTTCACCTGGGTGAACACCTCGTTCATCACGTCGCCCTTGTAGAAGCGCTTGAACCCGGCCATGGCGTCCTTGCCGGCCTGGTAATTGGGCGCCAGCAGGTAGACCTTCTTGAACCCCATCTGGTTGGCCATCTCGCCGCTGCCTTCGTGGCGCTGGGTGTTGTTCCACGACGTGGAGAAGAAGTAGGGCGAACAGTCCTTGCCCGCCAGATTGGTGGGGCCGGCGTTGGATCCCACCAGGAACACGCCGGCGCTGGTCACGGGGCGGACCACGGCGAGCATGACGTTGGAGTACACCACGCCCGTGATGATCGGCACCTTGTCGCTTTGCACCAGCTTGCGCGCGGCCTGCACGCCCACTTCGGGCTTGAACTGGTCGTCTTCCTTGATGACCTGCACAGGCACGCCGCCGAGCTTGCCGCCGCCCTGTTCCACGGCCAGCATGAAGCCGTCGAGCTGATCCTGGCCCAGCACCGAGCCCGGGCCGGTCAAGGTGGTAAGCAGGCCGATCTTCACGTCGGCCATGGCGGCGGTCGATAGCGCCAGGCCCATGACCGCGGCGGCGGTTAGCGTGGTGGTGCGTTTCATGGTGTTTTCCCTTGAGTTGCCGTGTGTCACGGTCGTGGTGTGGTCGAGCGCGTCGGGTGCTACGAATTCAAGCCAAAGAACGTCGTCGTGTTGCGGAACAGGATCTTGTGCTGCACCTCGGGCAGCAGGCCGGCGTGCGCGACCAGCTTGCCGACCTCCTGCTCGCCCAGCGGATACGGATAGTCGGAGCCCAGCAGCACGCGGTCTTCGCCCATCACGTCGATCAGCAGGCGCAGGGAGCGCGGGTCGAACACGGCGCTGTCGGTGTAGAAGCGGTCGGTGTAGGAAGAGGGCAGCTGCGGGCAGTCTTCCCGCACGATGTCGCGATGGCGCCAGGCGTTGTCCACGCGGCCCAAGAGGAACGCGAAGCTGCCGCCGCCATGCGCGAAGCACAGCTTGAGGCTGCGCGGAATGCGTTCGAAGGCGCCCGACAGGATCAGCGACAGGATGCCCAGCTGCGTTTCGGCGGGCATGGCGACCAGCCACGGCAGCATCCATTTCTTCATGCGGCCGTCGGTCATCATGTCCCACGGATGCACCAGCACGGGGATGCCGTCATGGGCGCAGTGGGTGAGGAACTGCACCACGGTGTCGTCGTCCAGGTCGCGCGGGCCCACGTGGTTGCCGATCTGCACGCCCAGGTGGCCGGCGGCGCGAGCCCGGGACGCTTCCTTGCAGGCCAGATCCAGGTCCTGCAGCGGCACCTGCGCCAGCGCCTTCAGGCGCGAGGGCGCGTAGGCGCAGTGTTCCAGCGCCAGGTCGTTCATGCGGGCGGCCCAGTCCGCCGCGGCGCGGGCGGGATAGGTGTAGCCGAACATGATCGGGGTGGCGCACAGGATCTGCACGTCCACGCCGTGGCGGTCCATCTGCCGCACGCGCAGCGCGGGGTCCCACAGGGTCGCGTCCACGGGCCGAAACGGGCGGTCGCCCGCCATGATCTGCCCGGTGGAACCGTCGCCGTCCGGGCGCAGCCAGGGAGCGTTGACGGGATCAAGCGCGGCCGCTTCCCGCCGCGTGATCGGCGGGAAGAAATGGGCGTGCATATCGATTTTCTGGATCATGTCTGAACTGGGCCTAGGCGGGCGTGGCTTGCGCGGACGGAGCGTGTCCCTTGCCGGGATGGAGCTGTCCGCAACTGGGGCAGGTGCGCTTTTCGGTGCTGGCGTAGAAGGCCTGGAACAGCGGGGGCAGGTCGGTCACGATGCTTTTGAGCTGGACCTCCACGCGGTGCACCAGGTGGCTGCATTGCGGGCAATACCATTCGAAGCCGTCGAGCAGGCCGGGAGGGCGCTGGCGCTCGATGACCAGACAGGCGCTGTCGGCTTCGGGGCGCTGCGGCGAATGCCGCACATGGGGCGGCAGCAGGAAGATGTCTCCTTCCTTGAGGTCGACGCGTTCCGGCTTGCCGTCCACCCAGAGCGACAGCCAGGCGTTGCCGCGGATCTGGTGGAAGAACTCTTCCAGCGGGTCGTCGTGGTAGTCGGTGCGATGGTTCGGGCCGCCCACCACGGTGACGATGAAGTCGCTGTCCTGCCAGATCTGCTGGTTGCCGACGGGGGGCTTGAGCAGGTGGGCGTGGTCTTGTATCCAGCGCTGGAAATTCAACGGCGGGCCGTAGGCGGGCATGGGGGTCTCCGGGGGTGTCGCGGGGCGGGCGGGGAGCGGATGATGATGCAGTCTAGGCGGGGGGCGGGGAGGCTGCACAATAGAAATTGTGGGGTTGGATATGCGGGTTATCTATCGCGGGGTTTCCCGGAGGGCTGCTGCGGTGGTTCTTGAGACGCACGGCCTGGCGGTGGCCCGAGGGGCGCCGCCATGCCGTGCTTGGCCGTATGCAGTTTCACGTCAGCGGGGGCAAGCGGTGTGCTTGGCGTTCTTGCTGCGCAGGTGTCTGACACCCCGGAAACGCCATTACAGTCTGAAGTGCACTTCCACGGGTGTCAGACACCGGGGCATCGGCGCAGGTGTCTGACACCCCGGAAACGCCATTACAGTCTGAAGTGCACTTCCACGGGTGTCAGACACCGGGGCATCGGCGCAGGTGTCTGACACCCCGGAAACGTCATTGCAGCCTGAGGTGCGCTTCCATCGGTGTCAGACACCGGGGCATCGGCGCAGGTGTCTGACACCCTGGAAACGCCATTACAGCCTGAAGTGCACTTCCACGGGTGTCAGACACCGGGGCATCGGCGCAGGTGTCTGACACCCCGGAAACGCCATTACAGTCTGAAGTGCACTTCCATGGGTGTCAGACACCGGGGCAGCATGCACGGTGCTCAACGGCGTCGGGGTGATGGCGCTGGCGTGTGGCGATTGGGGCCGCGCGGGGAACGGCTACGGCATTACTGGCGCGGTCTCGCGCTGCGCCGTGATCTGCTTCAGGTAGTCCACCAGGCGCTGGCACGCAGGCGTCAGCGGGCGGTCGGCGCGGATCGAGTAGCCGACGTCGCCGAAGGCGCCGAAGACGTTGGTGGGCAGGCGGGCCAGGATGCCCATGGACAGGAATTGCGCCGCCGCGTCGTAGGGGATGAGCGCGAGCGCGTCGCTGTGCATCAGCACGCCGATATTGGTCAGCAGCGACAGCGACTCGATGTGGCGGGCGGGCAGGCGCAGGCCGGCGTCGAAGAAGGTGCGTTCGATCGAGGCGCGCAGCGGCGAGGTGGGGGCGGGCAGGATCCAGATGTGGTCCATCAGGTCCGCCAGCGCGATCTGCCCGGCGTCGGCCAGCGGGTGGCGCGCGCCGACGACCAGGCACAGTTCCTCGTGGTACAGCTTGTGGTGGTCCACCGCGACGCCGGAGATGGATGCCATGTCGGCGCCGGGCAGGCGGCCGACGACGATGTCGACGTCGCCCGTGGCAAGCGCGGGCAGCAGCTGGGCGGAGGGGCCTTCGCGCACCGTTACCTGGATGCCGGGATGCTCGGTCATGAGGCGCGCAATGGCTTCGGGCAGCAGCTTGGCGGACGCGGCGATCAGCGTGCCCACCACCACGTGGCCGCTGGCGCCGCCCAGCACCGCGTCGATGTCGTCGGCCATGTAGCGGATCTCGGCCATCATGGCGTGTACGCGCCGGCCCAGCACCATGGCCAGTTCCGTGGGGGTGACGCCGCGGTTGGACCGTTCGAACAGCGTCGCGCCGAAGAAGGCCTCCAGGTCGTGGATGGCCTTGGTGACGGTGGGCTGGGTCAGGTGCAGTTCGCTGGCGGCGCGGGACAGCGAACGGCGCGCCAGCACGCGCTCGAAGATCTGCAGTTGGTGCAGCTTCAGCTTGTGGCTGAGCGCGTTGGGCGTAATGCGGAAGTTCGACATCCGTGCAGCCGCCCTGGCGGCTGGCGCCGGGCGATCGTCCTGTTCCCTAAGTGAACCCGAAATGCCGTCGCCCATGATGCGCCGTCCGGTTCGCTTGGAAGGCTAGCGGGCGGGCGGCTTGTAGGCGACGGCCTTGATCTCAATCAGCAACTGCGGGTGCGGCAACTGATGCACCGCGACCGTGGTGCGTGCCGGACCGTCGGCGTCGAAGTACTCGCCATAGACCTGATTGTATCCACCGAAGTCGTTCATGTTGACCAGGAACGTACTGATTTCCACCACGTCGGCGAGCGTGGCGCCGGCGGTCGCCAGGATGTCGCGGATGTTCTCGATGACGGCGCGCGTCTGGATGCGGATGTCGAGCGTGGCGGTGCCCATCGCGTCGACCTCGGCGCCCGCGATGCGGTTGTCGGGCAGGCGCGAGCTGGTGCCCGAGACGAACAGGAAGTCGCCGGCGCGCTTGATGTGGGGATACTTGCCGCGGGGCGTGGCCTTGCCGGCGACGACGGTGGCGCTGACGGTGGGCTGGTTCATCGTGCTTTCCTTTGCGTGGATGGGGTCAGAGCTTGATGCAGACGTTGGTGGGCTCGGTGTAGAAGTGCAGGGAGTGGCGCCCGCCTTCGCGGCCGATGCCGGACAGGCCGCTGCCGCCGAACGGCGTGCGCAGGTCGCGCAGGAACCAGCAGTTCACCCAGGCCAGCCCGACTTGCATGGCCTGCGCCACGCGGTGCCCGCGCGTGAGGTTCTGGGTCCAGACGGCGGCCGCCAGGCCATAGCGGGTGTCGTTGGCCAGGCGGATCGCTTCTTCCTCGGTGTCGAAAGGCGCCACATGGCACACCGGGCCGAAGACTTCTTCCTTGATGCAGCGGGCGTGTTCGGGCAGGCCGGTCCAGATCGTGGGCTGCACGTAGGCGCCGTCGTCTCGCGCATCGCCGAATACCGGCACGCCGCCGCCTGCGACGACGGTTGCGCCTTCCTCGCGCGCCAGCGCAAAGTAGGACAAGACCTTCTCGCGATGCTCGCGCGACACCAGGGGGCCCATCTCGGTGTCGGGGTCCGTCGGCCAGCCGATGCGCATGTCCCGCGCCCGCGCCGCCAGCGCGGCGACGAAGCGTTCGTAGATCGGGCGCTCGACGTACACGCGTTCGGTGCACAGGCAGACCTGGCCGCAGTTGGCGAAGACCGACCGCGTGACACCGTCCACCGCCGCGTCGAAGTCGGCGTCGGCGAACACCAGCGCGGCGTTCTTGCCGCCCAGTTCGAACGACACCGGCTTCACGCCCGGGGCGACCGCGCGCATGATGGCCGAGCCCGTGGCGGATTCGCCGGTGAAGGTGATGCCGTCGATGTCCGGATGCGTGGTCATGAATTCGCCCGCCGAGTTCGGCCCGAATCCGTGCGTCAGGTTCAGCACGCCGGGCGGCAGGCCCGTCTCATGGGCCACCTCGGCCAGCAGCGTGGCGGTGGAGGGCGTGACCTCGGACGGCTTCATGATCACCGTGTTGCCAAAGGCCAGCGCCGGCGCCACTTTCCATGTCAGCAGCAGCAGCGGCAGGTTCCACGGCGAAATCACGCCCACCACCCCCAGCGGCTTGCGGTAGGCGTAGTTCAGCGCCTGCCGGCCGTCCGGCGTGTCGGTCATGTAGCTTTCCATGTCCAGCGTGCGCGCCAGTTCGGCGAAGGCCCGGAAGTTGGCCCCGCCGCGCGGGATGTCGATCTTGCCGGCCCATCCCACCGGCTTGCCCGTGTCGCCGATCTCGGCCTGCAGGAAGTCGTCAAAGCGCCGGACGATGCCGTCGGCCAGGGCCAGCAGGTGATCCGTACGCGCCGCCACCGACAGCCCCGCCCAGGCGGGCAGCGCCCGGCGGGCCGCCGCGACGGCCCGGTCGACCTGGTCGCGGCTGGCCTCATGGACCTGGGCGATCAGTTGCCCGTCCACCGGACTGTGTTTGTCGAAGGTGGACGCGCCGTCTTCGAAACGGCCGTCCAGGTAGTTGCGCAGTTGGCGGATCGTCATGGCCAGGCCCCGTGGTTGATGCAAATAAATACGTATACGTACTATATTGGCGGATCATAGGCAGCCGGCCGTCCCAAGTCAATGCGCATTTTCGCGAACGCCAGCGCCTACAATCGCCAGGCCCCTTTCTTGGACGTCCGATGACCGCCCCTTCCCGATCCGCCCGCCCGGCCAGCGCCCGGGCCCTGAAGGAATTCGACCTGACCCAGGTGGCCTCCCACCTGCTGCGGCGCGCCCATTTCCGGGCCGAGGCGTTGTTCGCCCAGGCCTTTGCGGACGAAGACCTGACGCCGCGCCAGAAGGCCTTGCTGGTCACCGTCTACCAGAACCCCGGCGCCACGCAGAACCGCATCGCCGACCTGATCGCGCTGGACCGCAATTCCTTTGCCGAGATGATCGCGCGCATGACGAAGAAGGGGTACGTGCGCCGCACGCGCGCCGCGGGCGACGCGCGCGCCTATGCGCTGGAGATCACGGACGAGGGGGTGGCGCTGCTGGCGCGCATCCTGCCGCATGACGCGGACGTGGAAGCCCAGGTGCTGGCGCCCATTCCGCCGGAGCTGCGGCCGGTGTTCCTGAAGTGCCTGCGCCTGATGGCGGGCCTGGAACCGCCGGACCAGCCTTGACGAGAGGCCCGCGCGCCGTTGCGCCGGCCGTTCAGGCGCCGGGCGTGGGCGCGGAATCGTTTGCCGGGGGCGCCGGCGCTCTTTCCACCTTGCCGAAGCGCAGCGCGAACTGCCGCGTGAAGACGGCGCCAAAGAAGAAGATCTGCGCGGAATAGTAGATCCACAGCAGCAGCGCAATCAGCGAGCCGGCCGCGCCATAGGCGGACACGGCCGCGCCGCGGCTCAGGTAGACGCCGATTCCCCACTTGCCCACGAGGAACAGCGCCGCCGTCACGATCGCGCCGGGTATGACGTCGGGCCATGAGATCTTCGCGCTGGGCAGCAGCTTGAAGATGACGGCGAACAGCGCCGCCACCACCGAAAAAGAGAACAGGTTGGACGCCCATTCCGCCACCAGGGCGAACGACGAGGCGGTCCACAGCTCTCCGTAATACCCGCGGGCCGCCGCCAGCGCCGCGTTCACGGTCAGCGATACCAGCAGGAACAGCGCCAGCACCAGCACCAGGCCAAACGACAGCACGCGGCTGCGCACCATGCCGTGCAGGCCGCCCTTCTGGTTGGCCGACACCTCCCACAGCTCATCCAGGCTGGCCTTCAGTTCGGCGAACGCCGTCGTGGCGCTGAAGATCAGCACAAAAATCGAGATCAGGGCCGCGATCCAGCCGCCGCCCGATTCGTGGGCGCTGGCCAGCACGGTCTGGATCACCTCGGCGCCGCGTTCCCCGATCAGGTCGCGCAGCTGCGTGAACAGCTCGGAGCGCACCGCCTCTTCGCCGAAGAATGCCCCCGCCACGGCGATCACCAGCAGCAGCATGGGGGCGAGCGAAAACACCATGTAGAGGGCCAGCGCCGCTCCCTTGCTGGAGGCGCGATGGCTGGACCACTGCTTGGCGGAGTCCATCAGCAGCCCGCCGATCTCGGAAGGTCGCAGGATACGCAGCAGGGTCTTGGGTAGGCGCATGGGGGCGGGCCTCGGTCTGGGAAGCCTTTATTGTAGGGACGCATGCGTAACGGCGAAACCGCCAGATTGTTCGCAAACGTGTGCCCGTCCAAGGGCGATGGCCCGCGCCAGAAACACCAGGCAAAGAAAAACCCCCGGGGCGAAGGTCCGGGGGTTTCTCGGGATACTGCGTTCCCCCGGCCGAAGCCGGGGAGGCCTTGCAAGGGAAGCGGGACTTAGAAGTCCATGCCGCCCATGCCGCCCATGCCGCCGGGCATGGCCGGAGCAGCGGGCTTGTCTTCGGCCAGTTCCACAACGGCGGCTTCAGCCGTCAGCAGCAGGCTGGCGACGGAGGCAGCGTTTTGCAGGGCGGTGCGGGTCACCTTGGTGGGATCCAGCACGCCTTGCTCGACCAGGTCGGTGTACTCGCCGGTCGCGGCGTTGTAGCCGTAGTTGCCCTTGCCTTGCAGCACGTTGCTGACCACGACGCTGGCTTCTTCGCCGGCGTTCGTGACGATGGTGCGCAGGGGCTCTTCCACAGCGCGCAGGATCAGCTTGATGCCGGCGTTCTGGTCAGGCGTGTCGCCCTTCAGGTCAGCGATGGCTTGCTTGGCGCGCAGCAGTGCAACGCCGCCTCCAGCCACAACGCCTTCTTCCACTGCGGCGCGGGTAGCGTGCAGGGCGTCTTCGACGCGGGCCTTCTTTTCCTTCATTTCGACTTCGGTGGCAGCGCCAACGCGAATCACGGCAACGCCGCCGGCCAGCTTGGCCACGCGTTCTTGCAGCTTTTCACGGTCGTAGTCGGACGTGGCTTCTTCGATCTGGACGCGGACTTGCTTGACGCGAGCTTCGATCGACTTGCTGTCGCCAGCGCCGTCGATGATGGTCGTGTTTTCCTTGCCCACTTCGATGCGCTTGGCTTGGCCCAGTTCAGCCAGGCCGGCCTTTTCCAGCGACATGCCGGTTTCTTCGGAGATCACCGTGCCGCCCGTCAGGATGGCGATGTCTTCCAGCATGGCCTTGCGGCGGTCGCCGAAGCCCGGAGCCTTGACGGCGGTGGTCTTCAGGATGCCACGGATGTTGTTCACAACCAGGGTGGCCAGCGCTTCGCCTTCGACGTCTTCCGCGATGATCAGCAGGGGACGGCTCGACTTGGCAACTTGCTCCAGCACGGGCAGCAGGTCGCGGATGTTGCTGATCTTCTTGTCGAAAATCAGGACATACGGATCTTCCAGCACGGCAACTTGCTTTTCCGGGCTGTTGATGAAGTAGGGCGACAGGTAGCCGCGGTCGAATTGCATGCCTTCGACGACGTCCAGCTCGTTTTCCAGCGACTTGCCGTCTTCGACGGTGATGACGCCTTCCTTGCCGACCTTGTCCATCGCGTCAGCGATGATCTGGCCGATGGAAGCATCGCTGTTGGCCGAGATCGAACCGACTTGAGCGATTTCCTTGCTGGTCGTGACCGGCTTGGATTGCTTCTTCAGTTCAGCCACGGCGGCGGCGACAGCCTTGTCGATGCCGCGCTTCAGGTCGATGGGGTTGAAACCGGCGGCAACGTACTTCAGGCCTTCCATGACGATGGCTTGAGCCAGCACGGTGGCGGTCGTGGTGCCGTCGCCGGCGTTGTCGGAGGTCTTGGACGCGACGTCCTTGACGAGTTGAGCGCCGATGTTCTCGAACTTGTCCTTCAGTTCGATTTCCTTGGCGACGGACACGCCGTCCTTGGTCACCGTCGGGGCGCCGAACGAGCGCTCCAGCACGACGTTGCGACCCTTGGGGCCCAGGGTGGTCTTGACAGCGTTGGCGAGAACATTCACGCCACGGACGATGCGCACGCGGGCGTCATCACCGAACAATACTTGCTTGGCAGCCATTTCTTAGCTTCCTTCGAAAATTCGTTTGAGGCGGGGTTTACAGAACCACGGCGAGGATTTCGTCCTCGCGGATGACGAGCAGTTCTTCGCCATCAACCTTCACGGACTGGCCGGCGTACTTGCCGAACAGAACCTTGTCGCCAGCCTTCAGGTCGACCGGCAGGATCTTGCCGTCTTCGGTCTTCTTGCCGGGGCCGACGGCCACGACTTCACCTTGATCGGGCTTTTCAGCAGCGCTGTCGGGGATGACGATACCCGAGGCAGTCTTGCGCTCGTTTTCGAGGCGTTTGACGATCACGCGATCGCCCAGGGGACGCAAGGCCATGAGGAACTCCTGTTACTAAAGAAGAAAGTGAATGATCGGTTTGGCCCGGGAAGGCTGTTAGCACTCACCGGTGTCGAGTGCTAATTATAGGGATGATGTCCGGAGGTTCAAGGGGGTGGGGTGGGCTGTTACATATTTCATTGAAGTTGGGAAACTGAGGGGAATGGTTCACTTGACTTGGGAATTGGAGCCGGCTGTTTCCTAGGGTTTCTCCCTATTTGCATACGTATGCAAGGCTTCGAAAGTGAACTCACTTTGTTGAACCACTAACGTTTGCAGGGCCAGGAAACATGATCCGTTATCTGAAGCGCGGCCGGACCGCCGCTGTCAAGACCGACGACGACGCCAAGGTGCGCGTCACCGTGGAAGACATCATCCGCGACATCGAAACCCGCGGCGACGAAGCCGTGCGGGACTACAGCCGCAAGTTCGACAACTGGGACCCGGCGGACTTCCGCCTGTCGCGCGCCGAAATCGAGGCGGCCCGTGCGCAGTTGTCGGCGCGCGAGATCGAAGACGTCGCGTTCGCCCAGAGCCAGGTCCGCAACTTCGCGCAGATCCAGCGCGATTCGATGCGCGACGTGGAAGTGGAAACCTATCCCGGTGTGGTGCTGGGCCACAAGCACGTGCCGATGAATGCGGTGGGCTGCTACATCCCCGGCGGCAAGTATCCCTTGCTGGCCTCGGCGCACATGAGCGTGCTGACCGCCAAGGTGGCGGGCGTGAAGCGCATCGTGTCGACGGCGCCGCCTTACCAGGGCAAGCCGCATCCGGCCATCGTGACCGCCATGGACATGGCCGGCGCGGACGAGATCCTGGTGCTGGGCGGCGTGCAGGCCGTGGTGGCGATGGCGGTGGGCACGCCCAGCGTGGCGCCCGTGGACATGCTGGTGGGCCCGGGCAACATGTTCGTTGCCGAGGCCAAGCGGCAGTTGTACGGCCGGGTGGGCATCGACCTGTTCGCCGGTCCGACCGAGACGCTGGTGATCGCCGACGACAGTGTGGACGGAGAGCTTTGCGCGGTCGACCTGCTGGGCCAGGCCGAACACGGCCCGACGTCCCCCGCCGTGCTGCTGACCAACAGCGAACAGTTGGCGCGCGACACGCTGGCCGAAGTCGAACGCCAACTGGCCATCCTGCCTACGGCGGGCATCGCCGCCAAGGCCTGGGCAGATTGCGGCGAGGTCATCGTTTGCGACAGCTACGAGGAAATGCTGCAGGTGGCCGACGAGCTGGCGTTCGAGCACGTACAGGTCATGACCCGCGACCCGGACTACTTCCTGGAAAAGATGACCAACTACGGCGCCCTGTTCCTGGGTCCGCGCACCAACGTCAGCTTCGGCGACAAGGTGATCGGCACCAACCACACGCTGCCGACCAACCGGAACGCCCGCTACACGGGCGGCCTGTGGGTGGGCAAGTTCCTCAAGACCTGCACCTACCAGCGCGTGCTGACGGACGCCGCCAGCGCGACGATGGGCGAATACTGCTCGCGCCTGTGCCACATGGAGAATTTCTCCGGCCACGGTGAGCAGGCCAACATCCGCGTGCGCCGCTATGGCAACCGGCCCGACCTGCCTTGGTATCAGCCGGTAGAGGCGCAAGCATGATTGCCTTGCCCAAGGGACCGGACTTCCGTCTGGACGGGCGCCGCGCCCTGGTGACGGGCGGCAGCGGCGGCATCGGGCTGGCGGCGGCGGCCGCGCTGGGCCGCGCCGGCGCGCACGTCACGGTGGCGGCCCGGCGCGAGCCGGAGCTGGCGCAAGTGTGCGAAGCCTTGCGGGCCGAGGGCATCGGCTGCGCGCCGCTGGTGCTGGACGTGACGGATTCCGCCGCGGTCGATCAGGCCGTTGCACGCGGCGAGCCATTCGACATCCTGGTCAACAATGCCGGCATGAACCGTCCCAAGCCGCTGGTGGAGCAGGCAGACGAGGACATCGACGTCGTGCTGGACCTGAATGTGAAGGCGGCCTTCTACACCAGCCGGGCTGTGGCGCGCCGTCTGTTGAAGGAAGGCCTTGCCGGATCGATCATCAACGTATCGTCGCAGATGGGGCACGTGGGCAGCCCGCGGCGCGTGCTGTACTGCGCCAGCAAGCACGCGCTCGAAGGCATGACCCGCGCCCTGGCATGGGAGCTAGGCGCAGCGGGCATCCGCGTGAACACGGTCTGCCCCACGTTCATCGAAACGCCGATGACGGCCGGCATGCTGGAGCAGCCCGGTTTTCGCGATTGGGTCTGCGCGCGCAATGCGCTGGGCCGCGTCGGCCGCCTGGACGAGGTCATGGGTGCCATCGTGTTCCTGGCCAGCGGCGCCTCCAGCCTGATGACCGGCAGCGCGCTGATGCTGGACGCCGGATGGACCGCGGCATGAAGTCTGCGCCGCGCGCCCAGGACGTGGCTGATCTGGCGCAGGTGTCGCAGTCGGCCGTCAGCCGCACCTTCACGCCGGGCGCCAGCGTGTCCGAGGAGACGCGGCGCAAGGTGCTGGCGGCCGCGCAGAAGCTGGGCTATCGGCCCAATGCGCTGGCCCGCAGCCTGATCACACGCCGTAGCCGCATCGTGGCGCTGGTGATGAGCTATCTGGAGAACCAGTTCTACCCGCTGGTCATCGAGCGGCTGTCGCAGAAGCTGCAGAAGGAGGGCTACCACGTGCTGATGTTCATCGCGGAGGTGGACGAGGCGGCGGACGGGGTGTTGGCGGAGATCCTGCAATACCAGGTGGACGGCATCGTCATGGCGTCCGCCATGCTGTCGTCCAACGTGGCGCGCAGTTGCGCCGAGGTCGGCGTGCCGGTGGTGCAGTTCAACCGGGTCTCCATCCTGGGCGGACTGGCCCGCCACGCCAGCAGTTCGGTCACGTCCGACAACTATGCGGGCGGCCAACTGGTGGCGCGGCTGCTGGTGGAGCGCGGTTACCGGCGCTTTGGCTATCTGGCGGGATTGGAGGATTCCTCCACCAGTATCGAGCGCGAGCGCGGCTACCGCGACGCTTTGCGCGAACTCGGCTACGACGTGCAGTGCCGCGACGTGGGGCATTACAACTTCGACCTAGCTCAATCGGCTGTGCGGCGCATGTTCTCCGGTAATCCGCCGGACGCGCTGTTCGCCGGCAACGACCACATGGCGATCGCGGCGCTGGACGTGCTGCGCCAGGAGCTGGGCCTGCAGGTGCCGCAGGACGTGGCCGTGGTGGGCTTTGACGACGTGCCGCAGGCCGCCTGGGGCGCGTATCGCCTGACGACGGTGCGCCAGCAGGTCGAGCCCATGGTGGATGCCACCGTGAGCCTGCTGCGCGAACAGATGCAGGCCGAACTGCGGCCGCGCGACATCGTCGTGCCCTGCAGCCTGATCGAGCGCGCGACCGTCCGGGGGGGGCCTTGATCATTTATTTTCTTATCGGCAATACCGAAAAGCGCGCACAGACCGCGCTCATCATCAAACCAGGAGACCAACGCATGCGCAGCATTTTTGTACGAACCCTGACCGCCGTCGCGGCGATCGGGCTGACCGCCAGCATGGCCCACGCGCAAGGCGGCGCGCCGGCCTGGCCGGCCAAGACCATCCGGTACGTCGTGCCGTTCTCGCCGGGCGGCGTGTCTGACGGCGTGGCGCGCCTGATGGCAGAGCAACTGAGCGCACGGCTGGGGCAATCGGTCATTGTGGAGAACAAGCCGGGCGTCTCCGGCATCGTGGGAACCCAACTGGTGGCCCGCGCCGAGCCGGACGGCTACACCCTCGTCGGCGGCACGATCACCACGCATGCCGTTAACCCGTTCTTCATCAAGTCGCTGGGCTATGACCCGGTCAAGGACTTCACGCCGATCGGGCTGGTGGGCATGGTCAGCAACGCGCTGGTCGTGCGGGCCGACAGTCCCTTTAATACGGTGCAGCAGGTGATCGATGCCGCGCGCGCCCAGCCGGACAGCCTGACCTACGGCACGGCGGGCGCTGGCACGTCGCAGCATTTGTCGGGCCAGCTCTTCCAGTCCATCTCGGGCACGCGCCTGCGCCAGATCGTCTACAAGGGCGGTTCGCAAGCCATGGTGGACCTGATCGGCGGACAGATCGACATGGTGTTCGAAACCGTGGCCGCGGCGCGCCCGATGATCGATTCCAAGCGCGTCAAGGTGCTGGGCGTGACGGCCGCGGCGCCGCTGGCGGACCTGCCCGGCGTCAAGCCGCTGGCCGAGCTGGGCCTGCCGGGATTCGAGATGCAGTCCTGGCAGGGGATCTTTGCGCCGGCCGGCACGCCTGCGCCGGTGGTGGATCGCCTGGGCCAGGAGATCGCGGCCATCGTCAATAGCCCGGACGTGCGCGCCAAGTTGCTGATGCTGGGAGTCGCCCCGGACGGCCGCGGCTCGGCGGAGTTCTCGAAATTCCAACGCAGTGAAACCGAAAGATGGGGCAAAGTGATCAAAGACGCCGGCATCCAGGCCGATTGATCCTGCCCTTCCCCAGCCAGGAGATTTGTATGAGCGATCCCCGTTTTCCACTGGACGGCCGCCTGCCGGAAATGCTGCGCAGCGAAAAACGGCTGCGTGGCGTCTTCAATGGCCTGCCCAGCCCGGCCATCGTCGAGATGTGCGCGTATGCCGGCTTTGATTTCATCATTCTGGACAACGAACACGGCAGCGCCGACCTGAGCACCACCGAGCACATGCTGCGCGCGGCGCGGGCGGCGCGCATCGTGCCGGTGGTGCGCTGCTTTGAGCACGACCTGCCGCGCATCCTGGACATGGGCGCCAGCGCGGTGCAGGTTCCCATGGTCGAAAGCGCCGAGCAGGCGCGGCGGCTGGCCAGCATGATCCACTACCCGCCGCTGGGCCGGCGCGGCAGCGCCTTCAGCACGCGCGCGGCGGGCTACGGCGCGTTCGGCGGAGCGGGGCACACGCAGCGCAGCAACGACGGCATCGGCTTCATCGCCATGATCGAAACCCCCGAGGCCATCGCCGCGGCGGGCCAGATCGCGGCCGTGGACGGCGTGGACGCGGTGTTCATCGGTCCCAATGACCTGGCGCACGCGATGGGCCACGGCAGCGACTGGAACGCCGCGCCCGTGCAGCGCGCCATCGAAGAGGGGCTCCGGGCGATCGCCGGGGCGGGCAAGTGCTCCGGCATCATCGCGCTGACGCCGGAAGACGAAGAGAAGTACGCCGCGCTGGGCGCCCGCTATTTCGCCAACGTGTCGACCAGCATCATTACGCGCGCGCTGGCGCAGGCGGCTTCGGCCGGGCGCGATACCCAGTTGCGGTACTGATCCGGCAGCGTGCGGGACGCATGGGAGGCGCCATCCGGTGCCTCCTTGTTCCCGCACGCCTGGGGGAAACAAAGGCGTTTGAATGACCTAGGGTTATCTCCAATTTGCGTAGGGCTGCAAGCGGCAGACAGTTCAAATGCATGCATCGGCTTCCCTCCGCCCAGTCGGCGGTTTTTTTGGAGAAGCAATGCATTCGAATGCATAAAGCCAGCCCGCGAAGGGCGGCGCGGAGGAGACGAGGATGAAAAGAAGGCAATTCTTGCAGACTGCTGGCCTCTACGCGGGATTGGGTGGTTTGTCCCTGCCGTCGTGGACAAGCGCCCAGGCCGACGGCCTGAAATCCGGCAAGCCCTACGCCGGCACGCGCTTGTCGCTGATGCTGCCGCCCGCCTCGCAGTTCCGGGCGCAGGAAAAATACCTGCCCCAATTCGAGGAGGCCACGGGCATCAAGGTGGCCTACCAGTACGTGCCGTACGGCCAGTTGCTGGAGAAGATCACGACCGAGGCGGTGGGCGGCGGCACCGTCTACGATATGTTCGTCTATCAGGACAGTTGGCTGGCCGCGCTGGCCAACTATCTGCGTCCCCTGGACACCGAGCTGCGCGCCGATGGCGTGGACATGAACCGCTATCCGGGCGTCTACCGCAATGCCTGCAGCTTCGACGGCGCGACCTACGGCCTGCCGGTGCGGGCGCATCCGCAATTGCTGTTCTACCGCAAGGACCTGTACGAGCAGGCCGGCGTGGCGCCTCCGGCGACGTGGGACTCGCTGCTGTCGGCCGGCGCGGCCGTGCAAGAGCGCAGCGGCGTCCCGGGCGTGGTGGTGGACTACGTCAAGGGCAGCGGCTTCCAAAACCTCTGGCTGTGGTTCAACTGCCTGTGGGGGCATGGCTCGGACGTGCTGGACGCGGACCAGCGCCCGCTTTTCAACAACGCGGCCGGCGTCGCGGCCACGCAGGCCTACGTGGACCTGCTGCTCAAGCACCGCATCGCCAATCCGGGTTCCAGCCAGTTCAACGAATACGACATGGTCAACGCCATGGCTCAGGGCAACGGAGCCACCATGATGGTGTGGTGGTGGACGTATTCCGTGTTGACGGGCGATCGCTCCCGCCTGAAGCCCGAGCAGGTCGGATTCGCGCCGATGCTGCGCGTGGGCGGCCCCGCATCGCCCACCGTCGCCACGGTGATGCCTTTCGGCATCGCCCGCCAGTCGAAGAATGCGGAAGCGGCCTGGGAATTCATGAAATGGGTATCGAGCCCCGCGCTGGAAAAGGCCATCGTCTGCGACAAGAGCAACCCCCAGACCGCCGACATCGTCGCCACCCACATCGCCACGTACCAGGACGCTGAGGTCAACCGGATCAACAACGGTCTGCACAGCGTTGCGCTGAAAAGCCTGGAGGGCGCGCGCACGGTGCCGCAGATGGCGATGTGGCCGCAAGTGGCGACCGTGCTGGAGAGCACGGTCTCGGAGATCGTATCCACCGGCAAGCCGGTGAAAACGGCCCTGAACGACGCGGCGGCGCAGGTCGAGCGCAGCGTGCGCCGGTCGGGCGGCCGGCGTCGCGGTTGAGAGGCCCACATGAAAGACCGCCATCTGAAGTACATGTTGCTTGCGCCGGCCGTGCTGGTCTGCGCGGCCACGCTGTTCTATCCCCTGGTCCAATCGCTGATCTATTCGACGCACGACTGGAATCTGGCGCGCGCGCCGGCGCCGGAGGGCTTTGTCGGCCTGGCCAACTACGCGGACCTGCTGTGGCATGACCCGGAGTTCCTGGGCAGCGCCTGGGTGACGCTCGTCTTCACGGTGCCCTCCGTCGTGCTCACCATCGGCATCGCCATGGGCATGGCGCTGCTGCTGGTCGGGGATGGCAAGCTCCAGATCAATGCCCGCACCCTGCTCGTGATTCCCTTCGCCATGTCGCCCGCGCTGGTCGGCATTTCCTGGCGCTTCATGCTGAATCCGGAGTTTGGCGCCGTCGACGCCCTGCTCAAGGCGCTGGTGCCGGGATGGTCGGGCGCGCCCGTCCTGGCGGACCCGACCCTGGCGATGGCTGCGCTGATCGCGGTGGACGTCTGGCATTGGGCGCCTTACTTCATGTTGACCTTCGTCGGCGCGCTGGCGGCATTGCCGCAGGACACGCTGGATGCCGCGCAGGTCGATGGCGCCGGCGGCGCACGCATCTTCTTCGAGATCATGCTGCCGCAGCTCAAGCCGGTCTTGACCATCGCCGTGCTGCTCAAGACGATCTTCTCGCTCAAGATGCTCGACCAGGTCGTCACCATGACGGCGGGCGGTCCGGGCACCGCAACCGACACGCTGCCGCACATGGTCTACAGCACCGCGTTCCGCTTCTACGACATCGGCTATGCGTCCGCCATGGCGTGGCTGCTGGCCGTGGTCATGATGGCGCTGGCGTTTCTCTACTCACGTTTTGTCATGGGGCGAGCAGCATGATGAGCAAAACCCTGGCCGTCGGCGTGCAGGCGCCTAGCCGCAGCGCCCGCATGCCTTGGCGCAAGATAGCCATCTGGGTGGTGACCGCGCTCTGGATCGCGCCCGTGGTGTGGATCGTCGCGACGGCGTTCAAGCCCCGCGCCGACGTGTACACACTGGCAATCCTGTTCAAGCCCACGCTCGACAGCGTGATGTCGGCCTTCGGTTCGCCGTATCTCCTGGGCGAGCGGCTGCTCAATAGCATCCTGGTGACGGCGGGCACGCTGGCCATGGCGATTCCCGTGGCGACATTGGCGGCCTATGCGTTTTCGCGCTTCCGCTTTCCGGGCGGACAGGCCGGCCCGCTGCTGTTGCTGGCCACGCAGTTCCTGCCGCCGGTCATTATCGTGATTCCGCTCTTCGTGGTGTTCCGCCACCTGGACATGCTGGACACGCGATGGGCGCTGATGATTGCGAACCTGTCCTTCGTGGTGCCCTACGCCACCTGGATGATCAAGGGCTTCTTCGACGGCTTGCCGCCGGATATGGAGGAGGCCGCGCAGATAGACGGCGCCTCCAGGCTGCGCGCCATGTGGGACGTGGTGGTGCCCGTGGCGCTGCCCGGCATCGCGACCGCCGCGATCTTCTGCTTCGTCGTCTCGTGGAACGAATTCTTCTACGCCCTCGTGCTGACGCGCGAGCAGGCCGTGACGCTGCCCGTGGCGCTGATGAGCGCGCGCACGGAGCAGGGCGACGCCTGGGACGTCATGGCCAGCATGGGGCTGTTCATCATCGCGCCGATGCTGCTGATCTCGCGCTTCGTGCAACGCTACTTTGTTCGCGGCCTGACGGCAGGCGCGATACGGTGAGGAAAACATGGCATCGGTAAAACTGATAGATGTGGAAAAGCGGTGGGGCGATGTCGTTGGCGTGGCGCGCCAATGCCTGGACATCGCCGACGGCGAGTTCGTCGTCTTCCTGGGGCCGTCGGGCTGCGGCAAGACCACCACCATGCGCATGGTCGCGGGACTGGAGGCGCCCAGCGCCGGCGAGATCTGGATCGGCGGGCGCGACGTGACCGACGCGCTGCCCAAGGACCGGGACGTGGCCATGGTGTTTCAGAACTATGGCCTCTACCCCCACATGACGGTGGCCGAGAACATCGCCTATCCGCTGAAGGTCCGTGGCCTGGCGCGCGCCGAGCGCGCGGCCCGGGCCCGCGAGGTGGCCGACAAGGTCGAGCTGTCCCACCTGCTCGACCGGCGCCCGCGCGACCTTTCCGGCGGCCAGCGCCAGCGCGTGGCGCTGGCGCGCGCCATCGTGCGCAAGCCTCAGGTGTTCCTGATGGACGAGCCCCTGTCGAACCTGGATGCCAAGCTGCGCGTTTCCATGCGGGCGGAGATCCGGCGCCTGCAAAGCGAGTTGCGCATCACCACCATCTACGTCACGCACGATCAGGTCGAGGCCATGACGCTTGGCGACCGCGTGGTGGTCATGCGGGGCGGCGTGATACAGCAGGTCGGAACGCCGACCGAGGTCTACAACCGCCCCGCTAACCTGTTCGTGGCCAGCTTCGTGGGGTCTCCGCCGATGAATCTGCTGCCGGCCCGCGGGCGCGGCGACGCGCTGGAGGTCTGCGGGCATCGGGTGCAGGGCCTGGTCGCGGCCGACGGGCGCGACCTCGTGTTGGGCGTCCGCCCCGAGGACATCGTGCTGACGGCTCCGGGAGAGGGCGACGTGGATGCCGTCGTCTATCTTTCGGAATTGACCGGCGATGCGGTGCTGGTCACGCTGGAGCTGGGGCAGGTGCGCCTGTGCGTGCGCGGCGACCGGCATCTGCGGCTTGAGATCGGGCAGAAGGTGGGCCTGAAGCTGCCGCGCGCGCACTGCCATCTGTTCGACGCGCAGACCGAAGCCCGCATCGAGCCCTGAGCCATGCGCACCTCAAAGCGCGGAGCCGCGCACCACCAGTTCGCCCGGATACCGTTCGGCCTGCGCCGTCCGGCCGGGCTGCTGGCGCCTGGCCCGCAGAAGCTCGACGGCGCGGCGCGCCATGGTTTCGATGGGTTGGCGGATGGTGGTGAGCTGGTAAGGCGGCCGGGCGCTTTCCGGCACGTCGTCAAAGCCCGCCACCATCAGCTGGGAAGGTACGGGCCAGTCCAGTTGGTGCCGGCAGACGTCGATGACGCCCATGGCCATCTGGTCGTTGGCGCAGAAAACCGCGTCGGGCGGCGCGCCATCCCTCATGGCTTCGAAGAAAACGGCGCGCGCCTGGTCGTAGGAGAAGCCGCCGTCCAGGACTCGCGGAGCGCCCAGTCCCGCATCGCGCAGCCCTGCCGTGAAGCCCTTGATGCGCTCGCGGCCCACCGGCGAGGACGCGGGCCCGGCGAGGCAGACGAAATCCCGCCTGCCAGCGGCCGCCATGTCGCGCGCCAGTTGGCGCGCGGCCACGCCATGGTCCGTGGAGACGCTGTCGGCGTGCGGGGAGCTGGATTGCCGGTTGAAGAACAGCACCGGTACCCCGCGAGCGGCCAGGCGTTCGATATCGGCGCGGCGCATCACCGCGCAGGCGATCAACCCGTCCAGCGGATAGCCGCTAAGGCCGCGCAGCGCCTGCTCCACGCCGGAATCGTCGTCCACGGGCAGCAGGATCATGTGCTGTCCCGCAAGGGCCAGCTCGTCGCCCAGCGTATAGAGCAGATTGGGCGTGCCGTGCAAGGTATAGCGGGTCACCAGGACGGCGATCACGTTCGAACGCCGCGTAATGAGCGAGCGAGCCAGCGAATTGGGCGTATAGCCGAGCCGGTCGGCCACCGTCAGCACGTGGGCGCGCGTTTCTTCCGAGATATTGCTGTCCGGCTGGAAGCAGCGCGAAACCGTGGACTGAGCCACGCCGGCGGCGGTGGCGACGTCATAGGAAGTGGCGCGGGGGCGAGGAGATTTAGGTATGGGCGGCATGGCGTTGTCTGTAGCGTCCGTTCGCGAAGCCGATATCGATTTGCCGTTATTGCATTCGAATGCATGGTGACTATACCCCACCAGGCCGCACCGGTCAGTCACCGCACGGCGCCGGTTGCGCCGAATGGAGGAAATATCCAATGAAAGAAGTCGTACTGCAACAAGCGGAGGCGCAACGCCGCGCCGTCCCGCGCAACGCCATGGTGGCCTGCAAGCTGGCCTTCATCGATTGCAAGCTGCCTGGTTCCGACCAGAAGGAAAACTATTCGATCATCGGGGCGGGCGTCACGCAATCGAAGGATCAGGTCGTCAACCTCACCGAGCCGCACGGGTTCAGCCTGGGCGCGGCGGCCATGCCGCCCGGCGTCACGAACAACCTGCACCTGCACTTCACGGCCGAAGTCTTCATGATCTACAGCGGGCGATGGCTGTTCCGCTGGGGAGTTGGCGGCCAGGGGGGCGAGATAGAAGGCGGCCCCGGCGACGTGCTGAGCATCCCAACCTGGATATTCCGCGGCTTCTCCAACGTGGGCGAGGACAAGGGCTGGATCTTCACCGCGCTGGGCGGGGACGATACCGGCGGCATCATCTGGCATCCCGAGGTGCTCAAGGCCGCGGCGGGCCATGGGCTCTTTCTGGGGCACGACAACAGCCTGATCGAAAGCGCGCCCGGCCAGACGCCGGCGGGCCCCCTGGTCGAACCGTTGTCGCCGCCGGATCTCGCGGCATTGCCGCGCTACGACGCCCAGGCCATGCGCGCGCGGCTGCACCGCGGCGCGGACCTCGACTGGTCTTCCGAGGCTTTGCTGGGCGCCTCGCAGGGGTGCGCGTTGGCACCGGCGATCGGTTATGGCCTCTCCGAAGACCGGCGGCAACGGGCTCCCATGCTGGATCCGCACGGATTCTCGATCGATTGGCTGCGCCTGGAAAAGGGGGCGTCGACCGGCCGTCATCTCATGCATGGAAAGCTCGTCCTGCTGGTGTTCGAAGGCGCGGTGGAGATCGTCCTGAACAAACCGGGCCAAGCGTTCACGATCCGGCTGGAAGAGCAGGGCGCCTATTCGATAGCGGCCGACGCGTGGCGCGAGATCCGGCAGGCCGGCGACCGCCGCGCGCTGGTGGCGCTGGTCGCCAGCGGCGACGCCCGCAAGCGGCTGGTATGGGACGCCGACGCGATGCGGGACGCGGAGAGCCTCGGCATCACCCTGGATCCCGGCGGCTACCTGAGCGAGCGGCGCTTGCTGCCGCAAACTGCCTTCGGGGTGGGATTTGCGGACTGATCGCGCCGGCGGCCTGCCGCTGGTGCTTCTGCCAGGGACGCTTTGCGACGAGACGCTCTGGGCCCCCATGTTGGCGCGCGACGCCGCGCTGGCGGCGCGCGCGCGGCCAGCGCCGCTGGAAGGCCGCAGCGTTGCCGAGGCCATCGGGATATTGTCGCCGCAGTTGCCGCGCCGTTTCGCGGTTGCGGGTTTCTCCCTTGGCGCCATCGTCGCGCTGGAACTGGCGCGCCTGTTGCCGGAACGCGTGGCGGGGCTGTGCCTCATCGCGGGCAATGGACGCGCCGTTCCACCCGGGCAGGCGCCGGCGCGCCGCGACGCGCTGCGAGCGGCCCGCGTTGAAGGGCTGGCCAACTACGTCCGCGAACAGCTTTGGCCGCGCTATGTGGCGGCCGCCGCCCGCGACGATGCGCTTATGCGGGAGCACGTCGTCGCCATGGCCGAGCGGGCGGGCATGGAGCGGTACGGGGACCAGATCGAGATCGCGATCAATCGCCGCGACAACCTGTCGGCATTGGCGGGCCTGCCGCAGCCGGCGCTGATCGTGGGGGGCGCGCACGACGCCATCAATCCGCCGGAGCTGCAAAGGGAGATGGCTGACGGGATTCCAGGCGCGGAGCTGCATATGGTCGGGCGCGCCGGGCACTTCGTGCCGCTGGAGGCGCCAGACGAGCTGGCCACGGCCGTGGCCAACTGGCTGCGGTGTTGTTCCGGGACCGGACGAGAAACTTCTAACCACCAGGACACGAAATGAAGAACGAACTTTCGAAGGATTGGTTCCTGCGGCTGGCCAGCGTGGACACGCCGACGGTGTGCAATGCGCTGGAGCTGGCGCTGGGCCGCCGCCAGGCGACGGGCTTTACTTATGGAACGCCTATCGCCGCGCCCCGGCCGCTTCCGTCCATGGTCGGATACGCGCGCACCTCGCAGATCCGCGCGGCGGAGCCTTCGTCGCTCAGCCCGGAAGAGACCGCGGCGCTGCGCCTGGAGTATTACCGCTACGTCGCGCCGCGCGAGGGCGAGCCGGTGATCGTCGTCCAACAGGACGTGGACCCGATGCCGGGGCTGGGCTCGTTCTGGGGCGAAGTCAATTCCACGGTTCACCACGCCCTGGGCGTCAAAGGAGTGGTCACCAACGGCTCGGTGCGCGACCTGGACATGCTGGCTCCGGATTTTCCCATCGTGGCGGGGAGCATCGGTCCCTCGCACGCGCACGTGCACGTGCTGGATTTCGACGTGCCGGTGCGGGTATTGGGCATGCAGGTGCAGCCGGGCGACCTGATACACGCGGATCGCCATGGCGCGGTGGTGATCCCCGGCGAGGTCGCGCTGGAGATGCCGCGCTGCATCGAACTGATGATGGCCAAGGAAGCGCCGATTCTTGCCGCCGCGCGCAAGCCCGGCTTCAGCGTGGAAGATATCGCGGCGGCGCTGCGCGAGGCCGCGGATATCCACTAGAAGGTGGGCGCCGGCGGGAACGGCCCGGCATTCAGGCGGGTGCGGCCTCGCACCCATAGACGCGCCTGGCCGTCCGCCCCAGTATCCACGCCTTGTCGCTCTGCGACAGGGCGGGGTTGCCGGGCACGAATCCCAGCAATTGCGCCCACGTGGCGTTGCGGCCTTTTTCTTCAGTATTGGTAGCGCATAGTCAGCATGACGCTGCGCGGCTGGCCATAGTAGTTCTGGCGCGACCCGCCGCCGAGTTTTTCGTAATAGACGCGGTCGAAGAGGTTGTCGACAGTGAAGGTGCCGTCGAAGTGCTTGTTGTAGCGGTAGCCGATCTGGGCGGAGACGGTGGTGTAGCTGCCCTGGTCCCAGCGGACGTTGCCGCTTTGCTGGTAGAAGCCGCTGTTGTAGCGCACGCCGGCGCCGACCGAGAAGCCCTGCAACGCCGGTTCGCTGAAGTGGTAGCGGGTCCAGAGGTTGATGGCGTGGCGCGGGGTGATCTGGCTGTAGGCCTGGCCCTTGGTGGCTTCGGGGGCCTCGAGGTATTTGGTGTTGGTGTAGGCGTAGCCGGCGATGATTTCCCAGCCGGGCAGCGGGGAGCCGCTAATTTCGGTTTCGAAGCCCTGGCTGCGCACTTTGCCCGCGGCGATGGAGTAGAGCGGGTTGTCCGGGTCGGTCATGGCGCGGTTGCGGTCGACGATCTGGAACAGGGCGGCGTGCGTGTTCAGGCGGCCGTCGAGCAATTCGCCCCTGAGGCCGGTTTCGACCTGGCGGCCGGTGCGCGGCTGGAGCGTGGCGCCTTGGGCGGTGGTGGCCGTCTGGGGCTGGAAGATGTCGGTGTAGCTGACATAGGCCGACCATTGGGGATTCAGATCGAAGATGAGGCCGGCATAGGGGGAGGTGCGGGCGTCGATGCGGTCGACGTTCTGGCTGAAGTCGCCGAAGTACACGTTGTTGCTGCGGGCATCGTTTTTCCACCAGGCCAGGCGCGCGCCGACGACGAGCTTGAGCGGGTCGGCCAGTTGCAGGTTGGCGCGCGTGTAGAGGCCGAATTCGCTGACGCGTCCGTCGCTGCCGTTGACCTGCTCCATGTCCGGCTTGGGCATGTTGGTGACGGGTTGGTAGATGTTGGTCGGGAAGATCGTGCCACCCCCATAGGTGAAGGCCTTGTGGGTGTAGCTGTAATCGGCGCCGAACAGCAGCGTGTGTTCGCGGCCGAAGGCCTGGACGGGCAGGTTGAGGTTGAGGTCGGCGCCGTCCGTTTTCCAGTGGTTGCGGTATGACCAGGCGATCAGGTTGGTGTCGCCGGTGGCGCGGTTGACGGCGCGGTTCGGCCAGGTGAAGTCGCGCACGGGAGTGTCGGTGTCGCGATGAAAGACGCTGGCCTTCACGCGGCCGCCGCCATCCAGGCGATGCTCGAGGTCGGCGAAGAGTTCGGTGGTTTCTTCCTCGATGCGGTTCCAGTCGGCGCTCAGGTTGGTGGAACGCCGCACGTCGAGCAGGCCGCCGTCGGCGTAGGCCGGCAGGCCGAAGGCGGGGGTGGCGCGCATGCGCTGGTAGGTGATGCCTGCCGCGACCGTGGTGCGGGCCGTCAGGTCGGCTTCGACGATGCCGTAGAGGGTCGGGCGCTGCGACTCGACGCGGTCGACGAAGGAGCCGCGGTCTTCGTAGGCGGCGATGAAGCGGCCGCGCACCTTGCCTTCGCTGTCGAAGGGGGTGCTCAGATCGGTCACGGCGCGGTAGTAGTCCCAGGACCCGACGCTGGCCTGGGCGCTGAAGGCGAAATCTTGCAGGGGCCGCTTGCGCACCAGGTTGATCGAGCCGCCGGGTTCCCCGGTGCCCTGGTAGAGGCCGGCGGGGCCGCGCAGCACTTCGATGCGGTCGTAGATGGCGAGGTCGAAGCCTGGCGAGAGGTTGCCGGCACCGGCTGGGGTGGACAGGCCATCGACCTGCAGCTTGTCCAGCGAGTAGCCGCGCGAGATGAAGCCGGACATGCCGCCGCCGGAGCTGAGCGTCTCGACGGTCACGCCGGTGACGTTGCGCATGGCGTCGCCCAGGCTGTTGAGGTTCTGGTCGTCGAGCTGCTGGCGCGTGACCACGGACACCGACTGCGGGATGTCTTTCAGGCGCTGCAGACCCTTGCCGATCGTGACCGCCTCGGTGGTGTAGGAACCGGTTCCTTCGCTGGTGGCGCGCACCGCCTCGCCGGAGACGGTCACGGGGGCGAGTTCGCTGATGTTGGACTCACGGCGCAGGGCATAGCCGCCGGCGCCATCGGACACCACGCGAAAACCACTGCCGGCCAGCAGACGATCGAAGCCTTCCTGTACGCCGTAGTCGCCGGTCAGGCCGGGGCTTAGGCGGCCGGCGAGCTGGGCCTGGTCGAATACCAGCTGCACGCCAGCGGCCGCCGCGTAGCTGGCCAGCACCGAGCTCAAGGGGCCGGCGGCGATGGCGACCGGGCGGGCCTGTGCGATGGCCGGGAGGGCCATGGCCCCGGCCACCAGGGCGCCGCACAGCGCCGACAACATCCCAAGCTTGCGCGGGCCCAACCCGGCGTGATTGCGTGCAGTCACTCTTTCGTCCTTTCTGTCATCTGGGAAAATTCGCCCGCCGTAGCGGTGTCATTTCCCTAGCCGCACGACAAGGAAAAAGTGCTCATGCCCGACAAACTTTTTTTCACTGGGGGCCGACCGTCACCCAATAGGCGCTGACGCGCCGCACCTTGACCGGCAGGCGGGCGGCAAGCGCGCGCAGGGCCGCGTCGGTGTCGCTGACCGACAGCGCGCCCGACAGGCGCAGGTTGGCGACCTCTGCGTCGCAACGCAGCGCCCCGGGACGGTAGCGGGCGAGTTCGGCCAACACATCAGCCAGACGCTCGTCGCGCACCACCAGCATGCCCTGCTCCCAGGCGGTGTCGTCGGCATTGGAGGGCAGGGGCATGTCGACGCCCGCCTCGGTAAAGCGGGTGGCTTGGCCGGCGTCCAGCCGCAGCGGCTGGCCGTGGCGCGGTCGGATTTGGACGGCATGCTCGAACACGGCTGCTTTGCAGGCGCGCTCGTTCAGGCGCACGCTGAAGCGCGTGCCCAGGGCCTGGACTTCGCCTTGCGGCGTCTGCACGAGCAGTGGCCGGGCCGCGTCCTTGCCGGTGGTCAGCAGCAGTTCGCCGGCCAAGAGGACGAACCGGCGCTCGGTGGCGGTGTAACGCAGGTCCACGGCGCTGCCGGTATTGAGCACGACGCGCGTGCCGTCGTCCAGGATCCAATCGCGCTGTTCGCCCGTGGCCGTGCGCAGGTCGGCGGTCCAGACCGGCGCCTGGCGCGAGACCAGCCAACCGGCGGGCAAGAGCAACCCGCCGGTGATCAGGGCGCGCACGACCGAGCGGCGTCCGCGCGAACGCAGGACATCGCGGCTGATGCTGGCGGGAACGCTGTCGAAATGGCCCAGCACCCGTTGGGCGCGCGCCCAGGCCTGGGCATGAGCGTCGCTCTGGGCCAGCCAGCGCGCGAAGGCCTCTCGGGTATCGGCATCCGGGGTCTCGTAGCGCAGGCGGATGACCCAGTCGGCCGCCGCGTCCAGCAGGGCGCGGTCCACCGCGCCATCCGCGGCGCTCATGCCGCGACAGCCATGCAGGCCGTCAGCGCCTTGTGCAGATGACGGCGAACGGTGATTAGCGGCTTGCCGGTGCGCGCGACGATCTCGGCCAGCGTCAGGCCCTCTAGCTGAGCCAGCAGGAAGATATCGCGCGTGACGGCCGGCAGCCGGCTCAGCATGGCGTCGATCTCGATCAAGGTCTGGATGATGATGAGGCCGGTCTCGGGCGACGGCGCCTGCGGCTCCGGCAGGTGGGCGACCGCTGCCAGGTAGGCCTCGCGCACCGCGCGGCGGCGCCAGTGGTCCACCAGCAGGCCCTTGGCGATATGGGTGATGAGGGCGCGCGGCTCCTCGCGCAGCACCGTGCCCTGGCGGCCGGCCATCAGGCGCACGAAGGTGTCCTGTGCCAGGTCGGCCGCATCGCTGGCGTCGCCGACCTTGCGGCACAGCCATCCCCGCAGCCAGCCGTGATGGTGGCGGTACAGGGTTTCGATCGCGGGGAGGGTGAGCGGGTCTGGCGTGGACAAGATGCCCGCAAGTCTAACCAATAAGAATGAGAAAGACTATCAATGTGATTTGGGTGCGGCGTCTATGCAACATAGGCGCTTGGGATCGAAGTCCCATCGGTGGGTCGAGTCCCCGGTGCACTGAATGACGGTTTTGACCTCGCGCTTGGGGCCGATGTCCTTGAGCTTGATCTCCGCGTTACACACCGGGCAGTCTCCGCCTATCGTGGTGAGATAGACCCGCCCCGCCTGGTCGGCCTCGAAGTTGATCAAGTCCGCAAACCGGACGAATCCCTTTCGCATCAGGGCATAGCCGATAAAGAACGCGAATCCGCTCGGAATGATCAGCCAGAACCACCAGATGCCCCATCTGAAGGCCATTTCGCCAATAGTCGCCATCAGGCCGGCCGCGCCTAACCCCGTGAGCCAACCCCGCTTGAGAAAGCGGCCTCCAAGCGCGACGGGAATGACGTTTGTTCGAACGAGCTCCGGCCGATTCCAGCCGCCTTCCTTGGATAGCGGTTTTCGATACCCCGACGCAATGAGATCCTGATCGGCATTGAGGCCGCCGCCGGGCGCCGGGACCTTTCTTGGTTCGGCAAGGCCGGACAAGGTCTTCTTGCATTCGTCGCAAAGCGGGGCGCGGCCGCGATGCGCAACCCCACAAGTTTGGCAATGCACGTGCGTTCCCTCGCGAATGATGACAACGGCCGAAAGAATACAACTGATTGACGGTTCCGATGGCGCGCCATCAGTTCAGCGGCCAGTGGTCGGCGACCTTGAACGCGAATAACGTCTGCGACAAGAAGTACTACGCCAGCACGAACGTCTACAGCAATTACTACGGCGCGCCGTTCAGCGCCATGCTGGGCGTAGGTATTGATCCGGTTGGACGGTCGGGGCGGGGCGGTCCGTGGGACGCCGGGCCGCCACCGCCATTGAAGCTGGACTGCGGCTGGGCCCGCAGCGCGATGCGCGCCCAGCCGTTCATGCCTGGGCCGTCAGAGATGGCGCGCCATGGCGGGGTCGCTGACCCCATGGCGGCCGTTCTCCATCCTTCCGGCAAAGCGGCGCTCGAAGCCCTCGGCGGCAACGGTGAAGTCGTACCAATTGCCGCTGTCTCCAATGGACCAGTGGTGTTCCGCGACCGCGCCCGGCTCGACCGCCAGGGTCCAGGGACCGTCCGAGCGGTAGGCATTGGCCTGCAGCGCGGCCTGCACCGTGGCCGCGCCACGATTGGCCAGCTTCACGTACAGCGTGCTGGCCGCGAGCTCGTAGCAGACCTGCACTTCCAGGGCCACGCCCCGTTGCGTGTTGCCGGAGAAAGTCCGCACGAAGCCGTTGCTGCTGTAGACCCACAGTTCGTAGTCGCCGCCGTTCCAGATGTCTGACAGCGTCTTGCCCGCTTCGACGGTGTAGCGGCGGGGAATCAGATCCAGGTTGCGCTTGTCGTAGACATGGAATACCGCCCCGACGTTGCCCGTATTGCTGAACAGCAGCTCGACGGCGCCGTCCTGGCCGATCCTGGCGCTGGTGTGCAGTTCGTAGGGCAGCGCCCGCGAGAGGCGCGTGCCGACCTCCTGGAACAGCGGCTGCGGCGTGGCGGGCGCCTGCGTGATCGGACTCGTGGGCAGCAGCCTCTGAGCCGCATTGATCGCGGGATAGTTGCTCGTGTCCGGCAGCTTGGGGACGGTCGGGTCATTCGGGCTGACGAAGTCGAAGCAGGAGGTGAGGTCGCCGCAGACCGCGCGATGCCAGGGGCTGATGGCGTCCACCGCAATGCCGAAACGCTGCTCCAGGAACCGGCCCACGGAGGTGTGGTCGAACACCTGCGAATTGACCCAGCCGCCCTTGCTCCACGGCGACACCACATACATCGGTACGCGCGAGCTCAGGCCCCATGGGCGAATCTTGCCGCTCGTGGTGTCCTCGGCCTTCAGGTAGTTGCCCACGGAGGCATCGAAATACTCGCCCTCCAACGGCACCGTGGATTTGCCCATCATGACGCCGCTGGCGTCATACGACGGCACCGCGGGCATGGCCAGATGGTCGAAGAAGCCATCGTTCTCATCGAAGGTCACGAAAAGGGCGGTCTTGCTCCAGACTTCGGGGTTGGACGTCAGCGCGTCCAACACGTCCGAGATGAAGTCGGCCGCGCCGGCCACGCCTTCCTTGCTGCCCGGATGCTCGGCCAGATCCTGCGTGGGCAACACCCAGGACACCTGCGGCAGGATGCCGTTGGCGACGTCCTGCTTGAGCTGGGCGAGGAAATTGACAGCGCCGTCGGTCTTCTCGGGGCCTCCCGTCAGGCCGTGTTCGTAGATTGGCGAACCCGGCTGGGCGTTGCGGAAGCTCTCGAAGGCCAGGCAACCGTGCATGGCGCCCGTCCAGTTGTTATTCATGTTCTGGTAGATGTGCCAGCTCACGCCGGCGCGTTCCAGAAGATCCGGCAAGGTGTCCCACTTGAAGGCGCTGTTCTTGTACTTGTAGTTGTAGGCGCCCGTCACGGGGTCGATCTGGCCGGACCCGTCCAACTGCTGCACCCGGCCCGCCGCCCAATTGGACGGGTTGGGCCAGCAGCGCGAGTTGACGGGCTCGGAATCGGTGTCCGTGCTGTTGATGCCCGCTTTGCGCAGTTCCGGATTGAAGTTGGAGCCCGACCAGAACACGATGCGGTTCGGGTCGGTGCCGGTGAGGATGGAACAATGGTAGCCGTCGCAGATCGTGAAGGCATCGGCCAGCGCGAACTGGAACGGAATGTCTTCGCGCATGTAGAAGCCCATCGTCGCCTGGTTCTTGAACTGGATCCAGCGGTCCATCTTTCCCTGGTTCCACGCGGCTTGCTGGTCGGGGAAATTGTGCGGCGTGCCGGATCCGATCAGCGCGTTGCCGATTCTGGAGTCGCGGCGGAAGGGCAGGATGTCCTGGCCGCCGTTGGGGTCGGGCTGGAAATACACCGGCTTGCCGTTGGCCAGCGGAATCGGGAAGCGGTCGCCGAAACCGCGCACGCCGCGCAGGGTGCCGAAGTAATGGTCGAACGAACGGTTCTCCTGCATCAGGATCACGACATGCTTGATGTCTTTGATCGTGCCGCTGTCGACGGCTGCGGGAATCGCGAGCGCGCGCTGGATGGAGGCAGGCAGCAAGGCCATCGCCGACAGCGCGCCGGCAGTCTTGGCCGACGCGCGGAAGAATTGCCGGCGGCCCGGAAGATCGGGGGAGGCGCCGGCGGAATTCGGGGTGGAGATCTTGGTCATGGGGCTACTCTTGCGTGGAGTTGGACGGGGCGGGCGTTCAAGGCGCGCAGCGCAGCTGCGGCGCGGGCGTCGGCGGTTCGGGCTGTTCGGTCTCGGGCGGCGATGTGGCGCCGTCATCCGAATCGTCGTCGCCGCCGCATGCGGCAAGGGTCAGGCTTAGAGCGATGGCCGCAACAAGGGCGCGGCCCAGTGCAAAGTACGGGGTCATGAATACTCCTGGTCAGGGAACGTTGCCGGGTCTGGCCGGCGGCAAGGCAATCGAAGCGCTGCATTCCCGGACGGGAATGCAGCACGGGTTCAGGCCAGGCGCCGCCGCAGGCGGGCGGCGACCTGGTCCAGCAAAAACACGGTGATGAAGATCACGACGAGAATCGTCCCGACATGGGAGTACTGGTACATGTCGTAGCGGCCCTTGAGCTCCTGCCCGATGCCGCCCGCGCCCACCAGGCCCACCACGGTGGCCATGCGCACATTGCGGTCCAGGATGTAAAGCGTGTAGCCCGTGAACTCGGGCATCACCTGGGGCAGCACCGCGTAGGCCAGCACGCGCGGCTTGCTGGCGCCGATCGCGGCCAGCGCCTCCTGCGGCTTGGCGTCGGCCGTCTCGATGTCCTCGGCATAGAACTTGCCCAGAAATCCCATCGAATGGATGGCCAGCGCCAGCACGCCGGCGATGGGGCCGAAGCCATAGGCCAGCACTAGGAACAGCGCGCAGATCAGTTCCGGCATGGCTCGGAAGAGACTGACCACCGCCCGCGCCGCGACATACAGCAGGCGGTGGGGCGCATAGTTCCGCGCGCTGCAATAGGCCAGTGGAGCACTGCCCAGCACCGCCAGGAGCGTGGCCCAGATTGCGATTTCGAAGGTCTCGACCATCTTGACCGCCACGCGCCACAAGTAGCCCAGCGGCTCGACCAGGTAGGTGTGCGTGGACACCTCGTCTTCCATCTTCAGCGTGTGCGGGTTCAGCCGGCTCTCGGTGACCTGTTGTGTCTCCACCCGCGCCAGCCAGGGCAGCTTTTGCGGGTCGAAGCCTTCGATGCGCGAGGTTTCGGTGCGATAGGAAACCTGCAGCGGGAAGAGGCTGTCAGCCAGCGCTCCCAGGCCGGAAGTGACCTGGGACTGCTCCTTGATGCCGACCGCGGCCAGCGCGCCGTCCAGCGTCAGCGCCGCCATGCGGCCCATTTCGACTCGCTGGCCGGTGTACAGGAAAAGCATCAGCGCGGCGATGACAACCAGCAGCGCCCGGGCGCCGTACGGGGGGTCCAGCCGCCAGGCGGTGTTGGCTTGCGTGCTCATCGTGCTCCTCCCAAGGAAAGCAGTGCTGGCTGGGCCTGCGCAGCCAGCCGCCGCCCGTCCTGCCCGCCGCCCGGCAACTCGGCTATGGGCGATCCGGCCTCGCGCGGCGCGGCCGGATCGCCGGCCTGGTAAAGCGCTTGGGCGGTGGCCTCGTCGAACGCGCTGGCCGGCCCGTCGAACACCATCGAGCCCTGGCGCAGCGCGACGATGCGGTCGGCGAACTCCCTCGCCAGGTCGACCTGATGCAGGCTGCACAGCACCGTGGCGTCGCGCTGGCGGGCCTGGTCGCGCAACAGCGCCAGGATGTCGCGGCTGATGCGCGGGTCCAGGCTGGCCACCGGCTCATCGGCCAGCAGCAGCGCGGGCGCCAGCATGAAGGCGCGGGCAATGCCTACGCGCTGCTGCTGGCCGCCCGACAGGTCGCTTACGCGGCGGCGCAGGTGTTCGGGCTGCAGGCCCACCTCGCGCGCCAGCTGGCAGGCGCGCTCGCGCAACTCGGCGGGAAAGCGCAGCAGGTAGGCGCGCCAGGCCGGGAGCGCGGGCAGCGCGCCGGACAGTATGTTGGTGGCCACCGTGGCCCGCGATACCAGGTTGAATTGCTGATGCACCATGCCGATGCGCGGCCGCACCTTCGCCAGCGTCGCAGGCTCGACTTGGGTGCCGTCCACCCAGACCTGGCCCTGCGTCGGCGCCGTCAGACCATTGGCCATGCGCAGCAGCGTCGATTTGCCCGCTCCCGACGCACCCAGAATCACGCAAAACTGGCCGCGCGGCACCTGCAGCGAAACCGAACCCAGGGCCGTGGTGCCATCGGCGTAGCGCATGCCCACGGATTCGTAGCGCAGCATGTCTGTTTCCCGTGCGCCCGCGTTCACCGCTGCGCCGCCTTGTCCAGGATTTCGCCCTTGATCTCGTCGGTCAGCAGGGACAGCTTCGAAGCCGGCCCGGCGAATTGTTCCTCCGAAAATTCGGTATCGAAGCGGTCGAGCTTGGCGCCGCCGTAGCCGCGCACCATGTCTGGCGTCACGCCGGGCGCCTGATGCACGGTGGCGAACGCCTGCTTGAGCGTCGCCTTCAGCGGCTCGGGCAGCTTGGTGTTCATCGCCAGGGGCGGGTAAGGAATCGCCTCGCTCTTGAAGATCACCTTGACGGACTTGGGATCCACCGCCCCCTGGCGCACCGCCTTGTCGAAGGAGTCGAATGACAGCGCGGCCGCGTCGACCTGCCCCTGCACCAACGCCGCCAGACTGCTGGCGTGGCTGCCGGTCAGTTGCATCGCGGCCAGGTCCTTGGCCGGATTCATGCCGTCCTTGAGCATTGAAGCCACTTGAAAGGTGAAGCTTGAGGCCGAATTGACGTCGCCGAACGCGGCGCGCCTGCCCTTCAGGTCGGCCAGGGAATTGATCGGGGAGTCGGCCTTGGCGAACATGGCGGCGTAGTAGCTCGATTCGCCCTTTTGCACCCCCACCGCCAGCAATTGCGCGCATTGCCGCTCATGCGCCTGCACATAGGAGACGGGGCCCAGAAACGCCACCTCGGCCAGCTGATTGCACATGCCTTCCACCACGGCGCCGTAGGACTGGCCGACGGTGAGTTGGAAATGCAGGCCAGTGCTGCGCGTGATCGCATTGAAGATCGGCGCATAGTCGGCCTTGGTGCCCGACTCCGTCCCGCCATCGGCCGGAATCAGCAGTACGCGCAGCGGACGTTGCGCGGACCCGTCGGCCAGGGATTGAGCCTGCGCGAGGGGCGCGGCCGCCATCAGGGCAGCGAGAGCCAATGCGGGGGCGCTAAAGCGCAGCGTTTTCATGTCCATGTTCCTTGTTCTGGTGAAGTTGCCATCGGGGCGCCGTGATGGCTGCCCTGATTCCGGAACGCAGATTAGGCGTCGCACATGACAGGAAAATGAAAAACGCTCAATTGAATAAATTATAATTCTGAATATTATTCAGATAGAATTTCGCCCGGCCGGCTCGATGGATTCAGCCGCGCCGCCGCCTCTCAACTCCAACTCGCGCCTCAAGGCGCCATCGCCCAGCCATGACCCGCATTGCCAGCGCATCCCAGCCTGCCCCTTTGGTTTCCCCGCCGGCCGAGCCTCCCTGGGCGCTGCGCTCGCAGGGCCTGATCCTGGACCTGGACGGCACGCTGATCCGGGGGCACGAAGTGATACCCGGCGCCGGGGAACTGCTGGCGCGCTGGTCCGGCCGCTATGTCATCGTTTCCAACAACTCCACGGACACGGCGGCGGGCCTGGCGCCGCGGCTGCAGGCATTGGGCCTGCCGGTCCAGGCCGGCGCCCTGGTCCTGGCCGGAGAACAGGCCGTGCGTCATATCGCCCGCAGCCATCCGCGCTGCAAGCTGATGCTGTGCGGCTCCGAGAGCCTGCGGGCATGCGCCGCGGGCCTTGGCCTGGCGCTGGTGTCGCGGGATGCGGACATCGTGCTGCTGGCGCGCGACGTCGGCTTCAGCTACGCCACGCTGCAGGTCCTGCTCCGCGAGCTGGCGCGCGGCGCCACCCTGGTGGTCAGCAATGGCGACCTCACCCATCCGGGCCCCCAGGGGTCGGTGGTGCCGGAGACCGGGGCGTTGTTGCAGGCGCTACTGGCCTGCGCGCCGGACGCCCGCCCGCGCATACTCGGCAAGCCGGCAGCCATGCTGTTCCAGGAGGGATTGCGCCGGCTGGACCTGCCGGCGGAGGATGTCACGGTTGTCGGCGACAACGCGCGCACCGATGCGCTGGGCGCGGTGCGCATGGGGATCGGCTATCTGCTGGTCGGCAATGCGCCCCATGCGGACGCGCCGGACGTGGCGCGGCTGCTCGACGCGGAGTGCCGGCGCCGGCATGCCGTGCCTGAAGGCGTCGCGGGCGGCGACGAGTATCAGTAGCGTTTGTTCGACAGCACGTCGAAGGTGCTGCGCAGGGTCGAAACGGCCTTGTCGTAGTCGGACAGGGCCAGGCAGGCGATCAGCGTGTCGACGATGGCCAACTGCGCCAGGCGGCTGGTCATCGCCTCGGTGCGGAAGCGGGTTTCGCGCGACATGGTGTGCAGCACCACATCCGCATACTCCTGGATCGGCGACTTCCCGAAGTTGGTGATGCACACCGTGCGCGCGCCGGCCTCCTTGGCGAGCCGTGTCGCAAGCACCGTTTCATGCGTGCTGCCCGAGTGCGAGATGGTCAGCACCGCCACATCCGGGCCGGTCAGCGACGCGCTGATAGCCTGCACGTGGGAGTCGGTGATCGCCGTCGCCTGCAGCCCGATGCGCAACATGCGGTAGTGCGCGTCATGGGCGATGATCGCCGAGCTGCCGATGCCGTAGATCTCCACGCGGTGCGCGCCGCGGATCAGCTCCACGGCGGCGGACAGCGCCGCCACGTCCAGCACCGATTCGGTCTCCTGCAGGGTCTGGATATTGCTGTGGAAAATCTTGCTGATGACCTGCGCCGGCGTGTCCTGCGCGGCCAGGTCTTCATGGATGTACTGCACCGGCTGCACGATCTGCTGCGCCAGCGCGATCTTCAATTGCTGGAAGCCGGTGGCGCCCAGCAGCTTGCAGAAACCCACCACGCTGCCGTCGCTGGACTGGGTGCGCTCGGCCACCTCGCTGACAGACATGTGGACCACTTCCGCCGGATGGCGTATGACGAATTCGCCGATGCGCTGCGAGGCCGCGCCCATCGACGGCAGCAGGCTCTGGATGCGCGCCAGCATGGCCTGCGGCGAGCCCCGCTGCGCTTCGGCGGCGGCGGACGGCGTCTGGGGGGAGCGTTTGGATGTGGCCATGGCGGGTCGATGGAGCAGGAAGCGGATACGACGGCAACGATACCCTACCTGCTGCCATCGGACGGTGGAACATGCTACCAGCCGCCGATGACGGGATTCCCCGGTTCGCGTTCCAGACGGCGTCCGAAGACAGCGGCAGGCCGCCGCCGATCGCCCTGGACAGCACCAGCACATCCGGCACGATGCCTGCATGCTCGAAGGCGAACATTTTTCCGGTGCGGCCGAAGCCGGTCTGGACCTCCATGAACCCCGGCAGCGGGTTGGTACGGTAATCAGCGCACCGCGAACCAGTCGCCGGACAGGCTGCCGTTCATGCCGCAAAAGGGCGGGCCGAAGCCGTCGTCCTTCACGCCTGAGGGCGACGTTTCGCGGACCACCAGCACAGCGCCGCGGCGCGTCAGCGTGAGGACCCAGGGCGCACCATCCTGATAGGCGACTTTCAGGCTGTCGCCGGACGCGACCGCGTTGCCGCTCAAATCGCAGACCCAGCGGCCGTTATAGGGCTGGGCCGAGTTGGCCGACACGAACAACTGGCCATCGGCGGTTTGAGTGATCTCGATTTCGCCTTCGACGTTTTTCCACTTGCCGATAAAGCCGGCAGGCGGCTGCGGATTGATGGACTTCAGAAAATCCAGGCGGAAACGCATGCTGGCGCCGATCTCTTTGGCCGGAGTGCTTCCTGTGAAGGGCTCGGCATAGATCTTGTCGCGCACGCTCAGGAAATAGCGTTGATCGGCGGTCAGCGATTTGACCGCCTCGGCGTCGAGCTTGCCACGCACCTCTTTGTATTGCTGCGCGATGGCCGCGTCCTGGCCGGCCAGCGCGGGGTGGGCGCAAATGGCCTTTTCGACGGGAGTGGCGGCTTTGGCGCAATTGAAAGAGGGAGCAGCCGCAGCGCTGCCTGCCATGGCCAGCGATGCTGCAAAGGCCAGATGACGGATCATAGTGTGAAGCTCTCCAGATTGTGCGCGCGTTCGGCCAGCCCGTCGGCGCCGGGATAATGGCGCAGTTTACCGGCGCGGATATTTCTTGAGGACGTCGCGAGTGGGACCGCCCTGAGCGGCTTGCCGGGCGCCATCAGGCAAGCGCAGGCGATCTGATTGCCGGTCGTGAACATGGGGTCGTCGCAGCGCCGGTGCACACGCAAGAGAGAGCCCACTCAAGGAGGGCCCGTCTCTCCGTCGGGAACGAACGTCGACAGATCTATCAGCTTGATCCGCGATCAATCGGCCGGCGATGCGGCTCAAAAGGCTATCTTCACGCCCAGCTTCCCGTTGAAATTCTCGCCGTCGCCCCGCAGGCTGATCTCCGACCCAATGCTTCCGTACACGGAAACATTGCGCCTGACACCGACGTCCGCCCCCAGATTCAGCTGCACGGACGTGCCCTTCATATCGGCCTGGAACGGCACGTAGCCATTTTGCGAAGAGAACTCCGTGGTGGGGTTGGTCAGGAACTCATTGACGAGGCTGGCGCGCAGCCAGGTCGTGGCGACGCGCTTGCCGCCCTGGCCGGGTTCCAATTCCACCGTGCGCGCCAGGCGCACGCCCACGCGGCCCTTCAGGCTGTCGACGTCGTTGAAGCGGATGCTGGCGGCCCCGTCGTTGGCGTCATTGAGGTTGATGTTCTGAAAGACGAGCTGCGCCTGGGGCTCGATGACCCATTCGTCGTTCAGGCGGAATGGATAGCCGCTTTCCAGCGAGGCGGCGAAGCCGAAGCCGCGGGTGTCCAGGTTGTAGCCCGCCGGCGAGCCGCCGTTGTCGACGTCGTAGCGGGTGCCTTGGGCGACGGCGTCGACATACCAGCCGTCCTTGCCGATATGCGTCCAGTAGCCGCCCAGGGTGACGCCATTCATGGCCGCCTGGCCGGCCGAGCGGCCGTCCAGGTGGTCGACATCGGCGGTTGCGCGCCCGAACGCGAGGTATGCGCCGGCGTGGTCCATGCTGCCGTTGGCATTCGCCCGGCGGTAGAGGTCGACGCCAGATTGCAGGCCATAGATCTTGTAGTCGTAGTCCGGGCCTCTGGAACCCAGGATGCCTGAGTTGCTGCCGTTGCGATCGCCGGTGACGCCGATGAGGCGGCCCCATGCGAGGGAATCGCTGCCCGTGGCGGTGGATGGCTGGAGGAAGCGTTCCTCGCCGATGCGCTCGTGCAGCGTGTCCAGGAAGGTCGATCCGTAGCGCAAGGCCAGTTCCGGCGTCGCTACGGCCGTGGACACCTCGGGCCGGTAGTTCGGCGGCGCGGGCGGCTGGGGAGGGCCGGGCGGGTCGGGGGGCAAGGGGGGCAAGGGAGGCGTGGGTGGCTCCGGAGTCTGGCAAGCGGGATTGCCCGGGGCCGCCGCGCAGTCCACGGTCGAGCGCAGGTACCAGTTCTGCGGTCCGGCGCCGTCCACGCTTGAACGGTACAGCGTGTAGGCATAGGGCCCCGCGGCGGCATAGCCGCCCGGGTTGCCCAGCGTGAACGCGCTGGCGGAGGTGGCGCCGCCGTTGACGGCATCGACGAGCAGAATGCCGTTGCCGGTGGTCACGGCGCCGGCCCCGCCCGCATTGCTGACTATCAGCGAAGAGGAGCCGGAGGCCGCGCCGCCATTGATCACAAGCCGGTCGGACGGCGAGTCGTCGGCGCCGAGATAGGTGTTCATGGCGATCCTGCCGCCCTGGCCGGCGTAGTTCGGCGTCGTCAGCGTCGTGCCCGGCGCCGTGCCGCTGCCCATGTTGATGAGGCCGGCATTGGCCACGCCGGCTGTGGCCTGGCTGAGGCCGTTGAGATCAAGCGTGCCTGCCGCCGCCACATTCACGGCCGAGTTCGGGCTGAGCGTGGATATGGCTACCGCCCGCAATACCCCGGCATTGATATTGGTGGGCCCGCCGTAGGTGTTCTGGGCGGTCAGGACGGTGGCGCCGGTGCCGTTCTGGTTGACGGCGCCGCTGCCGGAGATCAGGCCCGGGAACGTCACGGTGTCGGACCGGTTAAAGGCCAGGGTCCCGTTGTTTGCGACATTGCCTGCGATGCCGCCTGTCGTGCCGCCGTTGCCCAGCTGCAGCGTGCCTGCCGAGATCGTGGTGCCGCCCGTGTAGGTGTTGTCTGCCGTCAGGATCGTGGCGCCCGCGCCGGCCTGGTT
>NZ_JBHXNI010000003.1:382485-447827 GCF_042721735.1 Achromobacter sp. NPDC058515
CGTCGTTGGCCACATTGCCCACGATGGCGCCAGTGGCGCCGCCGTTGCCGAGCTGCAGCGTTCCCGCGGAAATCGTGGTGCCGCCCGTGTAGGTGTTGTCTGCCGTCAGGATCGTGGCGCCCGCGCCGGCCTGGCTGACCACGCCGCTGCCGGAGATCTGGCCTGCGAAGGTCTGGACATCGGAGCGATTGAACGCCAGCGTTCCGTCGTTGGCCACGTTGCCCACGATGGCGCCCGAGGCGCCGCCGTTGCCGAGCTGCAGCGTTCCCGCGGAAATCGTGGTGCCGCCCGTGTAGGTGTTGTTGCCGGTCAACACCGTGGCGCCTGCGCCGATCTGGCTGACAGAGCCGGCGCCCGAAATCTGGCCGGCGAACGTCATGGCGTCAGAGCGATTGAATGCCAGCGCCCCATTGTTCGCCACATTGCCCACGATGGCGC
Organism: Achromobacter sp. NPDC058515; assembly: GCF_042721735.1. NCBI lineage: Bacteria > Pseudomonadati > Pseudomonadota > Betaproteobacteria > Burkholderiales > Alcaligenaceae > Achromobacter > Achromobacter sp. NPDC058515. The sequence goes on from NZ_JBHXNI010000003.1 coordinate 382,924, forward strand.
CCGTGGCGCCGCCATTGCCGAGCTGCAGGGTTCCCGCCGAGATCGCGGTGCCGCCGGTATAGGTATTGTTGGCCGTCAGTATTGTGGCGCCGGCGCCATTCTGATTCACCGCGCCGCTGCCGGAGACCAGGCCGGCGAACGTCACGGTGTCGGAGCGGTTGAAGATCAAGCTTCCGTTGTTCGCCACGTTGCCCACGATGGCGCCGCTGGCGCCGCCGTTGCCCAGCTGCAGGGACCCTCCGGCAATGGTGGTGCCGCCCGTGTAGTCGTTGTTCGCGGTCAAGACCGTGGCGCCGCTGTAGGTGCTGAGCCTGCCCGCGCCGGTGATGCCCGGAGCGAATACATAGCCGCTGGTGTTGGTGTGATTGAACACCAGCGCCCCGGTGGCGCCCAGCGTCAGTGCAGGGCCGGGACCCGTCAGCGTCAGGGCGCCGGGCGCCGCCGCGGCAGCCGATGCCGCGGCGCCGATATTGATGACGCCCTGCGAACCGGCAGCCACGCCTGCTCTCGCGCTTACCGCGCTAACCACGGCGTTGTTCGAAATGGTCAATGCGCCGGAGCCGGAATTGCCTACTGTGAGAGTGCTGGAATTGGTCCATGAGGAGCCGGTTCCGTCGACGGTGACCGCGCCCGTGGAATTCGCGCCCGCGCCTATCGCGCCGAGCGTGCTGGACACGGCGCCGCCATTGGCGATGTCGAGCTTGCCGTTGCCGGAAAAGCCTACGGTGAGCGCGGCGCTGCTGTTCCACTGCGACCCCACGCCGCTGACCGTCACTGCGCCGACGCCGGCCGGGTCATAGCCCACGTAAGCGAGGCCGTTTGTCACGACCGCGCGATCGCTGATCTGCAGCGTGCCGTTGCCCGTCTGGCCTACCCGCAGGAATCCCGTGCTGTTCAGCTGCGATCCCGGGCCGCTGACCGTCACGGTGCCGGTGCCGCTGGCCCCCACGCCCACGTAGGTGTTCGTCGTGCTTGTGACATGGCCGCCATTCGAGATGCCCAGCGTGCCCGTGCCCGAGAACCCCACGGACAGTCCCGAACTGTTCGTCCATTGCGCCCCGATGCCGCTCACGGTCACGCTGCCCGTGCTGCCGGCCTGTCGGCCGATGAATCCGGATCCGTCCGACACGGCGCCGCCGGCGCCGATTTGCAGCGTGCCTGTGCTGGTATTGCCCACCGTCAGGGAGCTGGCGCCGAGATTCCAGGGAGAGCTTTGCGAGCCGGGCACGCTGACTACCGATCCGCTATCGATAGACTGGGAAAAGGAGGGAAATGCGCCCAACGCGATCAATGATGCGCTGGAAAGCTTGAACAACAAACGTACGTCAATTGGTGACAAGGGCTGCATCTTCTCTACTCACTAAAAGGAAATCCAGTGGAGCGATCGTCTGCGCGTAATGCCTGCCAATTGTTATCGCCAGGGCGGTATCGCCGCGGCAAGGGGCAGGTGACTAGCATAAGCCTGTTTATCGTTGCTGTTGCAGCGATAAGTACGGCCGCACGGTCGGACGCGCAGGGGGATATGACCCCGTTTGTTCAAACGGAATCTGAACTTGCGTAGGATCGTGTCAGGCAGTCAGGGAACCGAGGTGACCGCAGGCAGAGGGCCGAAATGGCTGGAACCCAGGCTGCCGCGCGCGAACAGGTCGGCGCTGCGGCAAATTGAGCCAGAGAGGAGGGAGGACGAACAGGCAACGCGCATGGCGGATCGAATCGACAAAAAGAACTGCGAAGCCTCAGTTGTTCTGTTCCATGGCGCGGCAGCTGGAGCCTCCGGATTCAGCGCATGGTTGGAAATGCACGAACGAGGATTTTGCAGAGGAGGCTGTAGCCAGATTAGCGCCCAAAAAATCGGGCCTTATTGATGAAAATCAATGGCCATGCGCGGCATCTCTACAGGCGCAAGCCCAGCAGCAGCGCGCCACACAGCGCGCAAGCCATGGCCAGCCCGATCCATGCCCGCCACGCGCTGCGGGCGCCAAACACGCCCACGACGATCGCGGCATACAAGACAAAACTCAACAGCGTCCCGGCCAGTACGCCGACTGCCGGCGGTGCGCCGGCCACGGCCGGCAGGATCAGCGCCAATGCCGACATTGCCAGGGCGGACACCAGATAGCCGCCCGCCGTCGCCGCCAGCACCCGGCTGCCGACTCCCCATCGATAGGCTGCGCCAGGGTGGCCGCCGGGCTGGGCTTTCCGCGTCTGCTGAGCCATCGCAAGCGGAGCGTCCGTCCAGTGCCGCCGCAGCGCCTGGGCCGAGCAAGCCAGCGCCAGGCCGAAGGCGAGCGCGGCGATTTCCACTGCGGCAGGCTGCCAGGTCCCGTTCCTGGCATAGGCCCACAAATGCTGGCCTGTCGTTGCCCAATTCAAGACCGGCAGTCCCAGGCACAGCAACGCCGCCACGGCCATTTGCTCAATCCAGGCGCGGCGGGTCGGACGCCACAGCGCGTGAGCCAATGAGGCGGCCCACACCGCAAAGAAGAACCTGATCTCCCACGTGCTCCGTTCCGGCACGGTAGCGGGAATCAGCCTGTTGCCGTAAAGATAGGCGATGCTTGCCAGCGCAATGCCCGCCAGCGCCGCTACGTTCATTGCCTCGACCCAACGATAGACCTGCGTCGTCGCCTCGCCGAACTCATGCTCGCTTCTCTTGCGCCGCTTGATGGCGAAAAGCACCGTGCCGGTGGCGATCATCGCGGTGCCCGCCAGGCCGCTGAAAAAGTACAGCCACTTTATCGTCCATCCGCCAAAGTCCGCCTTGTGCAGGGTTTCAATCACCTCATGGACGTGCCTGGCGGCCACGTCCTCGCGATAGGCGGGCAGAACCTGGAGTACCGCTCCGCTCTCCGCATCGAATGCGACCCGGCTGACATCAGTGAGCAGGCGCGGATCGGCACTGATCAGGGGCTTGCCGCCAATCACCCGAATGACGCTGCGCGCCTCGCCCGGGTTCTCGACCCTTACCTGCGCCGCTTCTTGCCCGGTCAGCGCGCGCGCATGCGCGAGGAAGGGCGCCAGCGCCGGAACGCCGCCCATGCCCGGCCTCGCGATGCGCGGCTCGGGGACAGCCGGCGCCAGCTCCGCCTGATAGCGCCGGTAGGCCGCGTCGTCCCCGCCATACGCCGCGTGCAGTGGCCACGGCATATAACTGGTGTAGAAAAATGCCAGCCCCGTGTAGCAGATCATGAACAGGAAGGGCAGCGTCAGCACGGCCGTGGCATTGTGCGCGTCCAGCCAGCTGCGCTGGCCCTTGCCGGGCCGGAAGGTGAAGAAGTCCTTGAAGATGCGCTTGTGCACCACCACGCCGGAGACCAGCGCGACCAGCATGCCCATGGATATCCAACCCACGAGCCAATAGCCGGCCAGGCCGCCGTGCAGGGTGTAGTGGAAAGACATGAAATGGCGGCCGCCTTCTGTCTCGCGTATTCGCGGCGGCGCGGCCACGTCGCCCGTCTGGGGGGCCATCCAGATCTCATGGGCCTCGCCATCTCCGGCGCGCCAGGACAGCCGCATCGGCCAGCCGGGCCGGGCCGGCAAGGAGATGTCCCAGGAGGCCGCGCCGGCCCCCCGGGCCGCAAGCATCTGCGTGGCGCGGGCAAGCCATGGCGCCGCGTCGGCATCGCCGGGCGCGGCGTCCGCCAAGGGGCCGGCTTCCATCCACCGTGTAATGGGTTCGCGAAAGACGCTGAGCGTGCCGGTCAAGAAAATGGCGCACAACAGCCAGCCGCAAGTCAGGCCGCACCAGGTGTGCAGCCAGGCCATGCTTTGGCGGAATCCCGGCTTCATGCCGGCGTTCGGGGGTGGCCGTGACACAGCGCGGCGGCGCGGCCGGTCATAGCGTTCCGCGCAGCGTCAGCATCACATTGCGGGGTTCGCCGTAATGGTTGCCCCGGCGGATCTGGCTCAGCATCCCGTAATAGTGCTTGTCGAACACGTTCGCCACGTTCAGGCTCGCGCTCCAATGCTTGTTGATGCGGTAGCCGGCGCGCAGATCCCATACCGCGCGTCCGGGTGCCCCCATCCGGACGGACGTGTCGTCGTACGCCGGGTAGGAATAGCCGCTTTGCGCCGACACGCCGCCGCCGACAGAGAAGGCGTTCCAGCGGCCGGGCAATTGGTACGACGTGGACAAGCGGAACAGATGGCGCGGCGTCTCCGCGCTGATCGTCTCGCCCTCGTCATCGCGGCTGGTGACGTACGTGTAGCCTGCCATCACTTGCCAGCCCGGCGACAGTTCGCCGCTGGCTTCCAGTTCGATGCCCTTGCTGCGCAGGGTGCCGCCGTTTCGATAGCAATCGGGCGAGGCTAGCGACCCCGGGCAGCTTCCCGGGTTGGCGTCGTCCAGTACCGCAATGCCGGATTTCTTGACCGCGAACACCGCCGCGGACACGTTCAGGCGCCCGTCGTAGAGTTCGCCCTTCAGTCCCGCCTCGTAGTTGGCGCCGATGGCCGGATCCAGAGGCGCGCCCGAAGACGTTACATAGGTGCTCTGCGGCTGGAAGGTGTCCGCATAGCTGGTATAGACCGACCATTGCTTGTTCAAGTCGTAGACCAGTCCGGCATAAGGCGTGAATTCGTGTTTTTGTTCGTAGTCCCGGGTCTTTTCACCCGTCAGTCCGTCGGTGGACCGGTACTTCAGCCAACTGAGCCGGCCTCCCAGCAGCAAGTGCAGCGGGTCCGCCAGCTGAAGCCGCATGCTGGTGTACAAGCCGGTCTGTTCCGACTCCGACGTTTCCTTCCAGTTCCAGGCCGGACGCGCAGGCTCGGGGATGGAGGAATGGTCGGGGTTGTACACGTCGATCGGCGTGTCGCTGTCCAGGTTTGTCGACCTCTGATTGGCGCGCTTGCGCGACCAGGTGGCGCCGACCACCACCTGGTGCGTTCCGCCCAACGCCTGGAAACTGCCCGTCGTGTTCAGGTCGACGCCGTCGCTCAGCACGCGCGTGCGGCTGAAGTAGATGTCGTAGAAGCTTGAGCCGACGCCCGTCGTCCTGTCCACGCCTCCCAGGGGAATGGCCACGCGCTGGTCCAGGTCGGCCTCCGTCCAGTTGACAGACAGCCGCGCCTTCCAGTCGGCGCTGAACCGGTGCTCGGCTTCAGCGAAGATTTCGTCGACTTGCCCCTTCTGGCGGTTCCAGTCCTGGATCAGCGAGGTCGAGCGCGATACGTCCAGGGCGCCGCCGTCGGTATAGCGGGGCAGGCCGAAGAGCCAATAGCCGTCGGTGTCGTTGGCCTGGTGGCGCGCGCCGAGCGTAAGCGTCGTGTTCTGCCCGATATCGGCGTCGATCACGCCGTAGAGGAGCGGCGAGGTCGACTTCGTGCCGTCGTAGAAATAATGCCGGTCCTGGTAAGCCGTGACCAGGCGGCCGCGCACCGTGCCGGAGGCATTGATCGGGCCGCCTCCATCGAGTTCCATGCGGTAGTTGTCCCACGAACCCGCCGTCGCGGCCATATCAAGATGCGCCTCGCCGCGCGGACGCTTGCGCACCATGTTGATTGCGCCGCTGGGGTCCGCCGAGCCCAGCATCAGCCCGCCCGCGCCGCGCAGCACCTCCACCCGGTCGAACACGGCGGTATCGATGGGCAGCCAGCCCACCGGGGCATAGACGATGCCGGCGACGCCATCAACCAGGTAGTTGTTGTCGTCGACCGTAAAACCGCGTATCGAGAATTTGTGGTTGCCGAAGTTTCTTGCCGTCTTCGTCACGCCCGTCGTCTGCGCCAGCGCCTCGTCCAGCGTGGTCAGGTTCCTGTCGTCCAGCTGTTGCCGCGTGATCACGCTGACTGACTGCGGCGTCTCCCGGATCGACTGCGTCAGCTTGCCGATGGTCACTGCCCCAGTCGTGTACGAGCCGGTCAGCTCGGTGGTCGGGTCGCGCAGGCTGTTGCCGGTAACCGTCACCGCCTGCAGGGTCAGGGCATCGGCCGAAGACTGCGCCGACTGCCCGACGACCGTCAGGGTAAACACGTCAGGCCGCGCGCTGTTCACGCGCACGTTCGTGCCGGCCAGCAGTTGGTCCAGAGCCTCGCGGGGCGTATAGCGACCGTTGATGGCCGGCGAGTGCTTGCCCGCCACCACCGCCTCGTCAAACAGCACCTGATGTTTGGATTGCTCCGAAAACAGCTTCAAGGCGCGGTCCAGCGCTTGCGCCGGAATACTGAAATCCACCACTGCCGCTTGTTGCTGCGTTTGCGCCGCCGCCGGCTGCGCCAGGGCGGCAAGGGCGCACGCCACCAGCACCGGTGCTGCCTTGAGTTGCATGCCTGCCGTCAACGCGCCGCCAGCAAGCGCGTCCTTCAACATTCCCCGTCCCATTCCCGCTCCATCGTTATTGGCCGGTACCGGCCTTGCAGGAGTAAACGGATTTCAGGGCAGGATTGGGAACCCGCGCATGGCGCGCACAGAAAAATAAAATTCAACCGGAGCCCGGATGCTCAACGCTCCAGGATGAGATAGCCGCCGTCAGCCGTGCGCCGCACCTGCACTGGCAGCAGATCCGGCAACGCTTCCAGGAATGCGGCGGGAGCGTTCGTCGCGGCAAAGCCGGAGACCGGCAAGGACTTCAGGCCCGGGCTGTCCAGCGCCACCGGCTTGCCCAGGTATTGCGCCACCTCCTGGGCCACCTCGCCCAGGGGGGTGCGCCGAAACACCAGGCACCCATTGCGCCATCCGCCTACGCTGTCCGACACCGCCGCCACGGCCCGGTAGGCGGCCCCGCGCGCATCGACGGACACGCCTTGCTCCGCGCCCAGCGACAGCTCCGCGCCCGCCTTGTCGCGATCGGGCTGCACCCGCACGCGGCCATGCAACACCTTGATGACGACTTCATTCGGCGTATTGCGCACATTAAAGGCCGTGCCCACCACCGTGACGCGACTTTGGCGCGCCTCGACGGTGAAGGGCCGGCCGGCGTCCGGCGCCACGTCGAAGAATCCCTCGCCCTGGTTCAACACGAGCTCGCGGCGGCGCGGGTAGTACCGGACCTGCAGCGTGCTGCCGAAATTCAGGGCAACGCGGGAGCCATCAGGCAAATCCAGCTGGCGTACTTCTCCTGCCGCGGTGCTCACGTCCAGCACATAGCCGGGGGTGCTATCCCACCGGTGCCAACCGTAGCCTGCGCCCAGGACCAGCACCGCGCAGACGGCGGCGTACGCCTTCGAGAAGACCGGCTGGCCCAACAGCGCCCGCCAAAACCCTGGCCTGGCGGTGCGGCGGCCAAATGCCGGCTGGGGGGCCGGCTGAGGCGGCGCCTTGGGCGCGCTGGAAGCGGCCCGTCCGTCCGACGCCAGCGCGGGCCGGGGCGCATCCGACAAATCCTGCCAGGTGCGCGACACCTGCGCGTACACCTGCCGGTGCGCCGGGCGGGCAGCCAGCCAGGCGTCCAGCTCGCGTTCATCCGCGGCCGACCAGCTGGCATCCTGGCGGCGCACCAGCCACTCGGCCGCTGCCTCATGCAAGGCAAACGGATCGGGCGGGGCTGAGGAAGGCGAATCGGTCATGAGGGGGCAGAGTCGCTATTGTTGTTATTGTCCCGGCCATCGTTATCGCCGGCGGGCCGATGCAATTGCCGCATCTGCGCAACCGTAGCATAGTGCACCCGAACCTCGCAGTAGGCGATAGCCCGCGCCAGATGCTTGACGACCATGCGCCGCGATATCTGCATGCGGGCGGCGACTTCATCCTGCGTCAACCCGTCGAAGCGGCTCAGCACAAAGGCCTCGCGCTGGCGGTCGGGAAGTTCCTGCAGCGCCTCGCCCAATCGCTTGAGCCGCTGTTGATGCGCCGCCGCGCGCATGGGACATGACGCATCGCCCGCCACCCAGGCCTGGCCGCCCTCCGCGGCCTCATCGAGCGAAACCGTCTGCAGGCGCCGACCCGCCTGGCGCTCGCGGAACTCGTCCGCCACGCCGTTCAGCACCGTCTTTCGCAAGTACGCGCCCTGCTCATCGGCGGAGTCCAGCGCGGGGTTGGCGGCTACCCATTTGACGACGCCATCGTGCAGCGCGTCTTCGGCGCTGCCGATGCTGCCCTTGAACCGGGCCAGGCCGCGCAGCAGCGGCAGCCGCCAGCGCGCATAGGCTTTCGCGATCGCGCTTGAGTTTTCGTTCTGGGCGTCAGCCGGCGCGGCGCTTGCGTTGGACGCCAGCAAAGGGTTGCGGCTCATTCCGTGCTTCCCGTCTTGCGCGCGCGCGCTGGCCACGGCGTGGCGGGCCTTGGATAGGCCCAGGCCAGGGAAAGGGAGAAAAGAGGAAACGGGATGACGAACACGGAGCCCGCTGATTAGCCGTCGACCTGCCGCGCAAGCGGCGCCGGCCAGTTGAAATTGGCGGGATTGTACTGAGATTTATTCTCAGTAGCAACGCTATCGATTCCACGCTCGTCCCGCTGTCACGGCCGAGTCATGTCGCTGGGCTAGCCTGCTGGCCGGCGTGGTCCTGCCTGGACGCGCGCCGGCCCCATTCCATTTTCGGACCTCGATATCGCGCGATGATATGCACCCCGGCACCGCTCAGTGTGTTGGCGCTGGCAGGCGTGTGTCTCATGTGCCTGGAGACGCCCGCGCTGGCGGGCGGCGCCGCGTCCGCGACGTCGCCGGACCGCTTGCGCGGCGAGCGATATGACTTTGCGCTGCCTGCGCAGGCGCTGGGCGACAGCCTGGAAGCGATAGGGCGCCTTGCGGGCGTGGCGGTGCTGGTTGACGAGCGCTACGCGCGCCAACCCGCGCCGGCGCTGTCCGGCCGCCATGCGGTCATGGAGGCCCTGCGCCGGTTGCTTGACGGGTCGGGCCTGCGCATCCGCCAGACGGACGGCGAAGCCATCGTGGTCTATGCGCCGCCGGCCGACGGACCGGCCCGGGCGTCGGCGAACGCCGCAGCCCCGCTCGCTGCGCGTGACATCCCGGGCGCGCGCGCGGGCGGCGCCGATTTCAGCGGCTATATAGGACGGGTGCAGAAGGCGCTCTTGCGCACGCTATGCGGCAATGCCGCCGCGAGGCCGGGCGGATACCGCCTGGCGCTGCAGCTGCGGCTTGACGGGGGCGGTCAAGTGGCGCGCATGCGCCTGCTGGACACCACCGGCAGCGACCGGGTGGATGCGGCCGTGACGCGCGCCATCCAAGGCATGGACGTGGGCGCGCCGCCGCCTGCAGGCATGCCGCAGCCCGTGTCGGTGCTGCTGCTGCCCGGCGGCACGCATTGCGCGGCTCCGCGCCGGCCGGCGGAGTGACCGCATGTCCATGATTTCCGCCGCCCTGCTGCGATTGCGCCTGATCGCCCGCTATCCCGAACTGCGGCGCAGCCTGGAACGCATCGTCGGCTCGCGCGACCAGGCGTCGGCCGCGCTGCACGAAACCTGGTTGCGCCTGGACGTGGCCAAGCCCGCCAGCCCGGTGCTGAATCCGGATGCCTACCTGTTGCGCATGGCCGCGCGCATCGCCACCGACGACTGGAGGCGCAACCGCGAACCGCTGGGCGACGACGAGCGCGAGGCGCTGCTGCACGTGGCCGACGAGACCGCGGACCCGCAGCGCATCGTCGCGGCGCGGCGCGACGTGCGGACGCTGGAGGCGGCGATGGAGGAGCTGCCGCCGCGTCAGCGCGCCATCCTGGCCGCGGCGCGCGTGGACGGGCTGCTCAACGCCGAGATCGCGGAGCGCTTCCAGATATCGGTGGCCATGGTGAAAAAGGAACTGGCCGCGGCCATGCGGCATTGCCGCGAACGCCTGGCCGACACGGAGGCCGTGGCCAACGGCGATCTTGTAGGCCGGCGGAAATTCTGACACGATGCTCGGCGCCATGAACTCCCCAGAAAATCCCGACCGCCTGCGGCGCGAAGCCGAGCAATGGTGGTTGCGCCTGCGCGACCGCGACGCGACGCGCGGCGACGCCGAGGCGATGAAGCAATGGCGCGCGCGCAGCCCATCGCATGCGCATGCCTGGAACGAGGTGGCGCGGCTCTGGCAGGACATGGATCCGGTGTTGCGTCAGGCCGCCCGCCGCGATCCGGGGCTGGCGCATCCTCCCGCCAGGGGGCCGAGCCGCCCGGCCCGCCGGGCGTTCCTGGGATCGGCCGTGGCCGCGGGCGGCGCCGCGGTGGCGCTGTGGCCGCCGCTGTCCTTGTGGCCTTCGCTGCTGGATTTCACCGCGGACTTTCGCACCGGCACGGCCGAGCAGCGCGAGCTGGCGCTGTCGGATCAGCTGCGCGTGCAGATGAACACGCAGACGCGCATCAACCAGCGCGGCGCGCAAGCCGGGGCCGAGGCCATCGAACTGGTGGCGGGCGAAGCCCAGATCGAGGCCGCCGGCGGCGGCGCGCCCGTGACCGTCTACGCCGGGTCCGGCGCCACGCGCGCGCGGCAGGCGCGCTTTAACTTGCGCTACACCGGGCCGCAGGTCTGCGTCACCTGCCTGCAGGGCACCGTCCAGGTGGAGCAGGCCGGCGCGCTCCAGACCCTGGCGCAGGGCGAGCAAGTTATCTATGACGACGCCGGGCTGCGGACAACGCTGGCGGTGGACATGGCGCAGGTGGACGCCTGGCGCACGGGCACGCTCAGTTTCGCGGGGCAGACGCTGGCCGAGGTGGTGGACGAGATCAACCGCTATCGGCCCGGGCGCGTGCTGCTGCGCAATGCCGACCTGGCCGCCCGTCGGGTCCGCATGCGCTTCGAGATCACGCAGACCGACCTGGCGCTGCGCATGCTGCGCGACCTGTACGGCGCGCAGCTGACGCGCCTGCCGGGCGGCGTCGTGCTGCTGAGCTGATTGCGCAGTTACAAAAAAGCCGGCCGTTTCCGGTAGCCATTCCATCGCGTCCTTCCGTCTTCGAAGTATGAGCCGCCATCACGCGCACGACCGCGCCGATGACGCGCCCTTACTTCCTTGGCTACTCGGATCAGGATTGCCCGCTATGACATCGCGTTTCCGCAAACTCCCCATGACCCGTTCCGTTGCGGCTGGCGCGCGGGGAGGCCGGCTCAAGCCGCTGCCGGCCGCACTGGCGGTGCTGCTGGTATCGGGGGGCGTTGCCGTGCCGGCGTCGGCGCAGCAGGCGTTCAGCAGCGGCTGGTTTGCGGCCAAGGGCGCGGCGCAGGCCCAGGCGGCCGCCACGGGCAGGCTGCCCGGCGGCGCGCCCGTCACCACGCTTACCGGTGCGCGGCAGTCGCAGGCGGCTCGCGAGCAGCTGCGGCGTTCGGTCGACAACCTGGGGCGCACCGCGGCCTCGATTGCCGCCCAGCAGGCGGCGCAGCGCGCCGCGCGCGACGCGGCCCTGGCATCGGGCGCGCCGCTGCCGGACGGCTTGGCCGAGGGCGGCCTGAAGGTGGACGCCAATCCGCTGACGGCGGGCTGGCACAACGCCAAGGCGCCCGTGCAGACGGCCGAGGGCGGGCGCGTCAAGGTCGCCATCGAGCAGACCGGCGCGAAGGCGATCCTGAACTGGGAGACCTTCAACGTGGGCAAGCGCACTACGGTCGAATTCAGGCAGGAATCGGGCTGGGCGGTCCTCAACCGCGTCAACGATCCGCAAGCGCGGCCTTCGGTGATCCAGGGGCAGATCAAGGCCGAAGGCACGGTCATGGTGGTCAACCGGAACGGGGTGGTGTTCGACGGCACGTCGCAGGTGAACGTGCGCAACCTGGTGGCGGCGGCCGCGCGCATCACCGACGCGCAGTTCGAGAACAGCGGCCTGTACGGGCCGGACGACAAGACGCCCAGTTTCGCCGATGCGCTGGGCAAGGTGGAATTGCGGCCCGGCGCGGTCATCGAGACCAACCGCCCCGCGACCGTGACGCAGTCCGGCGGCTACGTGCTGTTGCTGGGCCGCGAGGTCGACAACGCCGGCACGATCGCGACGGCCCGGGGGCAGGCGGCGCTGGCGGCGGGCGACAGTTTCGTGATCAAGCGCGGCCAGGGCACCGAAGGCAACGCCGCATCGACCACGCGCGGCAGCGAGATCGTTCCTTCCGGCGCCGGCGTCGTGGCCAACCGCGGCCTGATCCTGTCGCCGCAGGGCGACATCACGCTGGCGGCGCGTTCCGTTGAGCAGGCCGGGGTGCTGGCGTCCAGCACGTCGGTGGATTCGCGCGGCTCCATTCATCTGAACGGCGCGGGCGCCGATGCCGCCGTGACGCTGCGTCCGGGCGCCATCACCGCCATCCTGGTGGACGCGGACAACGCCACGGCGCTGGACGGCCAGCGCGACAACCTGATGCTGCCCAGCGCCAACCCGACCGGCGCGCTGGCGGCCACGGACCGCAATCGGCGCGACCTGTCGCTGGTGCGGGTCGACAGCGGCGGCACGGTCGACTTCCAGGGCGATTCGCTGACGCTGGCGACCGGCGGGCAGGTCGCGGTCAAGGCTGGCGCGCGCAGCCTGGTGCGCGACGGCGCGCAGATCGACGTGGGCGGCGCGATCGGCGTGGCCGTTTCCATGGAATCGAACAACATCAAGATCAATCTGCAGGGCAACGAACAGCGCGATTCACCAGTCAACCGCGACGACGCCCGGCTCAACAATACCGACGTGTGGCTGGACCGGCGCACGCTGGTCCGCGTGGCCAGCGGCGCCGGCGGCTACGATGGCGACCGCTGGTACAGCGGCGGCGGCCTGCTCGAAGTGGGCGGCTATCTGGGAACCCTGGCGGCGCCGGCCAGCCATTGGCTGGCGCAGGGTGGCCAGGTCCGCTTCGAGGGCGCGGAGGTGGTGACGCAGGCCGGTTCGGCGATCAACCTGTCGGGCGGCACGCTGGACGTACAGTCCGGAACCTTGCAGCAGACCTGGCTGCGCGGTCAGGACGGGCGTCTCTACACGGCCGACCGGGCGCCCGCCGACCTGCTGTACACCGGCGTCTACCGCGGCTACGAACAGCGCTCCGAGCGCTGGGGCGAGAAGGCCACGCGCCGCTTCTACAACGAGCTGCTCGCTCCGCGCACGCGCTACGAGGACGGCTACACGGTGGGACGGGACGCCGGCGCGCTGGTCATCTCGACCCGCAGCGCGGTGCTGGAAGGCGACCTGATCGGCGATACCTACCAGGGCGTGCGCCAGGACCGCGCGCCGCTGGCCGGGCTGGACGGCTACAGCCAGTCGCAGCGCGCCGTGGCGCGCGGCGCCGCGCTGGTGGTCGGCAACGACTTGCGCTATTACGACCCGGTCGCCAAGCTTGTCCATTATCAGCTGGGCGCCACGGGCGACACCGTGGCCGAAGTGACGCTGGGCGCGGGCAGGGAGCGATTGGCCGACGGGCTGGACCTTGCCGCCGCCTTGCCGCAGGAGAACCAGGGCAAGCTGTTCCTGGACGTGGACCGGCTCAATGGCTTTTCGCTGGGCCGGTTGCGCATCGCCGCCGGACGATCGATCACGGTCGACTCGGCCCTGCGCAGCGCCGACGGCGGCGAGATCACGCTCTACGCGCCCGAGGTGGACATCAACGCCGATCTGGTCAGCCGCGGCGGCTTGATCCAGGCCGGCAACGTACTGCTGCAACCCAGCTTCCAGGCCCCTCGGATCGAGGATACGGCGCTGGCGCCCCAGCCCAAGCAGCTGGCGCGGCTGCACGTCGCCTCCGGCGCGATGCTGGATGCCCGCGGAGTCTGGGCCAACCTGCTGCGCGACGCCGACGGCCTGGCCGGACTGCCGGTGCGCGACGGCGGCCGCGTGGCCCTGCGAGGCACGGGCGACGTGACCGTGGACGCGGGCAGCGTGCTGGACGTGTCGGCCGGGGCCTCGGTGCTGACCGACGGCAAGCTGCAGGGCGGCAAGGGCGGCAGCGTGACGCTGGCCGCCCATGCGCTGAGCCAGGCGCCGTCCAGCGGAGGCGTCCTGTCGTTTGACGGTGAAGTGCGTGGCTACGGCGTCACGGGCGGCGGCACGCTGTCCGTGGCCAGCGGCGGCCGCATCGTATTGGGCGGCTCGTCGGAACCGCCGGACGCCGAGACGTTGCGGCTGGATCCGTCCTTGTTCCGCCGCGGCTTTGGCAAGTACGAGATCAACGGCTACAAGGGCCTGGCCGTCGCGGACGGCGCGCAGATCGAAGTGGCCATGCCGGTGCTGCGGCTGGAGGGCGGCGCCGCGCAGGCCCCCGGCTCCGGCGCCCAGCCTGGCGACGTCCTGTCGCTGTGGACGCCGCCGCTGTACACGGAAGACCCCTTGCGCGGCCGCTTGACGCAACGCGCCGGCGCCGACCTGGCGCTGTACTCGGACCGGGCCGCGACAGGCGGGCCCATCGTCGTGGGCGAGGGCGCGCGCGTGAGCGTCGACCCCGGCGGGACCATCCAGATCAAGGGCGCCGACCAGCTCACGTTGCTGGGCCGGCTTGACGCCTGGGGCGGGCGCATCGCCATTCTGGAGCCGCGCATCGGCGAGCAGCCCTATGTGCACAAGGCCAATCCCCGTTCGGTCTGGATCGGCGGGCAGGCCGTGCTGGACGTTGCCGGGCGCAGCCACGTCGCGGTGGACGCCAAGGGCCGGCGCTATGGCGTGGCGCAGGCCGGCGGCACGATCGAGATCGGCGGCAAGCTCGACTGGGAGGCCGACACCGATATCGCCAGCCGTCCCATCGACCGGCACATCATCCTGAGGCCGGGTTCGCTGCTGGACGCGTCGGGCACGCAGGCCGTGCTGGACCTGCCGGGACGCGGCGCCACCGTGGTGGGTACGGACGGCGGCGCCATCGTGCTGTCCTCGGCCAACAGCCTGCACCTGGACGGCGCGCTGCGCGCGGCGGCCGGGTCGGACCGCGCGGCGGGCGGCACCCTTGGCGTCTCGTTCGGCGGCGCCTTCTACCAGCGCAATCTTTCGCCGGAACTGGCGGTGCAGGCGGAGCGGCAACTGGTCCTGGCGCAGCGGCAGGGCGAGAGCAGCCTGGCCGCGGACTTGCAGCCGGGAGAAACCAGCCCCGACCTGGCCTACGGCCGCGCGCGCCTGGGCGTGGACCGCATCGCGGCGGGCGGCTTCGACAACCTGGCGCTGAATGCCGACGTGCGCGCCGACGGCAGCGTCGCGCTGGCCATGCGCCAGAGCCTGCGCCTGTCGGGGGCGCTGTCGCTGCTCGAAGGCTCGCCCGCCGCCAGCGTCGTGAGCCTGGGCGCGCCCTACGTGCTGTTCAATCAGTCGCGCTACAAGCCGCTGGATGGCGCCGATTTCTTCCTGCAGCTCGTTTCCGCGCCGCTGCGGTATTTCAAGGCGGGCCACCGGCTGGACGTGTCGGCCGGCCTGCTCGATGCGCGCGGCAATCAGAATCTGATCAGCTTTGACGACGTGCGCTTCGACGTCCAGGGCGACATGCGCCTGGGCAGCGTGGGTTTCCGCGACCGGGGCATGCCCAACAAGCTGGCGGCGCCCAACCGCCTGACCGTGACGGCTGCGCAGATCTATCCGACGACCGGATCGGGCGGCGCCATCTCCATGGGCGAGTACACGGTCAAGGGGCCGCAGGGCGATATCTACAGCTACAACCCCGATGCCGTCCTGACGCTGCGGCGCGCCGCCGGCGATCTGCCGGCGACGCCTTACTCCGCGTTCGGCTCCATCACGCTGGTCGCGCCGCTGATCGAGCAGGGCGGCGTGCTGCGCGCGCCGCTGGGCATCATCACGTTCGAAAGCAAGTCCGAGGCGCCCAGCACGGTCCGGTTCCTGCCGGGCAGCCTGACGTCCATCAGCGGCGGCGGATTGCTCATGCCCTACGGCGGCACGGTCGACGGCGTGAAGTATCTCTATGCCGGCAAGGAGGTAGAGCTGGACGCGACCCGCTCCGACGGCTTTCTGGGCCGCAAGATCAACATACAGGGCAAGGCGATCGAAGTGGCCGAGGGCGCCGTGCTGGACCTGTCCGGCGGCGGCGAATTGACCGGCGGCGCCTTCGTGCGCGGACGCGGCGGCTCGGTCGACGTGCTGCGCTACGCCATGGCCGACGCCAATCCGGGGTTCGCCTTCAGCAGTTCGGGCAATGCGGTCTACGCCATCGTGCCGGGCTACACCGCAAGCCAGGCGCCGGTCGCCGCCGACGCCGGCGCCGGCAGTCCCGCGGTGGGGCGGCAGGTAACCATCGGAACCGGCGTGCCGGGCCTGCCGGCCGGCACCTATACGCTGCTGCCGTCGACCTATGCGCTGCTGCCCGGCGCGTTCCGCGTCGAGCTGGGCGCGCAGGGCGCGAACGACGCTTCCGTGGCGGCGCGCACGCGCGGTGGCTCGTGGGTCGGCAGCGGCTGGCTGGGCACGGCCCGCACCGGGCAGCAGGCGGCGTTGCCGAACCGTCTGCTGATCACGCCGGCCGATGTGCTGCGGCGCCATGCGCAATACAACGAGACGTCCTACAACGCCTTCGTGCTGGCGGACGCGGCGCGCAAGGGCACCATGCGGGGCATGCTGACCAGCGACGCCCGCGCGCTGCACCTGAGCCTGGCGCAGGGCGCGGGCATGGAAGGCAGTCCCGCGCTGTCGTTCAAGGGCGTGGCGCGTTTCGATGTCCCGCAAGACAGCGGCGCGTACGCGGGCCGCCTGGTCGTCACCGGGCCCGCGGCGGGCCTGGAGGTCCTGGCGCCCGGGCAGTCGCCCGTGCTTGCTCCGCCGGCCGCGGCGGTGTACGCCGCGGACCTCAATGCGCTGACCCCCGGGGCGCTCTTCGTGGGCGGGCTTGCCAGCGCGGGCAGCTACGAGCAGGGCTCGCGCGACATCGGCGGCGACGCCTCGCGGGTGTTGGTGCGCAGCGGCGCCACGCTGCGCGCGCCCGAGATCTTGCTGTACGCGGTCGACGGCGGACGCGGCATCGTGGTCGAGCAGGGCGCGACGCTGTCCACGCTCGGGCGCGGGGCGGTGGCCCAGGATGCGAGCACGGGCCTTTACTACTCGACGATCAGCGGCGCCGTTCTGGCCGTATCGAACGGACGGGTGAACCTGCTGCCGCCGACGAGCGGCACGGGCACCGCCGTCGACGTGGGCGGCTGCGTCACGGCCTGCGCGGGCGCCGCCCGCCTGTTGTCGGAGGGTTCGATCGGCGTGTCCACCAACGGCGCGTTCACCTGGCGAGACTCGGTGCAATACGGCACGCGCCATCTGGCGCTGAGCGTATCGGCCGTCAACCTGGGCAGCGCCCAGGCGTTGGAGCAGGCCGGCGCGGCGGGCCGGCTGCCGCCGGGCATGGCGCTGAACCAGGAGGTGCTGGGCAACCTGCTGCGCGGCAACACGGCCCTGGAAGCGCCGGCGCTGGAGAGCCTGATCCTGAACGCGGGCGAGTCGGTCAACGTGTATGGCGCGGTATCGCTGGATGCGCGAGGAGCGGGCGGCAGGTCGCTGCAGCGCCTGGTGCTGGGCGCGCCGGCCATCTACGGCTATGGCGCCGCGGGCGACACGGCGACCATCGCCGCCAGCGAGTTTGTCTGGGCAGGTTCTCTTGCCGCGGACCGCAGCGGCAACAGCGGGGCCGGCGCCGCGAAGCCGCAGGCGCCCGGGGGCGCGATACTGGACAGCCTGGGGCACGGCAGTTTGAACGTCGTGGCCGGCGCGATCCGCCTGGAGGCTTCGCCTTATCTGCTGCCGAATTCCCTGGTGCCGGCCGAGCGCCTGATGCTGGGCTTCTCTTCGGTCGTCCTGGATGCCGCGCAGATGATCTCAGGCCGGGCCAATGGCAGCCTGTCGGTCTATCACGGGCAGGACGGCTATGCGGCGCAAGAAGGCTGGCGCTATCGCGGCGGAGACCTGCAGATCCGCACGCCGCTCCTGACCGGGGAGGCCGGTTCGGTCATGCATATCAAGGCCGGCGGCGCGTTGGCCATCTCCGGCACGGGCGCGGTCCCCGCCGCGCGCGACGCGCTGGGCGCCACCCTGAGCCTGGCCGCCCGCAGCGTCGCGCTGGATACGACGGTGGCGCTGCCTTCGGGCAAGCTCTCGATCAAGGCCGACGGCGACATCCTGCTGGGCGCTGGCTCCCGGATCGACCTGTCCGGCCGCGAGGTGCGCCTGCTCGATGCGCTGCGCTACAGCTGGGGCGGCGATTTGGAGCTGCAGAGCATGGCGGGCAACATCGCGCAGGCGCGGGGAGCGCTCATCGATGTGTCGGCGCGGAACAACCGCGCGGGCCGCCTGCAGGCCATCGCGCTGGGCGCAGGGGCCGGCAGGGTGGACCTGGGCGGCGCGTTCCGCGGCGCGGCGTCCGGCTTGTATGACGCCGGCGGCACGCTGGTGCCGTACGAAAGCGCCGAAGCCGTGCTGCGGGCCCAGACCCTGGCCGACTTCGCCGACCTGAACGCGCGCCTGACCGAAGGCGGCGTGTTCGGCGCCAGGCGCTTCCAGATCAAGCGCGGCGACCTCGTGGTCGGCGACGAGTTGCGGGCCAGGCACGTCGAGCTGGCGCTCGACGGCGGCAGCCTCACCGTCAACGGCCGCATCGATGCCAGCGGCCCGCAGGTGGGCAGCATCCGCCTGGCGGCCATGCGCGACCTGGCGGTGAACGGCATGCTGGACGCCCACGGCGCCGGCCTGCGCGTGGACAGCCATGGCAAGATCATCGACAGCGCGAATCGCGCCATCGTGGACCTGACCTCGCGCGAAGGCACGCTGACGCTGGGCGCCGGCGCGGGAGTGGACCTGCGCGCCGGCGTGCAGGCGCAGAACCACGATGGCGTTGCGCGCGGCACGCTGGACCTGAACGCGCGCCGCCTGGGCGGCGGCGCGGAGCAGGGCGCCATCGCCGGTTCGGGCGACGGCGCCAGCGACGTGGCCGTGGTGGTGGCGGGCAGTCCCGCCATCCTGGGCGCCAAGACGGTGGCGGTGAATGCCTTCCGCCGCTACGACGACGCGCCGCTGGCGGCCGCGCCCGACGTGACCGGCAAGCGCCCGCAGGAGATCACGCAGGGCTACCTGGACGACATCGACCGGCAAAACCAGCTTTTCATGAATGCGGCGTCGGCCAATTCCGCGCTGGGCGCGCGCCTGTCCGGCCTGGGCGGATACCGCCTGCGCCCCGGCGTCGAGATCGTCAGCGCCACGCCGGACGGCGACCTCAGCGTGGTCGGCGACATCGACCTTTCCAATCACCGCTACGGCCCGAACGCCGACCGCGCGACGCCCGCGCTGCGCGGCTACGGCGAACCGGGAGTGCTGGTGCTGCGCGCCGGCGGCAATCTGAGTATCTACGGCAGCATCAACGACGGCTTCGCGCCGCCGCCGGATTCGCCCGACGATGCCGCCGGCTGGCAGTTGGTCGAGGGGCGCTATGGCTCGCAGGCCGTGACGCCGTATGGCGGCGACCTGGTGGTGCCCATCGGCGGCGTCAAGCTGGAAGCCGGCACCTCCTTCCCGGCCGGCCGCGCGCTGAACTACGACCTGCCCGCGAATCCGGCGACGCTGCCCGCAGGCACCGTGCTGCCCGTGGCGCTGACGCTGGACGCGGCCCTGTCCTTGCCGGCCGGACTGGTGCTTACCGGGGATGTGACGACTGCCGACGGCAGCGTTCTGCGCGCCGGCACCGTGCTGGCCGGCGCGGTCGGGCTCGCGCCGGGTTCGACGCTCGGCGCCGGCTTCGTCCTGCGCAGCCAGGCTGCGGTGCGCGCATTCACCTGGCCCAAGAACGTGGCGCTGCCGGCCGAACTGGTGGCAAGCGGGCGCATCGTGCTGGCGCAGGGCTCGCTGATTCCCTCGCAGACCAAGGTGGTCCTGCTCGACGGCAAGCCGGTGGATCTGCGGCCCAAGGGGCCGGACGGCAAGCAGGGCCGCAACTGGGCGCTGGCGCCCATGCTGGGCCCGGGCGCCAGCGCGTGGAGCCTGACGGCGGTGGCCGGCGCCGACCTGGAGTCGGCCGACGTGCGCGCCCGCAACGTGCTGAGCAAGGGCGACCTGGTGCTGGCCGACACGCACTATGGGTTGTCGGCCAGGGCGACCGAAACCAGCAAGACGATCTTCGTCGGCATGATGGTGCTGACGGCGGCGGGGGCGGCCGAACTGTTCGGGGACCCCGCCCTGGTCGGCCGGTCGGTCAAGGAAGTGGCCGAGGAATACGGCTTTGACTCGTGGGAACAGCTGTGCACCTGGGGCGACTATTGCGCGCCGGCGCCGCGCACGGTCTCGGAAAGCGGCTCCTTGAACTGGTGGGGCGATCTAAGCTGGGTCGGCAAGCCGGTGGAGGAGTTGGCCGTCGTGATCGGCGTGACGCCCGAGGAATTCTGCGCCGATGCCAGCAATTGCGCCGGCGGCGGCTCGTCGGAAACCATCGTCACGCGCGAATACAAGTATGGCTTTGGCTCGCCCGCGTTCAGCGTGTTGCGCACCGGCGCCGGCGACCTGTCGCTGCTGGCCGGGCGCGACGTGGGCATGGCCTCTTTGTACGGCGTGTATACCGCGGGCACGCAGGCCTCGCTCGGCGCGGCCGACGCGCGCTTCAACCTGCCGCGCGGCTACGACGGCAAGACCGGCCCGCTGGGCCTGATCCAGATGGACGGAAAGTACGACGCAGCCATGGCGGCGTACCAGGCCTGGTATCCCGATCAGGGGGGCAACCTGACCGTGGAGGCCGGGCGCGACGTCTACGGCGACGCCATGGGGTCCAACGCGGACAACGGCGTTCCGTTCGACCAGACATCCGCCCGCGGGCGTTACGCCAGCACGATGACGGGCGCCTGGCTGTGGCGCCAGGGCAGCATCGGCACGCCGGGCGTGGCCGACATCGCGCCGAGCTGGTGGATCAACTTCGGCGCCTATGCGGTCGAGGGCGCCATGGGCGGCGGGAACAAGGAGCCGAGGCTGGTGGGCTTTACCGGGTTCGGCACGCTGGGCGGCGGCAACCTCAGCATCTCCGCGGGCCGCGACGCGGGTGTGCGGGACGCGCGCGGCGATGCGGCCAGATATGTCAACGGCGTGGAGCCGCGTTCGCAAGGGTTGACCGCCGTGGTCGGCAGCACCGGCCGGGTGCTCGACGGGAGCCTGGTGCAGACGGGCGGCGGCGACCTGGACGTGCGCATCGGCGGCAGCCTCAACCCCTCGTTGAGCGCCACGCAGCTGAATGCGACGGGGCCGTATACCGGCGGCACCGACCACCTCGACCTGAACGGCGTACTGGTCAACCTGCGCGGCCGGCTGGCCCTGACGGCCGGCCAGGTGGGCGGCATGGCGCTGCGTTACGGCGACGGCGCGGGGCTGCGCGCCAAGGACCCCTATGCCGTGGGGGGAGCCAGGCCCATGGGCGGGCCGCGCCTGGTGCTGGGCGACGCCACGGCGTGGATAGACACGCGCGGGGACCTGGTGTTGGCGGGCGTCAGCGATCCCGGCCGCGTCACGCAGGTCAATTCCAGCCCCTACCAGCGCGCCGGTCAAGCGCAGCCCGCCACCGGCGGCGGAGATGGCTGGTTCACGCTCTGGACGCCGGCCACCGCCGTCAACCTGTTCTCGGCCGGCGGCAACCTCACGCCGATGACCGTCTCCAACAGCCGCTTTCCCGGCGACGAACTGAAACCGGAATTCACGGAGATCGGCTCGCAAGGCCGCAGTTATTTTGTCTATCCGTCCATCTTGCGCGCCGTGGCGGCCAGCGGAAACATCATGCTGGCCCCCAATGCCGCGGAGGACGCCAACCCGACGCTGCTGCTGGCGCCGTCGGCGGGCGGCCAGCTGGAATTGCTGGCAGGCCGGTCCATCCTGGCCGAGGGCGCCCACACGGTGTCGATGTCGTCCGCCGACGCGCCGCTGCCCACGCCCTTGCGTCCGGCCTTCAGCGCTTTCGAAGCCGGCGGCTTTTTCAATTTCATCCTGACCAACACCAGCCGGGAAGGCGTGCTGCAAGCGAGCGCCTGGTATTCCAAGCCGCTGTTCGCATTCGGACCCGGCACGCCGCTGGACCGCGCGCTGCACGCGGGCGATTCCACCGTCGCCAGGTTCTACGCAGCCACGGGCGACATCGTGGGCCTCAAGAGCGGAGCGGTGGTCGACATGTCGCGCGGCAGCGGCGCGGTCCGCAGCATCGACACCTGGTACGAGGCCGCCGTGCCGGTATCGGTGCGGGCCGGCCGCGACATCCTGCGGCTGGACGTCACCGCCGTGCACAGCAACGCGCGCGACCTGTCGCTGATCGAGGCCGGCCGCGACATCGTCTACGCCAATGCGCAGGTGGCCGGCCCCGGCACGCTGCTGTTGCAGGCTGCGCGCCAGTTCCGGCAGGACGACGCGGCCAGCGTGCGCAGCCTGGGCGCGATCGTGCGCGGCGACACCCGGCCCGGCGCGGACCTGGCCGTGCTGGCCGGCGTGGGCGCGGCGGGTCCCGACTATGCGGGCTTCCTGTCGCGTTATCTCGATGGCGCGCGCGGGCTGCAGCCCGGCGCAGGCCTGGGCCCGAATCCGGACAAGGTGGCGCAGGCTTATGGCGGCGAACTGACGCTGCGCGGCTGGCTGCAGGCCGAGTTCGGCTATGCCGGCGACGAGGCCGGGGCGCCGGCCGAGCTGGCGCGCCAGCAGGCGCTGCGCGATGCCGATGCCGGCAAGGGCAGGCGCGACCTGGCGCGCGATTTCGAGCAGGAAAGCGGTATTCATCTGGTGAACTGGCTGCGCAAGCACCATGGCTACCAGGGCGGCGAGCAGGACGCGGGCGCGGCGCTGGCGGCGCTGGCGCCGGCCGAGCGCGGCATCTATGCGCGCCAGTTGTTCTTCGCCGAGCTGAAGGAGGGCGGGCGCGAGTACAACGACGACGGCGGCCCCCGCTTTGGCAGCTACCTGCGCGGGCGCCGCGCCATCGCGGCGTTGTTCCCCGACGCGAATGCCGCGGGCGCGCCGGCGCGCTACGAGGGCAGCTTCACCATGTATGGCGGCGCGGGGCTGCGCAGCGATTTCGGCGGCGGCATCCAGCTGCTGACGCCGGGCGGCCAGCAGGTGCTGGGCGTGGAAGGCGTGGCGCCGCCCGCCAGCGCCGGCGTGGTGACTCAGGGGCAGGGCGACATCCAGCTGTATGCGCAAGGCAGCGTGCTGTTGGGGCAGAGCCGCATCATGACCACGTTCGGCGGACACATCCAGGCCTGGTCGGCCGAGGGCGACATCAACGCCGGCCGCGGCGCGAAGACCACGGTGCTCTACACGCCGCCGCGACGCGTGTACGACGCCTACGGCAATGTCACGCTGTCGCCCACGGTGCCGTCCACCGGCGCGGGGATCGGCACGCTGGCGCCGATTCCGGAGGTTCCGGCGGGCGACGTGGACCTGATCGCGCCGCTGGGAACCATCGACGCCGGCGAGGCCGGCATCCGCGTGTCGGGCAACGTCAACGTCGCTGCGCTGCGGGTAGTCAACGCGGCCAATATCCAGGTACAGGGCGAAAGCAAGGGCATCCCGGTGACGGTGTCGGTCAATACCAACGCGTTGACCAGCGCCAGCGCGGCGGCGGCCACCGCCGCCACCGCGGCGCAGGACGTCATGCAGCGCGAACGGTCGGCGGCGCGGCAGAATCAGCCGTCCATCTTCAGCGTGCAGATCCTTGGCTTCGGCGGCGAGCCGCTGCCGGCGGGCAGCGGGGGCCAAACGCCGCCGCCCAGGCCGCCGACGCCGACGGCCTCCTATGACCCCGGCAGCGCGGTGCGGGTGTTGGGGCTGGGCGAGCTGCCCGCGCAGGCGCAGCAGCAGCTGACCGAACGCGAGCAGAGCAATCTGGGTCAGCTGTAGCGGCTGAACATGATGAACCCGATATCGACCGCAAGCCGGCCGCCGGCTCCCGCCGCGCCGCCGCCGTGGCGCGAAAGCGATGCGCGGCGCGCGCCGCGTTCCCTGGCATGGCCTGTCCCGCAGGCGGCGGCGCTGCATGGCGACACGGCGAACGGGCCCAGGCAGGCGCTCGCAAGCCACGCCGCCGGCATCGACACCGCGGCGCGCCTGCGCGAGCACCTGAGCGGCAGTTACGCGGCGCTGCATGGCCGGCTTGCCCGGCGGCTCGGCTGCGCCGACCTGGCGCGCGAGTGCCTGCACGATACCTGGCTTCGACTGGCGCGGCCGGTGGCCGCAGAGGTGCGGGAGGCGGACGCCTATGTGTTTCGCATGGCCTGCCATCTGGCCGTGGACCGCCTTCGCGCGCAGGCGTCGTGGCAGTCGCTGGATGACCCGGGCGCCGGGCTCCCCGAGTTGATTGACGAGAATCCGGGCCCGCAGGACGTGGCCGAGGGCCGGTCGGCCCTGTCGGCGTTGTCCCGGGTGATGGAGGGATTGCCCCGGCGGCAGCTCGCCGTGCTGATCGCATTGCGGGTGGAGGGGCGCAGCCGCGGCGATGCCGCCGAATGGCTGGGCATGTCGCTGCGGTCTGTGGACACCGCGCTGCGCCAGGCGTTGCGGCACTGCGAAAAAGTTTCAGGCATGGCACGTGCTGACTAGTCAGCACCACGCGCGAAAGGAGCGGACCATGGAACCTGATTCTGTTGAGATGGAGCGATGTATAGACAGCTGTCTTGCCTGCTACCGGCGCTGTGTGCAAACCGCAATGGGGCATTGTCTGGAAGCGGGCGGGGAGCATGTCGAACCCCGGCATTTCCGCCTGCTGGTGGCGTGCTCCGAGCTTTGCCGGACTGCGGCGCACGCGATGCTCGTGGGGGTGGAAAACCAGAAATTCGTCTGCGGCGCCTGTTCAATGCTGTGCGATGACTGCGCAACCAGTTGCGAGGGCATGGAAGGCATGCGGGAGTGCGCCCGCGCCTGCCGGCAGTGCGCGGATTCGTGTGCCCGGATGGCGGCCTGAGGCGCCGCGCGCGCCGGTTCAGCCCGCCAACTCGGGCCGCGCAATCTCGATGACCCAATCCACGAACGTCTTGACCGCCGCCGTGGCGCGGGCCTGCGGATAGACGATGGAAATCGGCATCGGGGCGCAGCGGGCGTCCGCCAGCACTTCCCGCAGGCGACCGCTACGCAGGTAGACGGACGCAGCCAGTTCGGAGAGCTGGATCAGGCCCAGGCCCTCCAGGCCGCAGTGCAGATAGGCCTCGGTCTCGTTGACGGCGTAGCGGCTGGGCAGGGCAACCGCCACGGCTTCGCCGTCAACGCGGAAACGCCAGTCCAGCGGCCGGCCGGTGGCGTAGGACAGGTAGTTGACCACCCGGTGCGTTTCCAGGGCGGTCACGGAATCCGGCTCGCCGAAGCGGGCCAGGTATTTGGGCGACGCGCAGGTCAGCCAGGTCAGTTGGCCGAGCTTGCGCGCCACCAGCGCCGAATCCGCCAGCGCGCCGCTGCGGATCGCGCAGTCGATGCCTTCGTAGATCAGGTCAGCCGGCCGGTCGCTCAAGCCCATCACCACTTCGATGTCCGGATAGCGCGCCTCGAATTCGAGCAGCCTCGGCACCACGATCGCCCGTCCGATGGTGCCCGGCATGTCCACGCGAACCCGTCCTCGCGGCGCCTGGACCGCGGCGGAAACGTCGTTTTCCGCGTCGGCGATATCGGCCAGGATGGCCTGGCACGACGCCAGATAGCGCCCGCCCGCTTCCGTCAGGCTGAGGCTGCGCGTGCTGCGCCGGAGCAGCGGCGTGCCCAGGTGGGCCTCCAGGTTCTTGATCATCGTCGTTACCGACGAACGCGGCATGCCCAGGGACTGGGCCGCCTTGCTGAAGCTGCGCGCCTGGACGACCCGCACGAACGTTGCCATCGCTTGAAGTTTGTCCATAAGCCTTGCCTGCCGATAGTGCGTGCGCCGTATTCGGCGGGGAGCCCCGATGTTAGCAATGCGGCCGGCCCGGCGCACCCGCTGTCCGCGCGTTGTGTATTCAAGCGCGGCGAACAATGGGCGGATTGCGCGCTCCTACACTGAAAGCCACTTCAGGGCCGCATGTTTGCGTAGCGGCGCATCTCCAAACACCCATTTGCTAACGGGATTTTTCATGTCTGACAACAACGCCATCCTGGTCCTGGGCGCGGGCCAACTCGGCATGGCCGTGCTGCGCCATCTGGCGCCGCACGTCGAACGCGCCGCCGGCGCTTCCCTTTCGGTCCTGTTGCGTCCGTCGACCGCCGCATCCGCCGATACGGCGAAGCGGCACGACCTGGCCGCCCTGGGCGCCCTGGGCGTCGATATCGTCGAAGGCGACCTGGCCGCGCAATCCGGCGCCGAACTCGCCGCCACATTCAGCCGCTTCGATACCGTGATCCCGTGCACGGGATTCGTCGGCGGCCCGGGCGTGCAGCGCAAGATCGCGCGCGCCGCGCTGGACGCCGGCGTCCAGCGCTTTGTGCCGTGGCAATTCGGCGTGGATTACGACGTCATTGGGCGGGGCAGCCCGCAGGACCTGTTCGACGAACAGCTGGACGTGCGCGATATGCTGCGGGCGCAGCAGGGCACCGAATGGGTCATTGTTTCCACCGGCATGTTCACCAGCTTCCTGTTCGAACCGGCCTTCGGCGTGGTCGACCTGGCGGCCAATACCGTGAACGCGCTGGGCAGCTGGGACACCGCCGTTACCATCACGACCGCCGAGGACATCGGCGCCCTGACGGCGGCGATCCTGTTCGCCGAGCCGCGCATCGCCAACCGCGCGGTGCATGTCGCCGGCGATACCGTCACCTACCGCCAGGTGGCCGACGCCCTGGATCGCGCGCGCGGCGTCAAGGTCCGCCGCCACGAATGGACCGTGCCTGAACTGAAACGCCAGCTGGCCGCCGATCCGGAAGACGCATTGCGCAAGTACCGCGCCGTGTTCGCCGAGGGGCGCGGCGTGGCCTGGGACAAGGCGCAAACGTTCAACGCCCAGCGCGGCATCGCCGTTTGCGGCTTGGATCAATGGCTGCGCGACCATCTCCATTGAGTCCGGGGCCATTTTTGAGTCCGGAGCCATTTGCCCCGCCCGGCCCGCCGGCGCTAGACTGGCCTCCCCATCACTCTCCAGCCTTCCGCCATGGCGCTGCATAGTTGGCTCATCTATCTGGTCGCGGTCATCGGCCTGTCGGTCACGCCCGGCCCCAACACCCTGCTCGCGCTCACTCACGGCGCGCTGCACGGCCACCGCAAGGCCTTGTGCACCATTGCCGGCGGCGCGGTGGGCTTCATCGCCCTGATCGCCTTGTCCATGCTGGGCATCAGCGCGCTGCTCAAGGCCTGGGGGCCGGCGCTGACGGTGCTGAAGTGGGCCGGGGGCGCCTATCTGATTTGGCTGGGCATTCAGCTCTGGCGCTCGCCCGGCGTGCAACTGCGTCCGGGGCCCGAGGCGCTGCGCACGAGCCGGGCCCGCATGTTCAGCCAGGGTTTGCTGTCAGCCATTTCCAATCCCAAGGCGCTGCTCTTCTACGGCGCGTTCCTGCCGCAGTTCATCGACCCGGCGCGCAGCCTGTTCACGCAGTTCGCGATCATGGCCGGCACCTTCGCCGTCATCGAGTTCCTGGTCGAATACGTGCTGGCGCGGCTGGCGCACCGCGTGCGCCCCTGGCTGGAGCGCACCGGCCGGCGCTTCAACAAAGTGTGCGGCGGCCTGTTTGCCGCCATGGGCGCGGCACTGCCGGGCTCCTGACTTTTCCCCGGCCTTATTGCAACTTGGTCGGCGTCGCCGTGCGCGAGGCCTGGGTCGGCATGCGTTCCACGGTCAGCGTGTCGGGCTGGGTCGGGGAAGGGCGCACCACCACGGCGCTGTTGGTGTTGCTGGCGCCCAGGTTGGGCAGGTCCGCCGGGCGCGCGGCCATGGCCGCGAACGCGCCGCCGCCGGTGGCGGGCACGCCGTCCAGGGTCAGGTTCCCCGCCCAGGCCCCGTCGCGGCGCGACAGCACCTGGTAGCGTTGCGGCCCGCCGGCGGCGCGCGCAACGATATACAGCGTGCGGTCGATGATATTGATCGCCGGCGGCGACGCGGCCTCGGCGTCCAGCTTGGCCGACTTTCCGTGCTCGACCAGCCAGAGCTTTCCGCCCGCGCGTTCGAGTAGCGCGAGAATGACATTGCCCTGCGCATCGGCGTTGACGGCCGGGCGTCCGATGTAGGGCATGCCCATATCGGTCGGCGCGCTCCAGTCCATGTCCAGGTCGGTGGTGTCGCCAGTTTCCACCAGCTTGGTCAGGTGGTTGTTGCCGCGCTCGCGGAAGTAGAGTTCGACTCGGTTTTCATGGTTGCGGATGGCTGCCAGGCCGCCGGCCGCCACCGGCGCCGGCACGCGGCGCCAGCCTTGCCATTCGGGACGTTGGCCTTTGGCGGCCGGTAGTTGCCGCGTGTAGAAGAGCTCGCCCCCGGCGGCGGCGGCAAAGATGACGTAGCGCCCGTCGGCGCCGCGCACCGCGGCGGGAGCGCCGGTGGCGCCTTCCAGCAGCGGCAGGGCTTGCCAGGTGCTCCAGCTGCCGTCGATGCCCGACGGCGCGATCCAGTGGAGCAGGCCGTCATAGCCCAGCGCCACGGCGGCGGCTTCGCCTCGCGGCGCCACGGCCGGGATCTGGGTCACGCGCAAGCCGCCCAGCGCTTGCCATCCTTGCCAGGTGCCGTCATGGCGCTGCTTGTTGGCCCACACGCCGCCCAGCGGGTCGCGCGCCATCAGGCCGGCCGTGCCGTCGGCGTGGGCAAACGAGACCAGCGGGCCGCTGGTGCGCCCGCCCAGGCTTTGCCAGCGGCCCTGGCCGGAATCCCAACGATTGACGGCGGCATTGGTTTCGCCGGCGGCAAACACCACAAGGCCGCCGCGTCCATCCGGGTACAGCTGCGGCGCGATGTCCTGGCGCGACACGTAATAGGCGCGCTGCACCCACGCGGCCGCCGGCCCGGCGGGCTCCTTGCAGCCGGTGGGCCCGGCGCAATAGTGATAGTCGTTCCAGGCGTAGTGCTGGAAGATCACCGATTTGCTGGCGATCTCGGCCTCGGTCAGGTTGCTGGCGCGCTCCTGGCTCGGGTAGTCGATATAGCCCGTCTCGGCGTAGTTGCCGGGCGCGCGCAGCATGGCTTCGCGCACCAGCCGCGCGCTGGCGATGTGATCCGGATGGCCGTGTCCGGCGCAGCGCCAGCACAGTTGCGTATACGGAACGACGATCGTGTCGTCCAGATGGCGCACCGTGGTCGGGCCATACTGGCGGATCAATTCGGCCAGGGTATCGATCAGCTGCGCGCGCGTGTAGACCTCGGCATGGGGGCCCAGCGTGTCGACGCTTTGCCCGGGTTCGGATTCGGTGCGGCTCAGCGGCGTCAGGCTGCCCCAGCCGTTGCCCAGCCAGGGGTCTTTCAGGCGCATGTGCCAGAGCTGCACGCGGGGGTTGTCCTGCAGGGTAAAGCGCGCAATCTGGCGCCCGTCGGCGATTCCGGCGTCCTCCTTCCAGAGATCGGGCTTGCGCGCCATATAGGCATAGGCGGCGCGCACGCCGCGCTCTCGGCCCAGCATATAGCCTTCGCCTTCGCCGGCATCGCTGGCGGTCAGGTAGACCACGCGCACGCAGCCGCCTGCCTCGATGTTGGAGGCGACGTCCGGATTCATGAACAGCAGGTCGTCATCCAGATGGGCGATGAAAACCAGATCCTTGATGCCGTGGCATTGCGCCAGCGACGGAGGGGCGGCTGACGCCTGGCCGCAGGCCAGGGCGGCGAGTACAAAACATAGCGCCTGGCCAACAGGACGCAGCAAGGCCATCAGAGCGGGCATAAAAAAGGCGCTGCAGACAGGTGCAGCGCGGAGGGGATTAAAAGTCCCGAAAGTATAGCGGCGGGGAGGCGTTTGCCGGCGGAGGAGGCCGGATGGCGTGTTGGATATGGTGTCCGAATGCAATGCGATGCTGCCTTGCGGGCGCTGCTCGGCCATGCCGATTCTTCGGGCGGGCGGCGCTCCGGGTGCGAATGGCGAGCGCCAATATTGGGCAATGGCGCGAGCGGCATAGAAAGTTTTTTCTAGACAAACTAATCTAGAAAAAATATTCTACGAGTCTTCAGTTACGAAACACCCGCCGCGCCGATCCGCCATGACTCATCCGCCCGCCTCCGTCAAACCCACCAGCGCCGAACTCGGCGTGCTGCAGGCCATATGGCAAATCGGTCCGGCCACGGTCAAGCAGGTCCACGCCGCCATGTCGTCCGGCCGGGATGATCTGACCTACGCGAATGTGTTGCGTTTGATGCAGATCATGCATGCGAAAGGCTTGCTGAAGCGGGACGAGAGCGAGCGTTCCCATGTGTACGCGACGGCCCAGAGCCAGAAGGCGACACAGGGCGGGCTGGTGAAAGACCTGATCCGCAAGGCCTTTGCCGGTTCCGGCAAGGCGCTGGTGCTGGCGGCGTTGCGCGATGGCCATGTGAGCAAGCAGGAGCGCGCGGAGATCGAGGAACTGCTGCGTGGTGAAGAGTCCTGAGCCTGGAGGCGCGGCAGTCTTCCGTTGTTTCATTTTATTATAAAATAATGCATAGCCCCGCATCAGGGCTTGCACCTGGGGTTCACCATGTCCAAAGTCAATCACACGGATACCGTTCGGGAAACGCTGATCGCCAAGCTTACCTATGGCGAGTACATGCCGGGCCACACCTTCAAACTGCGCGAGCTGCTGGAGGACGAGGCGTTTCAGGGCATGAGCCAAACGCCGATCCGCGAGGCGCTGCTGCAGCTGGTGGCCAAGGACATCCTGATCGGCCAGCGGGGCTTCAGCGTGCGGGTGCCCATACCTTCCGTCGAGCACCTGACGGAAGTGCGCGCCATCCGCACCAAGCTGGAGGTCATGGCCGCCCTGCAAACCCTCGACAGCTGGACGCCGAAGGATATCGCCCAACTGGAAAAATTCCACCAGGCGCTGGTGAAAGCCAAATCCCGGGGCGATGTGCGCAACCAGCTCAAGCAGAACGCGCTGTTTCATATGGCCTTGTGCCGCATGCAAGAGAAGTCCTACCTCAAGACCATGATCCAGACCCTGTGGGCCATCACGGGCCCCAGCGTGGGATTCCTTTACGAAGCGGGTTCGCCCTCCGTCTTCAGCGGCACGCATCCGCATGAGGACATACTCGTGGCGCTAAAGACCAGGAATGCCTTGCTGCTGGAGAGCGCCCTGATCCGCGACCTGGCCAGTTCCGGCACCAGGATCATGGAAGTGCTGCACAAAAAGCTCAGCCCCGAGGCGCTCACCGTGCAGCCTTTCAAGAAAATGGAACTGGTGCGCGACCGCCAGCGCGTGGGCCGGCAATTGCAGCAGGGCGAATAATCCCGCCGCGGTCCAGGCTGGCGTGGCCGAAAGCCCGCCAAAGCCCGCCAAAGCCGGCCTGCGCCGGCTTCGGCGGCCGCCGGTGACTTACTGGTTGGTGGGAATGTTGGCCGCTTTGATGGCCTGACCCATGAATTCGCGGCCTTCGATCAGCATCTTTCGGTACTCGGCGCCATTGACCGCCACGGGTTCCATGCCGCCCAGCACAAAGACCTGCGATGTCTCGGGCGATTTGAGGGCGCTCATGGCGACGCGTTCCAGCTTGTCGCGCACGCCCTTGTCCACGCCCTTGGGAAATGCAAGGCCCAGCCACGAGTCCACTTCCACGTCATAGCCTTGCTCTTTCATCGTGGGGATGTCGGGCAGTTCCGTCCAGCGCATGGGGCTGGCGCTGGCGAGCATGCGCATCTTTCCGGAATTCACGTGGGGGACAATGTCCGACGGGTTTTGCACGATGACATCGACCTGGCCGCCGAGCAGCGCCGATACGGTCTCGGCGCCCGACTTGTAGCTGACCTGTTCGAACTTTCCGCCGGTCTTGCGGCCCAGCTCATACATGGCGATGTTGTTCGGGGCCGAAGGCGCGCCAAAGAAAACGCCCTTGCCTTCCTTGCTTGCCTTCACCAGATCGTCCAGCGTCTTGTAAGGCGAGTCGGCGCGCACGGCAACGCCGTACTTGAAGCGGCCCACGCCTGCGACGAAGTCAAAGCTGTCCGCCGTGTAGTCCACCTTCATCAGGTGCGGCGTAATGGAGATGGTGGAGTACGTCACGATGCCGAAGGTGTAGCCGTCCGCCTTCTGCTTGGCCAGCTGGGAGACGCCCAGCGTGCCTTGCGCGCCGGCGCGGTTCTGCACGACCACGGGCTTTTTCAGGATGTTCTCCATGCCCCTGGCCAGGCCGCGAGCGGCCACGTCGGTATTGCCGCCCGCGCCATAGTTCACGTACATGTTGAGCTCGCGCTCCGGGTAATTCTGCGATTGCTGCGCGGCGGCAGGCAATGGCATCGACGCGGCGGCCGTCACAGCGGCCAGCGCGAAAAGAAATTGTCTCGTCGTCATGGTTGTTCTCCTCTCTTTGGTGTCAGCGTCAGTTCATGAAGACGCCGCCTTGCGGGGCTTGCCCCCCTTGCGCCTCCCGCTCAGTTGAGCATCGGGATATTCATTTCCTTGATGAACGCTCCCATGCTCGTGTAGCCGTTGCGCAGCTTTTCGTGGAAGGCCGGGCCATCAACCTGGTTCACGTACATGTGCTGGGTCTTCATGAAGTCCACGTACTGGGGGTTTTGCAGCACTTTCAGCGTGGCGTCCTGCAGCTTCTTGCGCACCTCTTCAGGAATGCCCTTGGGCGCGGCCAGGCCCAGGCTGCTATACACCTGCACGTCATAGCCCTGCTCACGCGCCGTGGGCACGTTTTCCTGGCCCATGATGCGCTGGTCGGTCATGGAGGCAATCAGGCGAACCTGGCCCGATTGCACCAGCGGCAGGATGTCTTGCGGGTTTTGCAGCGCCGACTCCACGTGGTCGCCCGCCGCGGCCGTGGCGGCTTCGAGGCCGGACTTGTAGTTCACTTCCTCGAACGTGCCGCCCGTGGTTTTCTTCAGCGTGGCATAGGGGATGTTGTTGGGCGCGCCCGTCACGCCATAAGTGATGCCCTTGGGCTGCTTGCTGGCGGCGATGTAGTCGTCCATGTTCTTGATTCCAGACTTGCTGGGCACCACCAGGCCATACGAGAAGGTGCCGATCTCGCCGAAATAGGTGAAGTCGTCGACCGTGAATGGCGGCTTGGACATGCGCTGCACCGTATAGGTCAGGGCGTTGTAGCCGGCCACGCCCAGCGAGTAGCCGTCGGGCCTGGCCTTGGCCAGCTGATTCATCTGCAGCGTGCCCTGGGCGCCCGGGCGGTTCAGCACGACTATCGTCTGGCCCAATTCCTTTTCCAGAAAGGTCGCAAACTTGCGCGCCATCACGTCGGTCGCGCCGCCCGCGCCATAAGGCACGCTCAACTCGATGGGGCGGTTGGGGTAGCCGGCTTGCGCGTGCGCCTGGGCGGCGGCGCCAGAGAGCAGGCCCAGCGCAATGGCCAGGCCCATGGCTTTCAATTTCATGCTTGTCTCCTTTTGTTGTAATGGGTCGGTTGAAAACCGCCTGTGCGTCACTGCATGAACAAGCCCCCGTTTACGTCCAGGACCGCTCCGGATACGAACTCGCCGGAGGGAGCGCAGAAGAACGCGATGGCTTTGGCGACCTCCTGGGGGGTGCCCATGCGGCGCAGCGGCGTGTTGCTGTTGAGCCGTTCGGTCACTTCCGCGCCGGCGGAAGCGGTCATGGGCGACGCGATGCGTCCAGGCGTCACGGCATTGCAGGTGATGCCGTAGGGTCCGAGCTCATCGGCGGCGTATCGCGTCAGCCCCAGCACGGCGGTCTTCGTGCAGACGTAAGCCACGCCGGGCACGGTGGATCGGGTGCGGGCAGCCTGCGAAGACAGGTTGACGATGCGGCCCCAGCCTTGGGCCATCATGTCGGGCGCCGTCTTTTGAATCAGCGTCAGCAGGGATGTCAGGTTGATGTCCAGGACCTTTTGCCATTCGTCCGGAGCGACCTCCATGATGCCCCGTCCCTTCCCTTCGGGCGTCTTGGGGGAGATCCCCGCGTTATTGATGAGAACGGAAACGCCGCCCCATTTTTTCCGGATTGCGGCCAGCGCCTTGTCGACTTGTGCGGCATCGGCGACATCCACGACCTGGGTCAGGACACGCTCATCGCCGGGGCCTGGCTCAGTAGGAAAGCGGGCGGTCACATCCCAGAGGACAACCCTGAAGCCGGCGGCATGCAATTCCATGGCGGTTGCCGCGCCAATTCCGCCTGCTGCGCCCGTGATCAAAGCAACATTCAATTTATCCTGGCCCATCTTTTCTCCTGAAGTCTGCCTTCGTATGCCGCAAGCGCGCGAACAGCGCGCTCGGGCGGCGGCTTGGGAATCGAAGGCGGCGCACGCCGCCTTCGATTGTTCAGCTCATGAAAAAGCCGCCATTGATGTCAATGACCGCGCCGTTGGTGAATCCGGCGTGTTCGCTGCACAAATAGGCGATGCCGCTGGCCACTTCGATGGGCTCGCCAATGCGGCGCACCGGGATTTGCGCGGCATAGCCTTCGTTGACGCCGGGCGCGGCCTTGTCGGTCATTGCGGAGAGCACGCGGCCGGGCGCCACCGCATTGCAGGTGATGCCGTGCGGGCCCATCTCCGCCGCCGTGGCGCGAGTCAGGCCCAGCACCGATGACTTGCTCATCATGTACAGCGGGCCGGAAACGATGGACTTGCTGCGACCCGCCAGCGAAGCCACGTTCACAATGCGGCCCCACTTCTTTTTCATCATGCCGGGCAGCACCAGCTGCGTCATCTGCATCAAGGCCAGGGAGTTGACGCGCATGATTTCAAAGAACTGCGCTTCCGTGGCGTCCAGCAAGCCTTGCGGCTTGCCGTCGGCGCCCTTGATGGTGATGCCGGCGTTGTTGACCAGGATGTCGATGCCGCCGTGCCGGGCCAGGATGTCTGCCGCCACCTTCCGCATGTCCGCCGAGCTGTTCAGGTCCAGGATCACCGCGTGGGCGCGTTCGCGCAGCGGCTCTCCGATCTTCGCGAGATCCGTGGGATGGCGGTCCGTGAAGTAGACGATGTGCCCGGCCTTGAGCAGCTCCACCCCGGTGGCGAATCCGATGCCGCTGGCGGCGCCCGTAACCAATGCAACCCTACTCATACGTCACCTCATACATTGCGGGCTGCTCCATCACACCAGGGCCTCGGGGCTGTAGAAGGTGATCGGGGGATATGCCTGGTCGGTGCAGATCACTTCGATCAGGGTTCCCTTGCCGCTTTGCGCCGCCATCTCCAAGGCCTCTCGGATCTGGGCGGGGTCGGTCACGCGCACCCCATTCAGGCCCGCCGCGCGGGCCACGGCGGCGTGGTCCACCGGCGCGAAGTTCACCGCCGTCGTGTGGGAGCCGTACTTCAGGCATTCGGCATGCTTCTGGTAGCCCAGGATGCTGTTGTTGATGAGGATGGTGACCACCTTGATACCCATGCGCGCGGCCGTTTCCATCTCGGACCAGACGTGCCCAAAGCCGCCGTCGCCGACCAGGCAGTACGTGGTGCCGGCTTCGTTGGCCACGCGCGCGCCCATGGCCATGGGCATGCCCCAGCCCAAGCCCGCCAGGCCGCGGGGGGTGAGAAAGCGCTGGCCGCACTTGCGCACCTTCAGGTAGTTGGTCACCCACAGCGTGGAGTAGCTGGCGTCCGCCACTACGGTGTCGTCGGCGGTCAGCAAGGCGTCCAGCTCGGCCATGATGCGCTCCGGACGGATGGGCGCATCATGGCTTTGCAGCAGAGGCGCCGCTTCGCTCTGGTGCCTGTCGCGGCCACGCAGAATGCCGGCGGCCACGTCCTTGCGCGCCGCCTTGCGGGCGCTCGTATCCGCGCCCTTGGCCAGTTCGGCCATGGCTTGCAGCGTCGCCTTGGCATCGCCCACCAGACGGACTTGCGCTTCGTAGTTGCGGCCGATTTCCTGGGGATCGATGTCCAGGTGGATATAGGCGGCGTTCTTGGGGTAGAGGGCCCAGCTGTCGGTGCCGTTCTGGTTGGTCCGGTTGCCCACCAGCAGCACCACGTCCGCTTCGCTGACGAAGGGCTTGAGGTAGCGCCCGGAACCATTGGGGCCCAGGCAGTTGGCGATCACGCCCAGCGCCAGTTCGTGGCTGTCGGCGATGATGCCCTTGCCCATGTTGGTGGTGGCCAGAGGAATGCTCATGGCATCGGCAAAGTCCACGAGTTCCTGTGCCGCCTGGGACACGTGCACGCCTCCGCCGCCCACGATCACGGGGCGCTTGGCGGCGGCGAGCAGGGCCACGGCCTGTTCCATGGCCAATGGGTTGGCCACGGGGCGGTCCAGCGGGAAGCGTCCCAGCGAGACCGTGCGCTTGAAGGGCGCCGTCACGGCCTGCTCTTGCAGCAGGTCGGCGGGCAGCAGCAGCGCCACCGGGCCGGGGCGCCCCGACGTGGCCGCCACGAACGCCTGGTCTATGTAGTCTTCGACGCGCGAGGCCTGGTCGATGCGGCGCACCCATTTGCACACCGAGTCCAGCATGGCGATGTGGTCCAGGTCCTGGAACGCGTTCTTGTCGTGCTGGTCCCGGTTGACGTCCTGGATGAGCGCAATCACAGGGATGGAGACCTTCTGCGCTTCCGCCAAAGGCGCCACCAGCAGGGCGGCGGCCGGGCCATTCTGCGCGGTCACGACGGCGGGCGTGTTGCTCATGCGGGCGTAGGCATCGGCCATGTAGCCGCCCGCATTCTCGCTGCGGTAGGACACCTGCTTGATGCCGATCTGCTCGGCGGCCAGCACGAACATGCTGGGCAGGCTTTGGCCGAAGAAGTGTGTGATGCCGTGTTTTTTCAGCGCATTCGCAAGCACGTGCGCCACCGTGTCTTGCTTGGTGAAGCCCGTTTTCGTCAGGGGATTGGTCATGAATTGCCTCCGCAGTTGTCCGTCGTACCGGAGGCAGTTTAAGTGAATTATTTTATAAATTAATACTGGTTAGCCCTAATCCCCTGTTTTCGCCGCCGTCGGCTGACGGCGGCTGGCCACGCTATTTGATTTGAATTCCCAACGCCTGCCCCAGGTCTCCGTACAGCCGCACCTGGTCCTTCACGAAGTCGGACGTGGCCTTGGGCTCCAGGATGCGAGGCACGGAGCCTAGCGTTTCGACGGCCGTGCGCCATTGCGCGTTCTGGTCCACCTGGCGCAGCAGGCCCGTCCATTTCTCCAGCAGGGCCCGGTCCATGCCGGGTGGGCCGAGCAGGGCGCTCCAGCCGCTGACCGCTTCCAGTTTCGGATGGCCGAGTTCGCTGGCGGTCGGCGCGTCCGGCAGGTCTTTCAAGCGCGTGGGCGAGGTGGTCACCAGGACGCGCAGCTTGTCGCCCTTGATATGGCCCAGCAGCGAGGTCAGGTTATTGCAGGTGAAGTCCACCTCGCCCGACAGCACGGCGGTCGTCGCCTCGTTTCCGCCCTTGTAGGCGACCGGCACGGCGGCGGTCTTGGGCAGGCTGGCGGATTTCAAGAGGGCCTGGCTCGCCAGGTTCAGCACCGTGGCGGGTCCCGACGTGCTGTAGTTGAGTTTTCCCGGATTCGCCTTGATCGCGGCGATCAGATCATCGAGGTTCTGGTATCGCGACTTTGCGTTGACCACGCAAACCATGGGGTTCAGTTCAAGAACCCCGATGAACGTGAAGTCGTCCCACTTGTACGCGAGGTCCGCCTGCAGCGCGGGCAGGATCGCCTGCGAGCCCACCCGGCCCAGCAGCAGGGTATAGCCGTCGGGCGCCGCGTCGCGCACGAACTTTGAACCGATCGAGCCGTTCGCGCCGGCCTTGTTGGCGACGACCATCGCTGCGCCCAGGGTGTCGCGCATGCTGGCGGCCAGGTTTCTCGCGGCCAGGTCGGCGTCGCCGCCCGCGCTGAACGGCACGATGAGCGTGATCGGGCGGTCCGGGTACTTGTCGGCGGCATGCGCGCCGGCGCCCAAGCAGGCGATGGACACCATCAATGCGGCGACGCTTGCGCGCGCCGCCATCGCCGCGATGCCCTCGCGGCGGGCTTTTCTTGTCGTCATGGCTGTTCCTTCCTTGGCGGACGCGGGCTCAATCTGCTTTCAGATGGCGGCGCGCCACTACCTTGGACCACGTCTCGGATTCCGCCGATATGGCCTCGGTCAGTTGCGCCGATGTCGTCACCGAGGCGTTCATGCCTTGTGCGCGCAGGACGGCCTTTGTGTTCTCGTCGGCCAATGCCTGCGCGATATCGCTATGCATCTTGCCGATCAGCTTGGGGGGCACGCCCGCCGGCGCCATCAAGGCGAACCATCCGACCATCTCGAAGCCCGGCATCCCGGATTCGCCGCTGGTGGGAACATCGGGCAGCATGGGCGACCGCTGTTCGCTGGTCACGGCCAGCGCCCGCACCTTGCCGCTGGCGACCAGCGGCGTCACGCCGGCGATGTTGCCCACCACAAGCTGCACGTGGCCGGCCATCAGGTCCGCATAGGCCAGGGATTCGCCTTTGTAGGGGACATGCACGAGCTCGATTCCGGCTTTGTCGGCCAAGGCCTCGCCCGCCATGTGCACCTGGCTGCCGATGCCGGCCGACCCGAAGTTGAGCTGCTTGGGGCGGGTTTTCGCGTAGGCGATCAGCTCGGCCATGTTTTTCGCGGGCACGCTGGGATTGACCACCACGACCATCGGGCCTGTCGCGACCTTGGTGATCATGCTGAAGTCTTTCGCGCCGTAGGAAAGCTTGCTGTAGATGTGCGGGTTGACCGTGAACATGCTGCCGGATGCGATCAGCAGCGTGTAGCCGTCGGCCGCGGACTTGGCCACGACTTCCGCGCCCACCATGCCGCCCGCGCCGGGGCGGTTCTCCACCACGACGGGCTGCTTCCAAAGCGTGCCCAGGCGCTGGCCCAGCGCCCGCGCGATGACATCGGTCGCGCCTCCCGCGGCGAACGGAACAATCATGCGCACGGGCCTGTCGGGCCAGTCGCTGGCCGCGCCCGCGCTCCCCGCGGACGTACAGAGCGCAAGCGCCGCCAGCCCTGATGCGGCGGCGCGCGACCAATGATGCCTGCCTGCAAGTAACCCCATTTCTGTCTCCTTTCGTGGATACAACTGGGTGTCGTCTCTACGGACAACATCTGTGCCGCCAGGCGCGCCGACGCATGCCGCCGGGGGCGATGATGGGCGCTTGCAATGGCATGGCGCCATGCGGGCGGCTACACAGTATTGGCGATTGAATGGACGGTGGAAAGCTAGTAATTTTCGCGGGAAGGTAAAGATTTCCTTTATCAAATAGCCGAGTCCGCGATGCCATCGATCCGCACGTTGAAGACCTTTCTCGCCGTCTCGCGCTATGGCACCTTCGCGGCGGCGGCCAAGCACATCGGGCTTACGCCGGCGGCGGTCGGCCTGCAGATACGCAGCCTTGAAGAGGACTTGCGATGCCGTCTCATAGACCGCGGCGCGCGCTCGGCGTCGCTGAGCGCGACGGGGCGCAGCATGCTGCCCGAAATCGAGGAAATCGTCAGTCGCTACGAGTCCCTGCCCGCCGTGGCGGAGCTTCCGGGCCTGCAGGGCACGGTGGTCATGGGAGCGCTGGTATCGGCCCTGATGGGCGCATTCTCGGATGCCCTGTGGACGATCAAGCAGCAGCATCCCAGGCTGGACGTGCGCCTGCTGGCCGGCTTTTCCAGCGATTTCACCCATCGCGTCGAAACCGGAGAGCTGGATGCCGCCGCCATCGTCCAGCCGCCCCGCGCCATGTCGAGCGGCCTGGTCTGGACGCCGCTATACAGCGAGCCCATGGTGCTCATCGTGCCCCAGCGCCCGCACTTCGCGCTGGCGTCCGGATCCGACCCCATTCATATCCTGCGGACCGCGCCCTTCCTGCGTTTCGATCACAACGCGTGGACTGGCCTGCTCGTTGAGGAAGTCATCCGGCGCAGCGGCGTGCGCACGCAAGAGAGCATGGAACTGAACTCGGTGGAAACCATCATCGAGCTGGTGCGGCAGGGGCTGGGCGTCTCCATTGTGCCGAAACTGGCCAACGTGGCCTGGGAGCGGGACCAGTCGCTGCGCGTGCTGGACTTCACGAGCATTGACGTTGCGCGGCGGGTCGGCCTGATGGAGCGCAAGCAGCACCGGCGCATGCGCTTCACGGAAGTCATCAAGGACTACTTCGCGCAGGGCGGGCGGCGGGACGACTCCGCGGCGTGACGCCGCGGGCGGTCGCTTCATGCGCATGCGCACGCCCTTTATGTTCAAATTTATTGAAGTAAATAAAGATTGATTGAAAGTAGAAAAATAAATAGACTCTTCTCGAAAGGCGGCGAGAACCGCCAGCCAGGAGAAGACATGTCAGGAGCAGCGCTAGTCACGCAGTCGTTGGCCGATGCCGGCGTCAAGACGATTTTTAGTCTTTCGGGCAACCAGATCATGCCGATCTACGACGCCTGCATCGACGCCGGCATCCGCATCGTCCATGTGCGCCATGAAGCGGCTGCCGTGTACATGGCCGATGCCTGGGCCCAGGTCACGGGGCAGGTCGGCGTGGCGCTCCTGACCGCCGCCCCAGGTCTCGCGAATGGGCTGGCGCCGCTTTATTCGGCCCGGATGGCCGAGAGCCCGGTGCTGCTGCTGTCGGGCGATTCGCCCTTGCAGGCCGATGGCATGGGGGCCTTCCAGGAGCTGGCGCAGACGCAGATCACCCAAGCGCTCGTCAAGCACGCCAGGCGCGCGCGCAAGGCGAGCGAGCTGGGACGGGACGTTGCATGGGCTATCTCGGAAGCGCTGTCCGGCCGCCCCGGCCCCGTGCATGTGGCCTTGCCGTTCGATCTGCTGACGCAGAAGGCCGAGCCGGACCTTGCGGGCGCCATGCCTGCCGAACGCCGCAGCGCGAAGCCCGACGCCCAAAGCGTCGAACTGATAGGCCGCCTGCTCGCCGCGTCCGCCCGTCCGCTGGCGCTGACTGGCCCCGCCAACAACCGGAGCCGCGCGCCTGCGCTGCTGGAACGCTTCAGCCGATCCACCGGCGCGCCGGCCATACCGATGGAGAGCCCGCGCGGCCTGCGCGACCCGTCGCTTGGCGCCCTTGCCGAAAGCTTGAGGCAGGCCGACCTGATCCTGCTGATCGGAAAGATCATCGACTTCACCGTGGACTTCGGCCGCCAGCCTTCGTGGCATCCCGAAGCGAAGGTCGTCGTTGTCGACCCGGACCCGGCCGCGCTGGAACGGGCGCGCCGATTGCTGGGCGACCGCATGGCGGCCGGCGTGTGCGCCGACGCGGATGCAACGCTGGCGGCGCTTGCCGAGGCCGCGCGGCATGCGCCGCGGGAAGACTGGAACGCCGCCGTCGCGCAATCCTGTGCGCTGCGCGACGCGCCCGAAGGCAAATCGGAAAAAATCAGCCCGCGCGCA
The DNA here is from genome assembly GCF_042721735.1 of Achromobacter sp. NPDC058515. Taxonomy (NCBI): domain Bacteria; kingdom Pseudomonadati; phylum Pseudomonadota; class Betaproteobacteria; order Burkholderiales; family Alcaligenaceae; genus Achromobacter; species Achromobacter sp. NPDC058515. Next base: position 424,018 of record NZ_JBHXNI010000003.1, read on the forward strand.
TTGTGCGATGCCGTGCAGCGTGTGCTGGACCAGGCGTCAGACCCCATTCTTGTGTGCGATGGCGGGGAATTCGGCCAGTGGGCGCAAGCGTATTGCACGGCCCCCACGCGCGTCATCAACGGCATGTCGGGGGCGATAGGCGGCGGCATTTGCTATGCCATCGCCGCAAAGATTGCGCGCCCGGACGCCACGGTCGTTTTGCTGATGGGCGACGGCACCGCCGGGTTCCATCTCACGGAGTTCGACACCGCGGCCAGGGAGAACGCCCCGTTCCTGGCGGTGGTCGGCAACGACTACCGCTGGAATGCGGAACACGTCATCCAGGTGCGCGAGTACGGCCCCGACCGCCTGATCGGTTGCACGCTCAGCCCGCATGCGCGCTACGACGCGGCGGCCCAGGCCCTGGGCGCGTTCGGCGCGCAGGTGCTGCACGCGGGCGATCTCGACGCGGCCTTGTCGGGCGCGCTCCAGAGCAATCGGCCGGCGTGCGTCAACGTCGAGATGGACGGCCGCCCGGCGCCTGTCTTTCGCACGGACGGTTCGCCCGCGCCGTCTTCCCATTGATGCCCGGCACGGTATCCCATCAGCAGAGGAAGCCATGGAAACAGATCAAAACGTGTTGACCGTCAAGATTTTCCGGGGCGATGCGACCGGCAACTTCGTCACCTATTCGGTGCCGGCGCGAGAGAACCAGACCGTGCTCGACGTCGTGACGGAAATCCAGCGCCGCCTGGATCCGACGCTGGCCTACCGGTTTTCATGCCGGGTCGGCGTTTGCGGCTCCTGCGCCATGACCGTCAACGGCAAGCCGCGCTGGACCTGCCGCACGCACGTCAGCCGCGTCGCAAAAGACGGCGTCATGGTCATCGAGCCCATGAGGAACATGCCGCGCGTCAAGGACCTGGTGGTCGACATGACCGAGTTCTTCCAAAAGTGGGACAAGGCTGGCGGCCGTTTCGCCGGCACCACCACCCGCGCGGACCGGCCTGCGCGCATAGACCCCGCCAGCCGCAAGCGCAAGCAGGCGGACGCCGCCATCGAGTGCATCAACTGCGGCGTTTGCTATGCCGCGTGCGACGTCGTCGAGTGGGACAAGAATTATCTGGGGCCGGCCGCATTGAACCGCGCATGGACGCTGGTGAACGACGAGCGCCATGCGGGCATCGCCGACGTCATCCGCAAAGCCACCGCGGACGGCGGCTGCAACTCCTGTCATACGCAGGGCAGCTGCATGACGCATTGCCCCGTCGGCCTGAGCCCGACGGGCAGCATCGCCGGCCTGAAGCGCCGGGCGATGCTCCAGGTGCTGAAGGGAGGCTAGGCCATGGACAGAACCTTGTTCGCGCTGCAGCGCCTGACGGCGATGCTGATGGCGCCCTTCGTGCTGGTGCACCTGGGCCTGATCCTGTATGCGGTGCGCGGGGGGCTCAGCGCATCCGAGATTCTCGGCCGCACGCAGGGGAACTGGATCTGGATCCTCTTCTACATGGCCTTCGTCGTGTGCGTGGCCATCCACGCGCCTATCGGCGTGCGCAACGTCCTGATCGAATGGTGCCGCGCAAGCCACCGCGCCGCCAATGGCATCAGCCTGGTGTTCGCGCTGGTGGCGCTGGCCCTGGGCGCGCGCGCCGTCGTTGCTGTCGGAGGGCTCGCGTCATGATCAAGGCCGTCAGGAACCACAAGGGCTATTGGGCGTTCATCGGGCATCGCGTCTCCGGCTTGCTGCTGGCGCTGTTCCTGCCGTTTCATTTTCTGGCGCTGGGCCTGGCGCTGGAAGGGGAGGCCAGGCTGGATCGCTTTCTCAGGTTTTCCGAGCTTCCCCTCGTCAAGTTCGCCGAATGGGGGCTGGTGCTGCTGCTCAGCGTGCACTTCTGCTTCGGCATCCGGCTGCTGGTGCTTGAGTTTCTTCCCTGGCCCTCTTTGCGCGATGCGCGCCTGGGCTGGATCAGCTGGGGGGCGGCGATCTCCGTCGTCGTCGGGGCGGTGTTTCTGACAGGAGTCGTCTGAACCATGCAGATCGAGCGGATTAAAACCGACATCCTCATCCTGGGCTCGGGCGGAGCCGGCCTGTTTGCGGCGCTGCACGCCAAGCAGGCCGACCCCTCGCTGGAAGTCATGGTGACCGTGAAGGGACTGATGGGAAAAAGCGGCTGCACGCGCATGGTCCAGGGCGGCTACAACGTCGCGCTGTCGGCCGGCGACTCGGTCGAGCGCCATTTCATGGATACGATTGCCGGCGGCAAGTGGCTGCCCCGCCAAGACCTGGCATGGCGTCTGGTCGAGGGCGCCATCGAACGCGTGCAGGAACTGGAAAACGAACTGGGCTGCTTCTTTGACCGCAACCCCGATGGCACGCTGCACCAGAAGGCGTTCGCCGGCCAGAGTTTCGACCGCACGGTCCACAAATCGGACCTGACCGGCATCGAGATCATCAACCGCCTGATGGAGCAGGTGCGAGGCGCGGGCGCGCGCGCCATGGAAGACCACCGCGCCATCGAACTGGTGCCCGCGCGCGACGGCTCGGGCATCTCGGGCGTGTTGTTCATTGATATCCGCACCGGCAAATACCGCTTTGTCCAGGCCAAGGCGGTGCTGCTGGCCACGGGCGCCGGACCCACCATGTTTCTCTATCACACGCCGTCCGGCGAGAAGACCTGCGACGGCCTGGCCATGGCCCTGCGCTACGGCTTGAAGCTGCGCGACATGGAAATGGTGCAGTTTCACCCCACGGGCCTGCTTGGCGGTCCCGACACACGCATGACCGGCACGGTGCTTGAAGAAGGCCTGCGCGGCGCGGGCGGCTATCTGCTCAACGGGGCGGGCGAGCGCTTCATGCTGAATTACGACGCGCACGGCGAACGCGCCACCCGGGACGTCGTCAGCCGCGGCATCTACGCCGAGATGCGCGCCGGACGCACCAGCCCGATGGGCGGCGTGTACATCCAGATGAACCACCTGGGGCCGGACAAGGTGCGCAAATCCTTTCCGGGCATGGTGAACCGTTGCGCCGACTGCGGCTTTGACCTGGCCGGCGGCCGCGTCGAGGTCGTGCCGACGGCCCACTACCTGATGGGAGGCGTGGAGTTCGAAGTGGACTGCTCGACCGCGTCGCCAGGCTTGTTCGCCGCCGGCGAGGATTGCGGCGGCGTGCACGGCGCGAATCGCCTGGGCGGCAATGGCGTGGCCAACTCCACCGTTTTCGGCGGCATAGCCGGCGATTCCATGGCGGCCTATATCAGGCGCGGCGACGGCGCCTGGCGCGACCCGGACGAGCGCGCCATCGAGGCGGGCGTGGCGCGGGCCGAGTTTCCCTTTTCGCGTTCGGGCGGCGTGCTCGTGGAGCAACGCGAAGCGCTGTCGAAAACCATGTGGAACGACGTGGGCGTGCTGCGCACGCGAGCCGGCATCGAGCGCGGCCTGGACAAACTGGCCGTTCACCGGGCGGAGCTGGCCGCCACCGGCGTGCGGGACGGGCAGCGCGGCTTCAACCTGACCTGGCATGACTGGCTGAACCTGGACAGCCTCACCACCATCTCGCGCGTCATCGCGACGGCCGCCCTGGCCCGCGAAGACAGCCGCGGCGCGCACTTTCGCGAGGACTTTCCGCAAACCAGCGAACTGCACGCCAGTTGCTACACGCAAGTCCGGGCCGGCGGCGACGGCGATGCGCTGCATCTGGAGATGGTTCCGGTGTCGTTCGATATCGTGCGGCCCGGGGAATCGCTGATCGCCGACGAGGCGGGCGCCCCGCCGCTAGTCACCGCTTGAAAAGGAGCCATCGATGACGATCGCCATCAATCGCATAGAAGAAGCCGCGCTCGAGATCATGACGCGCGCGGCCATCGAGATTCCCGAGGACTACCGCCTCGGGATCAAGAACATGCAGAAGACGGAAACGGGAAAATTGCCGCGCTTTGTGCTGCATGCCATGGTGGACAACTGGGAGGCGGCCGACGCCGACCGCCGCCCCATGTGCGCGGACACCGGATTGCCGCGCTATTACGTCAAGGTGGGCAACAACGCCAGCGTGGAAACCGGATTTGTCGGCGTGGAGCGCGCCTTGCGCGCCGCCACGGCGCAGGCGACCCAGGACGTGCCCTTGCGGCCGAACCGCGTTCATCCGCTATGGCGCACCGACAACAATAATAACGTCGGCATCAACGCGCCCGAAGTCGAATGGACCTTTGAGCCGGACGTCGACTGGATCGACGTCACCACGGTCCACAAGGGCGGACTGTTCGGCACCGACTACCGCATGCTTTTTCCCGGCGACGGCATCGACGGCATCAAGCGTTTTGTCCTCGATACCTTGATCGCGTTCGGCAAGCGCGGCCTGGCCTGCCAGCCGGCCATCGTGGGCGTGGGAATCGGGGGCTCCAAAGACACCTGCATGCAGTTGGGCAAGCAGGCGGCCTGTCTGCGCGCGGTAGGCGACCGCAATCCCGATCCCAGGATTGCCGAGCTGGAACTTGAACTGCAGAAGCTGGGCAACTCGATCGGCATGGGCGCGATGGGATTCATCGGCTCGTCGATGGTGGTCGACTGCCACATCGAGGTCGGACACACGCATACGGGCGGCATGCCGGTAAGCATCCATACGTTCTGCCTTTCTTCACGCCGCGCCACCGCGCGGATCCATGCCGATGGGGCGATCGAATACCGGACTGACCCGCATTGGTTCACCCCCTACATGCGCCGGGAGACAGTCGAATGGTAGACGACCAGAATGACCTGAAGATCTTTCACCTGAATCTGCCGGCCACGCCCGAAGACCTCGCCAAGCTTGAAATCGGCGCAATCGTGTACCTGACGGGCATGGTCTACACCGCGCGTGAAGGCGTCTATCAGAAGGTGCTGGGCGAAGGACTGCCGATGCCGGTGGACCTGCCCGCCGTGAGCAACGTCAATTTCCATTGTTCGCCGGCCGCGGCGCCCGACGCGAGCGGCGGCTACAACGTCGGCGCCGTCACCGCCACGGCCAGCTTTCGATTCTCCAAGTGGATGCCGGACTGGTTCAAGATCAGCGGCACCCGCATCGTCATCGGCAAGGGCGGCATGCCCGCGGAAGATTACGTCAACGTCTTCGTCCCCGCAGGCGCCATTTACCTGACGACGGTAGGGTACGGCACCGGCGCGTTGCTCGGACGCGGAATCAAGCGCGTGCAGGACGTGTTCTGGCTGGACGAGCTGGGCATCGCCCAAGCCATGTGGATGTTCGACGTTGAAGAGTTCGGCCCGTTCATTGTCGAGAGCGACCTGCAGGGCAATTCGCTGTTTGCCCGGCACGGCGAGCAGATCAACGCCGGCATCGAGGCGCTATACGCCGGCCTCAAGCCTCCCGCGCTGCACCGCTATGGCGAAACCGACGACAGGAAAAAGGAAGTGATGTAGCCGCCCCGGCTCCACACCCATCCGCCAACCAGGAAGGCATCCGCGATGACCGTGATCGATTTCAGGCTGAGACCGCCCGTGGCGGGCTTTCTCGATACCTTGATGTACGCCGCCGGCGAACGCCGCGACGGCTTTACGCGTTCGGTCGGCTTTGAGCCCTCCGCCGCCGCGCAGCGCCAGTCCATGGCGCTGCTGCTGAGCGAGATGGACGACGCCGGCGTGGAGCAGGGCGTGGTGGTCGGCCGCTTGGCCGGCGCCCTGGGCAGCGTGCCGAACGCCGACGTGCTGGCCTTGGTCAACGACCACGGCAAGCGCTTCATCGGGGCGGCGTCAATCGACCCGACCTCCCGCCGCCAGGCCTGCGACACCATAGACGCGGCGATCGCCCAGGGGTTCAGGCTCATCAACATCGAGCCGGGCTCCTATCCCATCCCGCTGTATGCGGACGATCGCCGGCTGTATCCGATCTACGCGCACTGCGAGGACCGCGGCGTCCCCATCATTCTCATGGTGGGCGGCACGGCCGGCCCAGACCTCGGCTATTCCGACCCTATCCGCACGGACCGCGTGCTGGCCGACTTTCCCAAATTGAACGTCGTGGTCGCGCATGGCGGCTGGCCTTGGGTCACCGAGATTCTGCATATCGCGTTTCGCCGGCCCAACCTGTACCTGTCGCCCGATATGTACTTCTCGCGCATGCCGGGCTGGGAGGAGTACGTCAAAGCCGCCGATGGCTTCCTGGCGGACCGGATGCTCTACGCCAGCTCCTTTCCCTTCTGCCCGGTCAGGGAATACAAGCAGTGGTTCGAGACCCTGCCCATCCGCCCCGAGAACCTGCGCAAGATCATGGGCGGGAACGCCCGGCGCCTGCTCAACCTGTAACGCAAGCGATCGGGGCCGGGGCCTGACTAAAATGCCCGTAGAAACGCCAAGGGCGGGCGCAGCCGCGCGTCCGCGGCAACCTGGCAACTCGAAGGACAACAATGGATGTAAAAACGCTCTACACCCTGGTGGCGGTCGCTGATCGCGGCAGCTTTGGAGAGGCAGGCAAGGTGATCGGCCTGTCGCTCTCCGCGGTCAGCATGCAGATGGGAGCGCTGGAAGAGGAGCTCGGCATTGTCCTCTTCGACCGCAGCCGCCGTCCGCCCGTCCTGACGCCCAGCGGCCTGAGCCTGATTCACCGCGCGCGGGACCTCATCGCGCACTGGGAGAGCCTGAGCGAATCCCTCAAGCGGGAAGCGGCCGGGGGCGTGCTCAAGCTGGGCGCCGTGCATACGTCGGTGTCCGGCCTGCTGCCGCTGGCTCTCAAGCGGCTCCAGCAGCAGGGGCAGGGCATCGAGATCCGTCTTACCGTGGGCCTGACGCATGAGCTGGAAATGGCGGTCTATCATCGCCAGATCGATGTCGCGCTGGTGACCGAGCCGGAAGTCTGCCGGGGCGAGCTTGAATTCACGCCATTTTTCGACGAACCGTTCGTGGTCATCGCGCACAAGTCCGCCGTCGGCGCCACCGACCAGGAAGTCCTGGAAAACAACCCCTATGTGCGGTTCAACCGGCTTGCCCGCGTTGCCCGCATCATCAATGACGAGATCGAGCGCCGCGGCCTGCGGGTGGAATCCACGATGGAAATCGACTCGCTCGACGGCGTGGTGGCGATGGTGGCCAACGGCCTGGGCGTGTCGGTCGTGCCCGCCCGCGGCGTCACGAATGAATTTCCCGCGTCGATCCGCATGCTGCCCTTCGGCGACCCGCCGCTGACCCGCCGCCTTGGCATCCTGGTTCCGCGCGACAACCCTCGCACGCATTTTTCGCAGGCGCTGCTCGACGCGCTGCGAGAGGTGGCCAACCCCGCCAAGACGCGCGCGGCGCTGCCGCCCAAGCCTCGCGGCAAAGCGCCCGCGGCCAAGGCGCGCCGCGCCTGACTGGTGTTGCCCTCCGGCGGCGCGCTTTAGCCATGAAAGATGCGAATCCCAGGATGCGCATATTGAATGCAGGGGTTTGAGGATATTGAATTAGCATCCAAAAACACGGCTGCTACTCTTTCCTGGACGGGGAATACTCATGGCGCGACTTATCCATTACGCGGCGGCGTGCACCAAGGCACTTAGCGACGGCGATCCGGGTTCCCGTCTCTTTCAGCGGCGCGGCGACGAGGTTTTCGCCAACCCCGCGGTCGGGCGCCACGCCGGCAAGGGCGGTCAGCCGAAAGCGCAGGGCAAACTGGCGACTTTCGAGGACTACGCCAGCCTGCAGGCGCATCTTGAGGTCGCGGCCGAGGCGGGCAGGGACCCCCAGGACGTGCTGAAGGAGCATGGCCTGACCGTTTATGAATTTTCCCAGGAAACGCGCCCCTGGGTAGAGGCGATGGCCCGCGCGGCCGGCGGCGAAGGCGGCTTCGAACGCATGAGCCGCATACGCGAGCAATTCGACGCGCAATATCGCCAGCGCTACGGGCTGGCGGCCAAGGAAGCGCGGTAAGCCCGCGCCTTTGAGGCCAGGCCTGGTGAATCACCACCCCATGGCATAGGCAGGGCGCCTGGGGTCGGCCCCGGCCCAGCGGATGCCTGTGTTCAGGTCGTGGCGGACGGCGCACATGGCTCCCGCGCGCCAGTTCCGGCCGCGCCACCATTGCACCGCATGGCCCATTGACACGAGGGCGTCGCCGACCCGCTGGTCGATGAGATCTTCGATCATCAGCCGGCCTGGCTGCGCGTTGTGCGGCTCGAACGACGAAGGAAAGCTGAACGACGCGAACCGCGGCGCTTCGATGGCTTGTTGCAGGTCCATGCCGAATACCTCCACGTTCAGGAAAGTCTGCAGCATCGCCTGGCACTGGACGTCGCCTCCCGGCGTGCCAAAGGGCATGACATAGCCGTCCGGGCGAATGGCCAACGAGGGATTGGGCGTCAGGCGCGGGCGGCGGTGCGGGCCGATTTCGCACGGATGGCCGGCGACGGCCCAGGATTGGCTCCCGCGGCCGGATGCGCACAGGCCGGTGCCCGGTATGACCGGCGTGTTGTAGGAGCCGTCGCTGGGCGTCGCGGAGAAGGCGTTGCCGTGCTTATCGACGACCGCGACGTATGAGGTGTCCAGGCGAGGATCCGTCCGCGACTTGTCCTCGGCCCGGGCCGGGCGCGGGCCTGTCGGGTCGGCGTTGTGTCGCGCGCCGGCGTCAGGCATGTCCGGTCCCGCGCGATCCGCCCGTATCAGCGCCAGGCGTTGCGCCGCGTAGGCTTGCGACAGCAAGGTGTCGGCGTCGATCGAGCGATGGCGAGGGTCTCCGTAGTGAAATTCCCTGTCCGCGAAGGCGAGCTTTATCGCCTCGGTAAGCAGGTGGATGTAGGCCGCCGAGTTGTGTCCCAGGCTCTTGATGTCGCGGGACGACACGATGTTCAGCATTTGCAGCAAGGCCGGGCCCTGGCACCAGAATCCGCAGCTGTAGAGATGCGTGCCGCGAAACTCCGTAGTCAATGCCTGTTCGACTTCCACGGAAAAATGCCGCAGGTCGTCGTGGGTGAGCAGCCCGCCTTCCTGCTTGTGATAGTCGACGATGCGTTTCGCGATATCGCCCTGGTAGAAGGCGCGGCGGGCAGCGGCGAGCCCCGCTTGCCGTCCCCGGGAACGATGCGCGCTTTCCTCGTCGGCCATGTACTGGATGGTGTCGGCAAGATCGGCTTGCCGGAATATGGAGCCGGCCGCGGGCGGCCTGCCTCCCGGCAGGTAGATGGCCGCGCTCGAGGCCCAGCGCCGGTAGCTGGCTTCATGTTCGGCAATGACCTCGGCCATGAGGGGATACATGACGAACCCTTCCCTGGCAAGGCGGATGGCGGCACTGGCGACATCGCCGAATCCCATCGTGCCGAATCGTTCAAGCGCGGTTATCCAGGCGTCCGGCGCGGCGGGGATGACGGTGCGCAGCACCCCGGCGGGAATGGCGCCGCGATGCTTGCCGAGAAACATGTCCAGGCTGGCCGCCCGGGGCCAATAGCCCAGGCCCGAAATGCTCCAGACGCGGCGCGTGTCGGCCAGATAGACGAGGCAGGGCGCGACGCCGCCGAAATTCACGATGTCGCTCTGCACCACGCCCAAGGCTATGCCGGCCGCCACGCCTGCGTCGATGGCGTTGCCCCCGGCCTGCAGGATCTCCATGCCTGCGTTGGCGGCCAGATAGTGGCCGGCCGAGATCATGTGATTCAGCCCGGCCAGGGTGGGGCGCATCGCCAATGGAGCGCTACCCGCGGTCAGGTCTTCAGGAGTCGGTGACGAGGTCATGGTTGCGCGGCTCCGGTCATTGCGGCGTTACGCCAAGGCGCTCGGTGACCTGCTTCCATCTGGCATATTCGGCGCCGATGAACTGTGCGAACTCTGCAGGCGTGGTGCCGCGGATCTGCACGTCGCGCTCGGCCATCACGGCGCGCATTTCAGGCGTATCGAGGCTGGTGCGCGTGGCGCGGTAAAGGGTGTCGATGATGTCGGCAGGCGTGCCCTGGGGCGCAAGGATTCCGTACCAGGAGCCGCCGACGAGCTGCGGGAATCCCGCTTCCTTCGCGGTGGGAATGTCAGGGGCCTGTTCAAGGCGCTTTTCGTCCAGCACCGCCAGGGCCTTGAGCTTTCCCTGGCGGATCAGGGGCAGGGTGGTGCCGGGCGTGTCGAGCGTGTACTGCACCTGCCCGCCCATCAGGTCGTTCAGCAGCGCCGCGCTGCCCCGGTAGGCCACGGCGGTGGTTTGAATTCCGGCGTCCATGTTCAGGAGTTCGCAGAAGAAGTAGTTTGCGGTGCTGTTGCCCGGGGACGCGTAGTTCACCTGGCCGGGATGCGCGCGGGCGTATTCGACCAGCTCACCCAGGGTGTTCGGCGCAAAGGCCGGGTGGGCGACCAGCATGAACGGGCCGTTGCCCACGAGCGTGATGGGGGTCAGGTCGTTCACCGGGTCGTACTGCAGGCCCTTCATGGTCAATGGGGCTCCGGTAAGCGGCGAGGCGGTCGAGAACAACAGCGTGTAGCCATCGGGAGCCGAACGCACGACCTGCTGCGTGGCGATCGTGCCGCTGGCTCCCGGTCTGTTCTCAACCACGACCTGCTGACCCAGCACCTTGGAAAGCTGCAGCGCAAGAAGACGCGCCACGGTGTCGGTGCCTCCTCCCGGCGGATAGCCCAGCAGCAGGCGTATCGGCCGGGCGGGCCAGGCGTCCGCGGCTGCGGCGCAAGGCGCGGCGGCCAGCGCACCCGCGCCTATCCCGATCAGCGCCAGCAAACGGCCAAGCGCAAGCCGGCGCGAAAATGTTTGGCGAGGCAATGCGATCCTGGTCATCAAGTGCCCTCCCGATGCGCTACTGGGGCGCGACGCCTGCCGCCGCCGCTGTCTTGCGCATGAATTCCGTCTCTTCGACGATCCGTTTTGCCAGAACGGCGCTGCCGCCCGTGCCCGGCTCATATCCCAGCTCCCGCAGGCGCGCCTGCGTCTGCGGCAGTGCGCGTACGCGCTGCACCGCAGCGACCAGTTTCTCCACGACGGGCGCGGGGGTTCCGGCCGGCGCGAACACGGCGTTCCAGACCGGAAATACGCAACCCGGCACGCCGGCCTCGACGCACGTCGGCACGTCGGGCAGGCCCGCCAGCCTGTTTGGGCCCAGCACCGCCAGCGCCCGCAGTTTGCCGCTATTGACCAGCGACGCGGTCTCGACCGTGCCTAGCGAGAAATCGATCTGGCCCGCCAGCAAGTCCGCGATGGCAGGTGCGCCGCCCTTATAGGGCACGTGCAGGAACTGCACATTGGCAAGCGATTCCAGCATGGCGGTTGCCAGGTGCACCGCGCCGCCCTGCCCGGTGGAGCCATAGCTGACCTTTTGCGGATGGGCGCGCGCGTACGCGAGCAGCTCCTGCAAGGTTTGCACCGGCAATTTGGGGTTCACCATCAGCACATACGAGGTCGTGCCGATCAAGGCGATGGGCTGGAAATCCTTGACCGGGTCGTAAGGCATTTGCTTGTAGACGACCGGCGCCGTCGTATGGGTCGAGCCGGAACCCAGCAGCATGGTGTAGCCGTCGGGTGCGCTGCGCGCGACGGCGGTGGCGCCGATCGTGCTGCCGGCGCCGACGCGGTTTTCAACCACGATGCTCTGGCCCAGCTCGTCCTGCATGCCTCGCGCCATCATTCTGCCCAAGGTGTCCGCCGTGGCGCCAGCCGAGAAGGGAACCACCATCTTGAGCGGGTGGGCGGGAAACGACTGCGCCTGTGCGGCGCCGCAAGTCGCGGCGAGAGCGGCGGCGATGCCGGCCCATCGGCCCATCATCTTGCGCGTATGGCTTTGCTTCATGTCGTATCCTTCAAACGCCGCGCATGGGCTGCAATGGCAGGACAATATGAGAGGCGCGCAATCCGTCGACGAAGACGGTCTGGTGCGCGACCCGCGTGTGGGTGTGCGCGCCTGGCGGTTCGCCCGTGTTGGGGTTGACGTCATATTCGGGAAAGCTGGCGCTTGAAATATCAAGGCGGAGCCGGTGTCCCGGCTTGAACACATTGCTGGTCGGGTTCAGTTCGATATTGATCTCATAGGGCCTGCCGGGCTCCAGCAATTCCCCGATAGCCCGGTCATCGCGGTAGCGCATGCGCAGGATGCCTTCCGAAATCAACAGCGCAACCTCGTCATCCGATGCGGAGCCGGCAGGATAGACATCGATGAGCTTCGCGGTGAAATCCGTGTCCGGTGCGGATGACGCCACCCAAAGCCTGACGCTCAGCGGGCCCGTGACTTCCATCGCCTGTTCGAGGGGATCGGTCTGGAACACCAGCACGTCGTCGCGTTCGGCCAGCGGCCGGTCGCTGCCCCGGCAAGCCGAAAACGCCGGGTTGCACCGCTGGTCGCGGGGGCCGGGCAGGATGAAGGCGGGGAATGTCTCGCTTTGCAGGCTCGTGGCGCCGATGCCGGGGCAGGGGTCGTTCGGATCGAAGCGGTACGTGAAGGGCGGGGCCGTTGCCGGCCCGCGCGTCGGGCGCAGCGCGCCATCCTGCTGCAGGTAGTAGGGCGTGGGCGCCGTGCCGGGCAATGGCCATTGCGACGACGCGCGCCATTCGCCTCCGTGGAATACCCGCCCTTCGGGGGTTCTGTGTCCGTCGCCCAGTCCCATGACGAAGTACCGCAGGACGGGCGCGTCGTCGGGGCCCGGGTCATCGCGCACGTAACGGTCCAGCCACGCGAGCCAGACGGCGTTGATGGGCCCTTGTTGCGCCGCCATCGGGCCAAACTCCGCTTCCCCCGCATAGGTTTGTTCCAGCATGCCCGGGCCGTGGACCCAGGGGCCCACGATGAGTTTGACCGGCCGGGCGCTTCTGCGGCCGAGTTCGGCAAGCTTGTCGAAGTTCGCGTTGGCATGGTGGGCGAACCACCCCGACACCATGAGGATGGCGACGTCGGTCGGATACTCGTCCCAGCGTCCTTCCAGGCGCACGGTGGGGTTATGCCAATAGGGCGTGTCGTCCGAGGTCTGGAGCATCGTGAAGTACACGTCCTCATACGCGGGCGCCAATGCCAGCGGCGAGGCGCCGCGCGCAAGCGGCAATTCGTCGATCCAGCGCTCGGGCCGGTTGCGCATGGCCAGCAACGCCTCGCGCACGGCGGGGTCGCCGGTCGCCTCGCGGCTTTGCAGCCCGTGCTCGATGGCCCAAGGCAATGCCACGCCAACATTGAATGCCCCGTGATAGCGGAACATCCGCTGCCGGTAATTGGTGCCGGCATCGCGCAGCACCTGTGCCCGCAGGCCTTGCGGGTGGTGCAGCGCCAGCGCCTGCTGGTTGGCGGCGCTGAAGGAACCGCCGACGGTGCCCAGGCGTCCGTCGCACCAGGGCTGCGCCGCGACCCATTGCCAGGTATCGATGCCGTCGACCCCCTCGTCGGGGACATTGGTCATCATATGGAACTGGCCTTGCGAGTCTCCCCGGCCGCGCACGTCCTGAATGACGAAGACGTATCCGGCGCCGGCGGCGGCCTTGGCAAACTGGCGAAACCGGTCGCTCTGGCGGCCGTATGGCGTGCGCTCGATGAGCACGGCGACGGGTTCATCCGTCAATCGCCGCGCGCGGCCGGGCGCATAGAGGTCCGCGGCAAGAAGGGTCCCGTCGCGCATCGTGATCGTCACGCCCTCGAACCGGCAGACGTCGTCGTTGATCCATTCGACGGCTTGCGCCTCAAGCCGGAGCCAGGGCGATGCGTCGGGGGAAAGGCTTGCGGGAGTCGGTGTGGCTGTCATCGTGGCAATGGGCTCGGGGAGGCAGGAACTGCGAGGACAACGGCTAGGGCCATTCGGCATGTTGTGTATCGCGCCTAATACCGTCAAGCGATATTTGGCGACGATTCAATAACCATTTGGTTATAAAATTCCGGGCATGCAGTCCATGTGATCGCTCATGCAGATCGGACCCCGCCATGACCATTTCTTCGCGCATTTCGACGCATCTGAAGTTTCGCCACATACGCTTCATGCTGACCCTGGCCGAGACCCGCAGCATGGCCCGCACGGCCCTGCGCCTGTCGATCAGCTATCCGGCCGTCGTCAAGACGCGGCAGGAAATCGAAGACGTGATCGGGGCGCGCCTGCTGGACGGGCGCGGCGACGACACGACGCTGACCGAGGTTGGCGCATCGCTGGTGCGCGCATGCGCGCGGATTTCGGCTGAGCTGGATTGCGCCGGCGAAGAAATCACCGCGCTGCGGGATGGGCTGAAGGGCCATGTGCTCGTGGGCCTGCGCGTGCGCGATGCCCTGCGCTGGTTCGCTCCGGTGGCGGTCGCCTTCCGCAAGCGCTATCCGGGCATCTCGCTGTCGCTGGTCGACGGCTTGCACCAGGATATCGCCGAGGGCCGCGTGGACCTGGGACTGGCTCGCATCGGTCCGGCGCGCAAGGCGGACGAGCTTGAGTTCGCGCCTTTGTTTCCCATCCGCTCCGTCATCGTCGGAAGCGGCATCTTTGCGGCGGCATCGTCCGGCGGCATGCCGTGGCCCGAGATGGTCTCGGGAAGCTGGTGCCTGCCTCCGCTGAACACGCCGCTGCGCGACCGCTTCGACGACTTTCTGAACAACCGGAACCTGCCGAAGCCGAAGGACGTGATCGAGGTCAGCGACATCACCGCGCAAGTCGAGATTCTGCGCGCCGGCCCGTTCTTCGGCATCACCTCGCAAGATATCGGCCGGGAATTGCAGCGCACGAAGATCGCGCGGATCGTGGCCAATGTGCCGGAACTGGACGACGATATTGCGCTGATCTGGCGCGCAAAAGCCCGGCTGCATCCCGCGGTGTTCCAGTTGAAGCAGTTCATCCTGGAGCAGATCGATGCGCCAAGGGCAGGGCCCCGGTAGCCGGCGCCCCTGCGGGCGCGCTTCAGACCGGCATTCCTGGCGGCTTGGCGCCTTCCATCCGCATCAGTTTTTCAGGGCTGATGTCGCATAGCCGGTTCAGCCCCAGCATTCCCATGTTGCGGTGGACTTCGCTGGTCAACAGGTCTATGGCGTGCCGGACTCCCGGCTCGCCGGCCACCGCCGCGGCATAGTTGAACGGGCGGCCTATGAACACGAACGCCGCGCCCAGCGCCAGGGCCTTCAGCACATCGGTGCCGCGCCTGAAGCCGCTGTCTATCATCACGGGCATGGCGCCGACCGCCGCGGCGATGCCGGGCAGCACGCGCAGAGGCGACACCGTGCCGTCGAGCTGGCGGCCGCCGTGATTGGAGACCACGATGCCGTCGGCGCCGTTGGCCTGCGCCAGCAAGGCGTCCTCTATGCACATCACGCCTTTTATGATCAGCCGGCCACCCCATTGCTGGCGCACCTGATGCACGTGCGACCAGGTCAGATGGTCGCGGCCCCCGAAGTCCCGGGCCACGTTGCGCGCCAGTATCGGGGCGCCGCGCTGGGCGTAATTGTTCTCGAAATGCGGCATGCCATGGCGAAGCAGGGTGCGCATCGCGGTGCCGGCCAGCCACCGGGGATGGGATACGCCGTCCCACAACAATCGCAGGGACGGGCGCAGCGGCGTCGAGAACCCCGCCCGGATATTGTGCTCGCGGTTCGCGAGGATCTGCGAATCCACGGTAAGAACCAGCGTCTTGAATCCCGAGGCGGCGATGCGGCTGACCAGCTCCGAAATGCGGGCGGGCTCTCCTGGCAGGTAGGCCTGAAACCAGGTGTCCGGGCATTGCGCGGCGATCTCCTCCATGCGGATCAGCGAAGAGCCGCTCATCATCATCGGCACGTTTGCCTCGCGCGCGGCGCTGGCCTGCACAAGGTCGCCCCGGTACGCCGACAGCGCGCTGATTCCCATCGGCGCAATGCCGAAAGGCGCGGAATACTCGTGCCCGAACAGGGTCAGGGCGGTGCTGCGCCGCGACACGTCGGTGACATTGCGCGGGATGAAACCGATCTCGTCGAAGACGTTCCGGTTTTCGCGCAGTGTCGCGCCGTTTTCGACGGCGCCGGCGATGTAGCCGAATATCGGCTTGGGCAGGTGCCGGCGCGCGGCCTGCTCGAAGTCGTCCAGGGAGAGGATGCGGCGGAGCTTTCGGTTCACGATGTTCAGGCAGGCAGGACGTTGCGGGCGCGAAGCGAGGCGTCGATCCAGGTTTCGTCGTAGGTGCCGTCCGCGATGGCCGCGAACGTTGCAGCCTCGACGGCCATCTTCTTGCGCGACGCTTCGGCCAGCGCGGGGGCGTCTTCCGGCCGCACGAACACCACGCCGTCGTCGTCGCCGATCACGATGTCGCCCGGGTGCACGACGACGCCGCTGATGGATACGGGAACGTTGATCTCTCCGGGCCCTTCCTTGAACGGACCGCGATGGCACACGCCGCGCGCATAGCAGGGGAAGCTGTCATTGCGATAGGCGGCGATGTCGCGGACCGCGCCGTCTATGACCAGTCCGGCGAACCCCCGTTTCTGCGCCACGCGCTTCATGATTTCCCCGACCAGTCCGCGGTCAAGGCAGCCGTCGCCGTCCACGACCAGCACGTCGCCGGGCCTGCCTATTTGCAGGGCCTTGTGGATCATCAGGTTGTCGCCGCTGCGCACCCTTACCGTCAGCGCAGGGCCCAGCAAGGATACGTTGGGGCGATGGTACGGATGCAGCCCCCATGTGCCGGTGACCCGGTTCATGTTGTCGCTGACGATGGATGCGGGAATGTCCTTGAACAAGGCGATCAGCGCCGGATCGGTGCTGACGTGCGCAAGGATGCGGAACCCGGGTTGCTGCATGGCGAATCTCCTGTCGGCGAGGCGTGTTGAGCGCCTTACTTTAGGGACTTGGGCGGTATGAATAAAGTGATATATTGCGCTGATTATTGATCGCCAAAAGCGATGATATGACCTTCAAACAGATAGAGGCGTTTTACTGGGCCGCCACGCTGGCCAGCTTTTCATTGGCGGCGGAGCGGCTTCATTTGTCGCAGTCATCCCTGTCCAAGCGCCTGGCCGAACTTGAAGCGCAGCTGGGCAAGCCCTTGTTTGACCGCTCCGGCCATCGCGCCATCCTGACCACCGCGGGCCAGACCTTCCTGCCCTTGGCCCGCAAGCTGTTGTGCACCGTCGACGAGGTCAGGGAAGCGATGGCCGATACCCCTGTCGTGAAAGGAGTGTGCCGCTTCGGCATGGGGGAATTGGCCGCCTTGAGTTGGCTGCCGAAGTTTGTCGCCCGCGCGCGCCAGCTGTATCCGGAACTGGTGCTGGAGCCTCGCATCGACATGGGACGCGTGCTGGAAGAAAAGGTGGAAAGCGGCGAACTGGATTTCGCGGTGGTCGCCGGCACGTCCAGGCGCGGCGCCATCACCAGTCATGCAATCCGCGATGTCAGTTTCCTATGGGGCGCAGCGCCGGTGCTGGTGGGCGCCCGCCGCCTGATCACCTCGGAACTGCTTGCCGAAGTGGCGGTCATCACCATGCCCAGCGACGCGGGCTCCGCGCGCGAATTCGACAATTGGCTGATCAGGAACGAGCTTGAAGTGGACCGCCGGCTGGAATGCAACAATCTGGCCGCCATTGCGGGAATGGTTGTCGCCGGCGTCGGGATAAGCTTCTTGCCGGAGGCCTGGGTCAGGCAGCTGTCCGCGCGCGGCGACGTGGTCGCCATGGAGTGCCGGCCGCCCCTGTCGCCCTTGTCGTATTCGTTTCAAGCCAGGCGCGATGATATCCGGCCCCTGGTGCGCCAGATGAGGCAGCTGGTCAGCGAGGTCGCCGACTTCGGCCTGCCCAATCTCATGCTCTAGGCGCGGCATTGCTTGGCGCCGCGCCGGACAGTTCGGCGACCAGGCCGCCAAGCGCGCACCAGTCCAGGTTGCCCTCATCCCGATTGCACAGGATGTCCAGAAGCTGGGCCGCCAGGCCCGCGACCGGCATGAAGACGCCGCCCTCGCGTCCGCTGTCGAGCGCAAGCCGCAGATCCTTGCGCATCAGCGCGGCGCGAAAGCCGGGCTGGAAGTTGCCCGCGAGGATTCTGGGGCCATGCTTTTCCAGGGAGAAGCTCTGCGCGGCGCCGCCCAGGAGCACCTCCCGGACCCGGGCGGGATCCACGCCTTGGCGCGCGGCCAGCGCCAGCGCTTCGGCAACGCCCAGCAAGGCTGCCGAGACGGCGATCTGGTTGCAGGACTTGGTGACCTGGCCCGTGCCCGCCGCGCCCATGTAAACGGCGCGCGAAGTCAATGCCGAGAAGACGCTGGAGCAGGCTTCAAACGCCTGGAAATCGCCGCCGACCATGCAGCTCAGCGTCCCGTCGGCGGCGCCTTGCTGCCCGCCGCTGACCGGGGCGTCTAGAAAGGCTATTCCCTGCGCGGCCAGCCTGTCGGCGATGCGCCTCGCGGCATCGGCCGAAATGGTGCTGGTGTCGATGACGCAGGCGCCTGCTTGCAGGGTCGAAGCCAGTCCCTCGGATCCGAAGAGCACTTCCTCGACCGCGGCCGTATCGGGCAGGCTCAGCACCACGACACGGCTGCGCTCGCCAAGCTGGGCAAGCGTGCCGGCAAATGCTCCCGCCGCGCGCAGGGCCGCGGTCTTTTCAGGATGCAGGTTGTGGACGCTCAGCGGGAAGCCTTTGCGCAACAGGCAGCCGGCCATGCCCAAGCCCATTACGCCCAGTCCGACAAAGCCTACCGGCGTGTGCACGCCTGCCTGGGCAATTGCGTTTTCGCTCATTATTGAATCGCCTTCTTGATCGCTTCGAAGCTGTCGTTGATCTCGCGTTGAAACGACGGGCCGTCCGCATACGAGATGCTGAGCCCGGAGGACTTCGCATACTGCTGGAACTCCGGCGATTGCATCGCCTCATGGAACGTCTCGAACAACCATTGATAGGCGTTGTCGGGCAGTCCCTTCGGCGCCAGCAATCCCTTCATGTTGTCCACCGCGACCGGATAGCCCAGTTCCGTCATCGTGGGCACATCCGGATAGGCATCGACCCGCGAGTTCGAGAAAATCGCGATCGGGCGCAGCCGTCCCCCAGCCACCAGTCCCTGCACTTCTTCCGGCGCGCCGAAGGCCATGTCGATCTGGCCGCCCGCCAGCGCCGCCATCGATTCCGCCGCGCCCTTGTACGGCACGTGCAGCAGCTTGATGGCGCTGATCTTCTCCAGTATCAATGCGGTGGAATGGAAAATTCCGCCATGGCCGGTCGATCCGTACGAAAGCGTCTCGGGGGCGGCCTTGGCCGCCGCGAGCAAGGCGGGCATGTCGGCGTAAGGGGAGTCCGCGCGCACGACCAGCACGCTGGGAAGGCGGGCCACCTTGATGATGGCCCGAAAAGAGCTGCGGGGGTCGTAGCTCAATTGCTGGTGATTGCCGAGAGACGTGGTTTCACTGCCGCCGCCCACGAAGAGCGTATAGCCGTCGGGGGCCGTCTGCGCGACGATCTGCGCAGCCACCGCGCCGGCGGCGCCTGGCTTGTTCATGACGACCACCGGCACTGGCGATTTGTGCCTGGCCGCCGAGGCCAGGTTGCGGGCGATCTGGTCGGCGGAGCCGCCCGCCGCAAATCCGACCAGAATCGTTATCGGCTTTTCCGGCGCCCAAGCCGCGGGCGTGGCCGCCGCCGCGCGTACGAGAGCGGGGGAAAGGGCCAGGCCCACGAGCGAGCCCAGTCTTTGCAGCGTGCGTCGCCTGCCCGGAAGTTGATGGTCCCGCGGTGGATTGAGTCCGCCCATTTTGTTGTCTCCTTTGCGCCGGCTTTTTTGTTTTGGTGGCGCAAGCAAGGATGCTGGCGCGTGGAAATCAAGCGGCAATGTGTGGCGAATGTACGCGGGAGACAGGGCAATTCAAAGCGATAAAAAGTGCGTCGTGCGAATCGCTTTTTTAGATGGATCCGGCATGCGCGCTGCAGGTTCTCCTACACCTCAGGAAAAGTCAGCCTTTCATAATTACGAACGGCTGAGATCAGCCCTTTAATAATGTTCTTATATTTCGCTGCGGGTGCAGTCCGTAAATTCTTCTTCTCCAACAAGCGCGCGCTCCCTCGTCGTCGCAGTGCGCGCCTTATCCATCAACCCAGAAGAGGACTGCGCTGCGTGCCGCGGGCACCGGCAAGAACACGCCATGAAGAAAATTCACTCCCCCGTCAAGCAAGCAGCCGCCCAACCGCGGACAGCCGGATCAAGAAAAACCGCACGCCTGCGCGGGAAATCCTGCCGGGTGCGCCATGCCGCGCTGGCGGCCGTTACCGCGCTGGCCGGCATCGAGACAATCGGCCCGTCGTCGACTGCACAAGCGGCCGGGGCGGGTTTGCAGCTCTGTGATACCGAGACGTCAAGCGGGGCAGCATTTGGCACTGTGCCGGGCGCCAGCACCAGTCTGAATTGCGGCGCCGTCCCCGGCCTGGCGTTTTCCCTGAACACCGCGGGAGCTGACAACGGGGGAGGGGGCTACAGCGCGTCAACCGCGCGCATTTCGGCTTACGTCAACGGCACCCTGGAGCTGTTGGCGGCGGAAGGTATTTCCATGTTGGGCGTCGTTCAAATGAACGACAACAAAATCACGCAACTCCGTGCGGGGGATCTTACCGCGAGCAGTAAGGATGCGGTCGTTGGTTCGCAGCTGTTCATAACGAATCAGGACGTGACCACGAATGCCACGGCCATCATGAACCTGAATTCGGCGCTGGAAGCAGGCACGGCGGGCCTAGTGCTTCAGGACGCGACGTCCAAGCGCATCACGGTGGCGAAAGATCTGGACGGCGTCATTGTTGATATGACGGGTAGCGACGGCGCGCGCACGCTGGCGGGCGTCGAGGCCGGTACGCTGAGCGCCGCCAGCCAGGATGCGGTCAATGGCTCTCAGCTGTACGCGACCAACGCCATCGTGTCGATCAACACCACGGCAATTGCCGGCCTGGATGTCCGCGTGGCGGGCAACACCTCGTCCATCACGGCGCTGGATGGCCGCGTGACGCAGAACACGGGCGACATTGCGGACCTGGCGCAATCGTTGAACAACGACGAGTCGGGCCTGGTGCTTCAGGACGCGACCACCAAGCGCATTACCGTGGCCAAGGACCTGGACGGCGATGTGGTTGACCTGACGGGCAGCGATGGCGCACGCACGCTGGCCGGCGTCGAGGCCGGGGCGCTTAGCGTCTCCAGCCAGGATGCGGTCAATGGTGCGCAGCTGTACGCGACCAACGAGAATGTCCTGGCCAACACCGTCGCGCTGAACACGCTCGACGGACTGGTGGCGCAGAACACGACGAATCTGAACAATCTGACGGCCAGCATCAATAGCGGCGGGCTGGGCATGGTCATGCAGGATGCCGACACGCGCAAGCTGACCGTGGGGCAGGACGCGGACGGCGATCTTGTCGATATCGCCGGCACGGACGGGGCGCGCCAGCTGACGGGCGTGGCCGACGGCACGATTGCCGCGGGCAGCTTGTACGCGGTCAACGGCGCGCAGCTTCATGCCATGGGCACGTCCTTTGCCGGCTGGCTGGGCGGCGGCGCCTCCGTCAACGCGGACGGTTCGATGTCGGCGCCCTCCTTCAGCGTGGGCGGAGTGGCGTACAACTCCGTGGGCGGCGCCGTGGAGGGCCTGGACAACCGCGTGACCGAGGTGCAATCGACGGTCGACGACATCCAGGACCAGATGAACAACGGCCAGGCCGGTCTGGTCAGGCAGGATTCCCCGGATGGCGCCGTTACGGTCGCCGGGCACTCGGGCGGCAATCTCGTCGACATGTCAGGCACGGACGGCGCGCGCAGGATCACCGGCGTGGAGGACGGCGACATTTCTTCCGGCAGCACGGATGCCGTGAACGGCGGCCAGCTCTACGAGCTGTCCCAGCAGATCGGCGAGGCGGCCGCGATGGGCGACTACGTCAAGGCCGATGGCGCGGGCGATGGGAGCGATGCCGCCTTCGTTGAAGCAGGCGCCAAGGGCGTGGCCACGGGCGCGAACGCTTCGGTGACCGCGGACTATGGCGTGGCGATCGGTTCGAATGCTGCCGCGACGGCGGCCAGCAGCGTTGCGCTGGGCGCCGGTTCGGTGGCGGATCGCGCAAACTCCGTGTCCATGGGCTCAAAGGGTGCGGAGCGCCAAGTGACCAATGTGGCGGCGGGCACGCAGCAGACCGATGCGGTGAACGTCGGCCAGTTGGTTCCGGTCGTCGCCGGCCTGGGCGGCGGGGCGGGCATAGACGAGGCCACGGGCGCCGTGACCGGCCCGTCATACGTGCTGGACGGCCAGACCTATGGCAATGTGGGCGACGCGCTGAGCTCTCTGGACGGCAATGTGCAGACCAATCGCGAAGGCTTGAGCCGACTGGACAGCCGTCTGGACCAGACCAATCGCGCAGTGGCCAACGTGGCGCGCAACGCGTATTCCGGGATCGCCGCGACCACGGCGTTGACCATGGTTCCCGAGGTCGACCAGGGCAAGAACTTCGCATTGGGCATGGGTATGTCCACGTACCGGGGCTATCAGGCCATCGCGCTGGGCGCATCCGCGCGCGTGAACGACCGGGTCAGGCTGAAGGCCGGCGTGGGGGTGAGTTCAGGCGGCGCGACGGCCGGCGTGGGCGCATCCATGCAGTGGTAGGCAGGCCTCGCGTGGATTTCGGGCCGGGGATGCGCGCGCGCTAATCCTCCTCAGGCGAGGGGAACTGGACGACATAGCGCAGCCGCCGCAGGAATGCGCTGTCCAGGCTGGATTTCTGCTTGGCGTTCAGCACCGTCAGGCCCGGATAGGACTCGATGCGCTGCAGCAGGTAGCCGACCTCGATATTGGCGTAGCGGTCATGGCTGTCCCTTACCTCCGAACGCTTGCCAAAGAGCGCGTCCGCTTCGTCGAAGATCAGGATGGCGCCGCTGTCCTCGGCGGCCTCGAACAGGCGGCGCAGGTTCTTCTCGGTTTCGCCGATGTGCCTGCTGACGACCGCCGACAGGTCGACGCGGTACAGGTCCAGCCCCGCTTCGCGAGCCAGCGCCTCCGCGGCCAGGGTCTTGCCGGTGCCGCCTTCTCCGCTGAACAGCGCGGCCAGGCCCTGGCCGCGCGAAGGCGCCGCGGCCGCTCTGCTTTCCGGGCGAACCCGATGACGCTGGCGCAGCTGGGCGGCTAGCTTGCGCAACACCGCAAGCTGGGATTCGGGCAGCGGCAGATCGTCCAGGCTTGCCATGGGCGCAAGGCGCTGGGCCATGCCGCCGAGCCGGCCGCGGTCCGTCTGGGCGCCGTCCTCCTCATCCTCCCACCCGTCGTTTTCAAGCTTGATGCTCTGGATGGCGACAACAGTGGCATTGGCGTCCAGGTCGGGTAAAGCGTGGTACGCCGACACCCGGCAGCCGAGCACCTTGCAGGCCTGCACCCGCCGGCCGGCTTCGTCATAGGTCTCGATGACAATGTCCTTGCGCAATTCCTGGGATGCCTTGTTGGCCCACTGCTCGAATTCGCGGTCATGCGTGACGCCGCGCTCCAGCGTAATGGTTTGGCGTCCGGCTGCGCCGGCGTCGAGCTTGGGCGGGGTCATCCTGCTGGCGCCGGCGACGTGGCGGCCATGCCATTTCACGCGGAACTTGAAGTTCTTGTACGGATCGGAGCGCTGCGGGTTGACAGTGGACTGCGCCATGGCGATCTCCTGGTGACAGGGGCCTGCACGACTGTTTGATGCGGTTATAGAAGGTATGCCGGGGCCGATCAATCGCTTTTTCGGGGCATTAACGTTCTGTTTCCCAAGCAGGCTTACTTCGGCCGGGGCCGCGCGGCAATTGAACAGTCGGCCCGGCAGGCGTATAACCCGTAGCGACGGCGTCCCGGAATACTCCGGATGGCGGATCGTCGCGGGGGGCCGGGGGGGGGCGCGCCCCCAAAAGGGGGGGGGTTGGGGGGGGGGTGCCCCCAGTGGGGGGTGGAATACATGGCGCAAAAAATGGGGGGGGCCCCCGGGCGGGGCCCCCCCCCCCCGCGGGG